>NZ_CP155729.1:2408742-2709363 GCF_039724765.1 Sagittula stellata E-37 | reverse complement strand
GGGTGTATTTAGTGATGTCGTGCGTCACGGTTAACGTGCCCTGAAGCCCCCATCCCTTGGCGTGGACGGCGCGTTCGGGGATGCGCTCGCGGTTCTGGTGGGCCAGTTTCTCGATCAGCTGGTAGTCTTCGAGCAGAAGCGGCCCGCGCGGCCCGGCAGTCCGCGAGGTTTCGTTTGTCGGGACGGGGGCGCCCGCGGATGTTGTCTGACGTTTGGACATGAAGCCTCTCCTTGCTGATCTTCACGATCAATGCGCCGCTCCATCGCTTGGTTGCATTGTTTGATACTCTGTTTTCGATGGCAGGGCTTATCACCGGCCTTTGCGATGACGCCCATGCGCTTTGCCCGGCATGCATGGCAACGGGGTGGATTCGCTGGCCAATCAGGCGTAGGAGAGATGAAAGCCGTTGTTGCAAAAGGTCAGTGACATGCGCGATCTGAAGATCCCCGGGGAACGTCATCCCGAAAAGGCACACCGGGCCGACAATGCCCAGCCGAAGAAACCGTCCTGGATTCGCGTCAAGGCACCGGGCGGGCAGGGATACAACGAAACCAAGCGGATCATGCGCGAGCATAAGCTGGTGACGGTCTGCGAAGAGGCCGGCTGCCCAAATGCGGGCGAGTGCTGGAACCTCGGGCATGCCACCATGATGATCATGGGTGAGATCTGTACCCGCGGTTGTACCTTCTGCAACGTGGCGACCGGGCGCCCCGATGTGCTCGATGTGTTTGAACCGGGGCGCGTGGCGGATGCCGTCCAGAAGCTGGGTCTGAACCACGTGGTCATCACCTCCGTCGACCGGGACGATCTGGAAGATGGCGGGGCAGAGCATTTTGCGCAGACGATCCGAGCGGTGCGGCATCGCTCACCCGGCACCACGATCGAGATCCTGACACCGGACTTCCTGAAGTGCGGGCCGGAAGCGCTGGAGATCGTGGTCGCCGCGAAGCCCGACGTCTTCAACCACAACCTCGAAACCGTGCCGGGGCTTTACCCCGAAGTCCGCCCGGGCGCGCGCTACTTCCACTCCCTGCGCCTGTTGCAACGGGTGAAGGAACTCGACCCGGGCGTCTTCACGAAGTCCGGCATCATGGTCGGTCTGGGCGAAGAGGCACAGGCCGTGCGGCAAGTCATGGACGACATGCGCGCCGCCGATGTGGATTTCCTGACCATCGGTCAATATCTGCAACCGACGCCAAAGCACCACCGGGTGGACCGTTTCGTCGAACCGTCGGAATTCGCGGCTTATGAAAAGGCGGCGTTCGGCAAGGGCTTCCTTATGGTGTCTGCCACGCCGCTGACGCGGTCGTCGTATCATGCGGGCGACGATTTCGCCCGGCTGCGCGATGCCCGTCAGGAGAAGCTTGGCCGGGCCTGACGCCAGGGCCTGACTGGGCACATGCTCAGTCGGCCACCAGCCCGCGGACCAGGCGTCTGCCCAGAGGCTCAAAGGCTCCGGCCATCCTTAGAACGGTTTCTACTGCGCTCCGTGTAAGCGGAGAGGTCGCCTGCAACATCCTGCGGCGCTTCTCGGATTGCTCGATCACATGTTTGCCCACGAGGTGGCGGCTTTCGCCGTACTCGTCCAGATCATTCTCGACGATGCGTTGGGCGGCCTCTGCGGCGTCGGCAATGCCGAGGTTCATGCCACGCCCGCCGACCGGCGAATGGCAGTGGGCCGCATCCCCGGCCAGCAGCACCCGCCCCGCGCGATAGTCTTCCGTTTGGCGTATGGATATCGTGAAGCGTCCGGCGCGGTGCACCTTTGTCACGTCCATGTGCACCGGAAGTGCCTTCAGCGCGTCGGGAAGGGAAGCGATCACCCGAAAGCGCGCCTTCTCCATCGGGACGACCACGGCGACGTTGCCGCCCGACAGCATGTAGCCATGCAGCATTGCCGGATCGGGCCAGTCGCGTGCGTTTACATCGGCGATAGACCATTCCCCCGGCAGGTCGTGGCCATGATACTCCAGACCCAGAGTGTTGCGCACCGTGCTGCGCACACCGTCGGCCGCGATGGCGAAATCGGCTTCGATCGGGCCGTTGGGTGTGGCGACCTTCACACTTTTCGCATCCTGAGACAGGCCGGTGCAGGGGCGATCCATGTGCATCGTGCCGCCAAGCCTGTGGAACGCCTCGGTCAGGTGATGCTCCGTCCGGTCCTGTGCCAGAGCCCAGACTTGCCCCCGGTCACCTTCGGGTATGCTCAGCCGCGCCAGCGGACGGCTGTCCGAGTGGAAGATCACGCCGTCAAGGCGGATGGCCTCGGCCTTCAGGGCGTCCGATACCCCGGACGGCGCGAGGATCTCCATGGAGGCACGCGAAATGCCGACGGCGCGGGAAAAGTTGGACGAGGCGGCGCGTTTCTCGATCAGGGTGACCGTTGCGCCCCTGCGCAAGAGTTCGACAGCCGCGGTCAGACCAGTTGGTCCGGCACCTATAATGCAGACATGAGGCATGAATGTATCTTTCAATTTGCAGGTACCGTACGACAATGCGAGGCAAATTGAAAAGGCGCGGCCTGGAATTGGCGCCGCGCCTTTACGCGTTCTGAACGCGCCGCCCAAAATCAGGGCGCGGGAAGCGCCTTGACGTAGGCGGCCACGGCAGCGCGATCCTCTGCTGGAAGCTTCGAGAAGTTGTCGACCACCTCGGCCATGTGCCCACCGACGCTGTCGAAGTCCGGAGTGAACCCGGTTTCGAGGTAATAGGCCACGTCGGTTGCAGACCACGTCAGCTTGTCGGGGGTCAGTGCCGGTATCGTGCCCTGACCCGAGGGGTTGGGTGCACCGGCCAGCCAGCGCCCCTTGTCCAGACCGCCAAGCGCATTGCGCGGCGTATGACATTCGCCGCAATGGGCAAGGGTCTCGACCAGATAGCGGCCACGTTCATTGTCGCCGGCGGGCATCACGTAGTCGTCTGTGAAGAACAGCAGTTTCCATCCGCCAAGCGACCGCCGGATATTGAACGGAAAGCCGACGTCGTGCGGCTTGGACGCGGCGTCGGATGGCTCAAGCGACATGATGTACGCGTGAAGGTCCGCTACGTCCTGATCCTCCATCTTGGTGTAGGAGGTGTAAGGGAAGGCCGGGTACAGGTGCTCTCCCTCCGGTGACACGCCCTGAGTCACGGCATTTGCGAGATCGACGATGGACCAGCCGCCGATTCCCTCCTCCGACGGCGAGATGTTGGGCGCGTAGAACGTGCCGAAGTCCGACGGGAAAGCCTGTCCGCCCGCCAGCACCAGCTTGTCTTCACTGTCGGGGGCGTGGTGACAGGATGCGCAGCCGGCTGCGGTGAAAACCGTTTCACCACGTGCGGCATCGCCGGTGAGCGCCTCGAATCGTGCGGCATCGACCCGCGTCGGCGCGGTCAGCCACAAACCGATTCCGACCGCGATGACCGCGATCGGGACCAGAACTTTCAGAAGACGGCGCATTTATTCCGGCGCGCGGTACGTGTCGTGGCACGCCTTGCAGGCGCCGCCGACCTTGCCGAGCATCGGGCCAAGCGCCTGTTGGCCGGTGCCCGCGGCAGATGCCATCTCGGTCGCTGCCGCGCCCAGATCTTCCCACTTGGAATGGAAGTCGTCCATTTTTTCCCAGATGACAGGCTGGGCACGGGTGCCGTCGATGGACATGCTATCGGTGCCCTCCGGCCACATCGCCGCCTGGTTCAGACTGGTGATGGCGACAATGTTGTCCGCTGCGGCCTGTGCGGCCTCGGCGTCGTAGGGGACCGCGCCTTTTGCCATTCCGCCCAGCACGCCGAGGTTCAATGCGAGGATGTTGAACTGCCCCTGCCGTGCCTTGACGGGCTGCGGCAGATCCTGCGCGGTTGCGGCTGTGGCGCAAACGGCCAGCGCTGCGAATACGGTAATGGTTTTCTTCATTGGGTATCTCCCTGTTTCAATGCGGACAGCTTAATGGTGCTGCGGGTGGTGACAAACAAATTCTGCGTGTGCGTAAGAGCAGGGGCGTGGTGCGCTTCCGCGCAGGCGGCGGCACTGTCTTTCGATGGAGGTCGGATCGTGCGGCTTTCACGATTCAGTCAGGCGGTCCCTGACGCTTCGCCGGCAAACCGGACTTTGCCGATAAAAGGAAGGTTGCGGTTGCGTTGCGCATAATCGATTCCGTAGCCGACCACGAATTCGTCCGGAATCTCGAACCCGATCCAGTCGGCTTTGAAGTCGACCTCGCGGCGGGCGGGCTTGTCCAGCAGAGCGATGGTCTTCAGCCGCGCCGGATTGCGGCCGCGCAGTAGGTGCATGACATGATGGAGCGTGTGACCGGTGTCGACGATGTCCTCCACCACCAGCACATCGCGCCCTTCGATCCCCGACCTGAGATCCTTCAGGATCCGCACTTCGCGGCTCGATTCCGTGGCGTCGCCGTAAGAGGACGCCTCCAGGAAATCGACCTCCACGGGCAGGCGCAGTTCTCGCACGAGATCGGCGATGAACACGAAACTGCCGCGCAAAAGGCCGACGACAACCAGTTTTTCGGTGTCGCCAAAGGCGCGCGTTATTTCCTGCGCGAGCGCCTCGATCCGTGCGGCAATGGCCTTGGCCGAGATCATCTCGTCTACGACATAAGGACGCTCTGACATCACAACCCCTTGATTTCCTGTGCGCAGCATACGACATCCATCGCCAGTGTCACCTGATACGAGCGACCCTGACGGAGACTCATGCCAACCCATTCCGAGACCCGCAAACTCCCGTACACCGCCCAGCAGATGTACGATCTGGTCGCTGACGTGGCCAATTACCCGAAGTTCCTGCCCTGGACGGCGGCGGCCCGGATTCGGTCGCACGAAAAGGAGGGCGACCACGAGGTGATGCTGGCGGACCTCGTGATTTCTTTCAAGGTGTTCCGCGAACGGTTCGGATCGCGTGTGACGCTTTGGCCGGATGACATGCGGATCGACACGGAATACCTCGACGGCCCGTTTCACCACATGAAATCCAAATGGGGTTTCACTGATGTCGATGGCGGCTGTGAGGTTTCATTCTTCGTGGACTTCGAATTCCGCAACCGCATCCTGCAGGGCGCGGCCGGCATGTTCTTCTACGAGGCGATGCAGCGGATCGTTCGCGCGTTCGAGCGCCGGGCGGCAGAGCTTTACGGCTGACGGGCAAATCTTCTGCCCGTGTGAACCGGCGGTTAACCAGTGCGGGCGAATCCGGGCCGATCCGGGCGGGATTGCCGCCTTTTGGCCCGATTTTCAGGTCATCCCTTTGGAGTAGTTCTTAGAGACTAAGAAGGGACGAACGAAATGCCCTCAATGTTTTCCATATCGGCCTTCGCGCCTGGGGCCTCTGTTGCGCCACGCCCGGTGTCGGAGGTCGATGGCACCCCCGCCTCGCAAAGCCGGACAGCTCCGGGCGGCACGTCCTTCGGCACTGCGCCGCAAGGGGCGGGCGCGCCCGTCGCAACTGGCGCGACGGTCCGGCCCTCCGCCGTCCAACCTGTGCCTGCCACTCCTCCGCCGGTGTCCACGTCGCAGGCCGCGCGCCTTGCGGAGGTCACCATCGAATTGCAGGCCGAACAGAAGGCGGAGGACGCCGCAAGCAAGGCCGCCGAAACAGAATCCGCCGATGCCGAAGCCGTGCGCGAAAGCGCGGTCCCGCGCGGCACGGATCAGACCACGCTTGCACGCCTCGATACGCGCGAGGACCTGCGCGGAAAGGACGAAGTTTCCCGCAGCATCGCCGGCGGCGCAGTGGACACCGATCCGGCCCGCGAAGCGGCGGACAAATACCGCGATGCAAACGAGACGACGTCCGCCGCGGAACCGGCACGTCTGTTGATGGACGCCTGACCGGAAGCCCTTGGCTTCCTGCTCGGAGGATGTTTCCCTCTGCACATCGACGTGCCGGGAGGAGCCATGTCCACAACCGATCAGATCCTGAACGCTGCCATCGCCGCGTTGGATCATCCTGACGCGCGCGAGATCATGCGGCTGTCCACTGCGGATTGGGTCGCTTGCGGCATCGCCGGGCGCGACGAGCCTGTGGCCCGAAGCGTCCGCGCGTTGATCGAGAGCGAGTGCGGACAGGGCCAGGCGACCTTGTTCGGATCGGGCAGGGCACCTGCACGCGGGGCGGCCCTGTTGAACGGCGCGGCCTCACATGCGCTCGACTACGACGACACCCACTTTGCCCATATCGGCCATCCATCGGTCGCCGTGTTGCCCGCCGCCCTCGCCGTCGGGGAACTGCAAGGCGCGCGTCTGTCCGAGGTGATCGACGCCGCGCTCGTCGGTTGTGAAGCATCCATCCGGTTTGGCGTACTTTTTGGCCGATCCCATTACCAGGCCGGTTTTCACCAGACTGCCACGGCGGGCGCTTTCGGCGCGACGGTGGCCGCCACGCGCCTGCTCGGTCTCTCGTCCGAGAGCACCGGGCACGCGCTGTCGCTTGTCACAACCCGGGCGTCCGGCCTGAAGGCGCAGTTCGGCACGATGGGCAAACCTTTCAACGCAGGGATGGCCGCAGCCAACGGGGTGGAGGCCGCCCTGCTGGCCAAAGCAGGCCTCACCTCAGCGCCACAGGCCCTTGACGGCGTGAACGGTTTCCTCGCAACGCACCACTGCGACGGCACTGTGAACCAACAGGCGGCGCCCTGGATGCTTTCGATCAGCCACAAATTCCACGCATGCTGCCACGGGCTGCACGCCACTCTGGAAGCCCTGGCCAGTTTGCCGGTCCCGCACCTTTCCGAAATCGAAGCGATACAGATCTTCACGCACCCGCGCTGGCTGACCGTCTGCAACCTTCCGGAACCGAAGACCGGATTGCAATTGAAGTTCTCCTATAGGGCTATTGTCGCCGCTGCGCTCCTGGGGCACGACACTGCACGGCTGGACACCTACACAGACGCTCTCTGCCACGATGCTGATCTCATCGCATTGCGGGATAAGGTCGAGGTGCGCGCCGATGAATCCCTGGTCGAAACTGAAGCTCTTGTCCGTATCGAGACCGCCGATGGTGTCTTCGAAGCGCACCACGATCTGTATGCGCCCTTGTCAGCCGAAAGCCGCAAGGCACGGATCGCCGGCAAGGTGGCTGCATTGGTCGGGGGCGATGTGGCAAATGCCATCTGGCAAGCCATCGACGACGACGATCTGCCTTCGTTTGTCGCTGTGTTGTAGAAAACGTCCACGCAGTGCCGGTTATCGTGCTTCAAACGCCGCAAGCCAGCCGTCGGTGCCGTTTCAGGTTTGCCTTCGTCAAGCGGCTCCGCTCCGTTGCAGTGCACGCACGTTGCGGTGGCCCCGGTCCACCGTGGGTTTTCCCGAATAGCACAAGATCACCTTCACGGAACGCGCTTTTCGATCTGGGCCACATCCGGCAAAAAATGCTCCGGAGTAAACGGTTAGTAAGCCTGCATCACGCATTCCGGCGGTCAGGACAGCGCCGCCAGAAGCATCGCCAGCGCATGTTCGGTTGCCGCTGTACGGACCTTGTCCCGCCCCAAAGCGCCATGTTCAACTGTCTCCGATCTGGTGCCGGAGGCGTCGGCGAGGGCGTAACAGACCCGGCCTTCCGGCTTGAACTCGGACCCGCCAGGACCGGCGATGCCGCTAATGGCTACGGCAACATCGGCGCGCGCAGCACGGCGTGCGCCCTCGGCCATCTCGCGCGCGACTTCCTCGGACACCGCGCCATATGCGTCTAGGCTTTCGGCACGCACGCCCAGCATCTCCTGCTTGGCGAGGTTGGAATACGTGACGAATCCGCGTTCGAAGATCGCGGAAGAACCCGGCACATCGGTGATCGCCGCAGCCACCTTCCCGCCCGTGCAACTTTCCGCGGCGGTCACGGTCCTCCCGGACGCTTTTGCCTGCTCAAGTATTTCAGATGCGAGGTTCACAGCATCGTTCCATGGTAGAGTGCGGCCAGAAAGACAGACACCAGCGCAGCGAAGACCCCTGCGATCACGTCATCGAGCATGACCCCAAGCGCGTCGCCGCGCCGGTCGGCACGGCCCACCAGCCAGGGTTTCCAAATGTCGAACAGCCGGAATAGCACGAAGCCAGCGACCCAGCCGGGCCACAACCGCCAGACGTCGATGCCCATCATCCCAGCGCCGAAGCTGACCGGCATGATCGCGATCCACTGGCCAACGACCTCGTCGATGACGATCCACGACGGATCGTGGTCGCCCGTGCGGGTCAGCGCCTCTGTCGCTTTCAGGCCAGCGAAAAACACCACCACGCCAAGCGCCAGCAAGAGCCAGAAGCCGCCGACCAGGTGGATGGCGTAGGCCATGGGCAGCGCCGCGAGCGAGCCCCAGGTGCCGGAGGCGGGGCGCAGGAACCCGATGCCGCCGACGGAAGCCAGCCACTTCATGACGACACCAGCGTTGCCGTGGCGATAGCGGCGATACCTTCTTCGCGCCCAGTAAACCCAAGGCGTTCGGACGTTGTCGCCTTGATCGAGATCCGGCCGGGGTCAAGGTTCATGATGCGTGCCATTTCCTTTGTCATTTCAGAGGTATGCGGACCGATCTTTGGACGCTCGCAGATCAGGGTCAAGTCCACGTTGCCGATCCGGAAGCCGCGTGTCCGCGCCAGTTCGACCGCATGTTCCAGAAATATCTCGGATGCGGCGCCTTTCCACTGCGGATCGCTGGGCGGGAAGTGGCGGCCTATGTCGCCCTCTGCCAGCGCCCCGTAGAGCGCGTCGGTCACAGCGTGCATGCCCACATCGGCGTCGGAATGCCCCTTCAGCTTTCGGTTGTGCGGGATGCGCACACCGCAGAGGATGACGTGGTCACCATCCTCAAATGCGTGAACATCGTATCCATTGCCGGTGCGTACATCCATGGTGCCTCTTAACATGTTGCTTGCGCGAGAGAAATCCTCTGGCGTGGTGATCTTGATGTTGCGTTCGGAACCCGGTGTGACGCGCACGTCGATCCCGTAGGCGCGGGCCACCTCTACATCGTCCGCGGCCACGCCAGCGAAGGCGCGATGCGCGGCGAGGATGGTGTCGAAATGGAAGCCTTGGGGGGTCTGCGCGCGGAACAGGCCATCGCGGTCCCGGGTGCCGCTGACGTGGCCACCAGCGGCTATCCACAGTGCATCGGTCACGGCGAGCGCTGGCGCCGCGGCCGGTGCGGTAATCAGCGCGTCCAGAACGGCTTGCACGGTTTCGGGAGGGACGCAGGGGCGCGCGACGTCATGGATCAGCACGGCGTCGAAACCGTCGCCTTCCAGCGCCTCAAGTCCATTCCTGACAGAGACTGAGCGGTCCGCACCGCCATGGACCAGCCTGACGTTCAGCCCGGTGCAAAGCGCCCGGGCCCGGGCCTGGTCGTCGGGGTGGATGACCATGATCAGGTCGCCGAATCCCGCCATGGCCTCAAGCGTCCAGCGCGCCACCGGACGTCCGGCGACGTCTTGCCACTGCTTCGGCAGCGTGCCACCGGCACGAGTCCCGCGACCGGCTGCAACGATGAGGATTGCTGTGCGCATACGTCTGAAATCCTTTGTCTTCCTTGTCATAAGGAGGGGCCGGGGCGGTTGCAATCGTCCGGTCTGAGTGCCGTTTTTTTAGGCAACTTCCGGCAAGCTCCGTCGAAAGGGCGTCGGAAACATTGAAGGAATACAATACAGAGGCTAACTCCGACCGGAGATGTGCTTTACTCGCGTACGTCGCACAAGGACTAGGCATTTGGTGCTTTCCATCGGAAAACGACAAATTCAGCCGCCGGTGCTGCTCGCACCGCTGGCGGGAATCACGGACCTTCCGTTCCGGACATTGGTGTCCCGGTACGGTGCCGGACTCGTGGTTTCGGAGATGATCGCGTCGGGCGAGTTCCTGACGGCGAGACCCGGAACTCGCGAAAAGGCGGAACTGGGCGCTCAGGTCGAAAACACGTCCGTGCAGATCGCCGGACGCGAACCAGAACCGATGGCCGAAGCTGCCCGGATGGTCGCCGACATGGGCGCAAGGGTGATCGACATCAACATGGGATGCCCGGCCAAGAAAGTGACGGGCGGCTGGTCGGGATCGGCGCTCATGCGGGTGCCCGACCATGCCCTGAGGTTGATCGAGGCGGTGGTTGCCGCGGTCGATTTGCCGGTGACGCTGAAGACCCGGCTGGGCTGGGACGACACGGATCTGAACGCGCCGGAGCTTGCAAGGCGGGCCGAGGGGGCGGGTGTGCGGATGATCGTGATCCATGGCCGGACCCGCTGCCAGTTCTACAAGGGGCGCGCAGACTGGGCGGCGATCCGTCCCGTGAAGGATGCGGTCTCGATCCCGGTCGTCGCGAACGGCGATATCACGGACGCGGATACGGCGCGCCGGGCGCTCGACCTTTCGGGCGCCGACGGGGTCATGGTTGGCCGAGGTGCGCAGGGCGCCCCATGGATGCTGGCCGAGATCGCGTCGAAGTTGCACGGCGCCCCAGCGCCGGAGATACCGGAAGGCACGGAGCTTGCCGATCTCGTGGCCGAACACTACGAGGCCATGCTGGATTTTTACGGGCCGACGCTGGGCAACCGCGTCGCCCGGAAGCATCTGGGTTGGTACATGGATCGCGCGGGCACCCCGGCGGCACTGCGCAAGACGGTCCTGACGGAACGCGATCCGGCGCGCGTCCTCTCCCATCTGCGCGAGGCCATAGTACCACAAGACAAGGACGCGGCGTGATGATGGATGACCGCGATATGATGATCTGGTCCTCTCTGCCGGTCCCGGCGGTGCTGATCGACCCGAACGAAAGGATCGGCGACCTGAACCCGGCGGCGGAGGGGTTCCTGAACAATTCGGCCAAGTGGCTGCAGGGCCAGCCGATCTGGGACCGGCTCGCCATAGATGCGCCTCTCGAAGAGAGCCTCATCCGCGCCCGGGAAAACGGCACCGCGCTCTTCGTGAACGACGTGGACGTCGGCACCGGAAGCCGCCCTCCGCTTGTGTGCAACCTGCAGATCGCGCCGCTTCAGGGGCGAGAAGGCTGGATGGTCATGCTGATCTCGCCGCGCGAACTCGCCGGTCGCATGACGCAGAGCCATTCGGTGAAATCCGCGGCGAAATCCGCGATCGGCATGGCCGAGATGCTGGCCCACGAGATCAAGAACCCGCTGGCCGGGATCACCGGGGCCGCGCAGCTCCTCAGCATGAACTTGCCCAAGGAAGATCTTGAATTCACGGATCTAATCGTCGCCGAGACACGGCGGATCGTGAAGCTTCTGGAGCAGGTCGAACAGTTCGGCAACCTTTCCGCACCTGACCGGCGGGAGGTGAACATCCACGACGTGCTGGATCGTGCGCGGCGTTCGGCGCTTCTGGGGTTCGGCGCGCACATGCGTATCCACGAGGAATACGACCCCTCGCTGCCCATGGCCTGGGGCGATCCGGACCAGCTGCTGCAGGTGGTGCTGAACCTGGTGAAGAACGCCTCGGAAGCGGCCGATCCGATCAATGGCGGCCACATCACGCTGCACACCTACTACGAACACAGTTTCCGCCTGCGGCGCGCCGATGGCTCCGGCCAGACGCTGCCCTTGCAGATCGAGATCATCGACGACGGTCCCGGTCTGCCGGAGGCGATCAAGGGCGACATCTTCGATCCCTTCGTTTCGGGCAAGGAGAACGGTACGGGGCTGGGCCTCGCGCTGGTGTCGAAGATCATATCGGACCACGACGGCTGGATCTCGGTGGACTCGGTCCCCGGCCGGACGGTCTTTCGCATTTCGCTGCCCCGGGCCCCCCGGGCGAAGAAGGAGACCAAGTGATGGACGGCACCGTTCTTGTCGCTGACGACGACCGCACGATCCGCACCGTGCTGACCCAGGCGCTCACGCGCGCGGGATGCAAGGTGCACGCAACCTCTTCTCTGACCACGCTCATGCGGTGGGTCGGCGAGGGCAAGGGGGATGTCGTGATCTCCGACGTCATGATGCCCGACGGAAACGGGTTGGAAATGCTTCCGAAAATCTCCGAGGACCGGCCCGGCCTTCCTGTGATTGTCATATCGGCGCAGAACACGATCATGACGGCGATCCAGGCTGCCGAGGCGGAGGCCTACGATTATCTGCCGAAACCCTTCGACCTGCCGGACCTGATGAAGCGCACGGCCAAGGCGCTAGAAAACCGCAACCGTGCGCCCCGGCGGGAAGAAACGGTGGTGGGTGCCGATGAGCCCGATGAGCTGCCACTGGTGGGCAAGACCCCCGCGATGCAGGCGCTTTACCGTCTTGTTGCGAGGGTGATGAACACCGATCTTTCCGTGTTGATCACCGGCGAAAGCGGCACGGGAAAGTCCCTGATTGCCAAGGCCCTGCATGACTTCTCCGACCGGCGCACGCTGCCGTTCGTCACGGTGACGGCGGGCGACCTGCAGGACCTCGACGGTCCGGCGCGTGTGCTGGCGCGTGTGAAGGGTGGGACGCTGCTGATCGACGAGATCGCGGATGTCCCGGACGAGATCCAGGCCCGGATCGTGCGCATGATGGATGTGCCGGGCGATCACGTCCCGCGCTTCCTTGCCTCCAGCCAGATGGATCCGCAATCGCTGATCGAGGGCGGCAAGGTGCGTCAGGATCTGTTCTACCGGCTGGACGGCGCGGCCATCGCGGTGCCTTCGCTTCGGGAACGGGTGGAGGACATCTCGCTCCTGACCGACCACTTCCTCGGACGTGCGGAACGTGAAGGCGCGTCGAAGCGCTGGCTGTCCGAAGGTGCGGCGGATCTGTTCAGGGTCTATTCCTGGCCCGGCAACGTGCGCCAGCTCGAGAATGCCGTGCGGCGCCTGTCGCTGACATCGCGGTCCGAGGAGATCACCCGGGCCGAAGTCGAGGCAGTGTTGGGCAACCAGCCCGAGACCGGTCCGGTCCTGCGCGGCGGTGACAGCGACAAGCTGGGTGAATCCGTGGCGCGTCACCTGCGTCGCTACTTCGACCTGCATGGGGCGATGCTGCCGCCGCCGGGTCTGCACGGGCGCATCATCCGGGAAGTCGAGGCCCCGCTGATCGAAATTGCGCTGGAGGCAACCGGCGGGAATCAGGCAAAATGCGCCGACCTTCTCGGAATAAACCGCAATACTTTGCGCAAGAAGATCACGGATCTGGATATTCGCGTGACACGCCGCCGGAAGTTGATGTAAAAAGACCACATAGGTGTGACCCCGCCGCCATGATCCGCGTTAACGCGGCGTCATGGGGTGAGAAGGTCACCAGATATGGCGGTTTGCGTTGTGATGACCTCAATAATGAGGCGGGCTGCGCTACATTGACGAGGTTTGGCTGTGGCCACGCGGGCACGTATCACGTTCCGATCGCCGACATGGGCGCTGCTCGTTCGGCTCAGGCGGCGTCGATGGTTTTCGAACCTGATGGCCTTCCTGCTCGTGGCGCTTGGGCCGGTCCTCGCGTTGTCCACGTTCCTCGTGCTCGGCCCGCTGGATCAGGGATCGTCGACGTCCAGCCTGCGCATCGTGCTGCTGGCCGACCTGGTTTACGTCCTTCTTCTGGCGGCGCTCGTTTTGATGCGGGTCAGCAGGATGGTGTCGGCGCGGCGGGCGCAATCGGCGGGATCGCGGCTGCACCTGCGGCTGACGACCGCCTTCGTCTTGATGGCGCTGTTGCCGACGATCACGGTTGCCGTCTTTGCGGTACTGACGATCAACATCGGTCTGGAAACGTGGTTCTCCACCCGTGTGCAGAACGTGGTCAGCGCATCGCGGGCAGCGGCTGAAGCCTACGACGAACAAAGCCGCGAAGGTCTTGTCCAGGACGCGGAGGCGCTGGCCGACTTCCTCGATTCCAGCCGCCGTGCGGCCTTCATGATCGACGATGGGGCGCTGCGCCGGCTGCTTGGCCAGGGGCAGGGACGAATTCAACGTGGCCTTCGCGAAGCCTATGTGATCGACGGAACAGGAGAGATCCGGGCGCGCGGCGAACGCTCATATCTCTTCGACTACGAGAAGCCGCTGGTCTCCGATTTCGCCGAAGCGGAAGAAGCCGGCGTCGCGATCATCCCGGACTACGACAACAACGAGTTGCGCGCGCTGGTGCCGCTCGAAGCCTTCGTGGACCGTTACCTCTATGTCAGTCGTGAGGTCGACGGCGCGATCCTGAACCTTTTGGACGAGACGCAGGAAACTGCGCGTTTCTATCAGCAACAGGAAAGCGAGCGGGGCAGGCGGCTGTTCGACTTTGCCGTACTCTATCTCGGCTTTGCGGTGCTTCTGATCCTCGCCGCGACCTGGGCGGGGCTCTGGTTCGCGGAACGGCTGTCGCGTCCGGTCGGACGCCTGGCCGGGGCGGCGCAGCAGGTCGGCAAGGGCGACCTCGACGTGCAGGTGATCGAGGAAGAGACGGACGACGAGATCTCCATGCTCGGACGTCTGTTCAACCAGATGACCCGCCAGTTGAAGGCGCAGCGCGAGACCTTGCTGGAGAACACCCGCCAGATCGAGCGGCGTCAGCGGCTGTTCGATTCCGTGCTGACCTCTGTTACGTCCGGTGTGGTCGGGCTCGACCCCGACGGGACCGTGGCCTTTGTGAACCGCTCTGCGGAACGTCTGTTGGGCTGGCATGAAACCCACCGCGCCGATCCGATCATGGTGGCCGTGCCTGAGTTCGGCGAGGTGTTCGATCGGCTGCGCAACGAAGGCCGCGAGGTCGTGCAGCAAGAGGTCAAGGTCATCCGCGAAGGGCGGCTGGAACATCTGTTGGTGCGCCTGTCCACACGCCGCCGGTCGGACGAGTCGCTCGAAGGATACGTGGTCGCCTTTGACGATGTGACCGACCTTGTCAGTGCGCAGCGCATGGCGGCCTGGGGCGATGTGGCGCGGCGGATTGCGCATGAAATCAAGAACCCGCTCACGCCGATCCAGCTGTCGGCGGAACGGATCAAGCGGAAGTTCGCGCGCCAGCTGGACGAGGCCGACGCCGAGAAACTGGAAGAGATGACCGGCGTGATCGTCCGGCAGACGGATGGATTGCGGAGAATCGTCGACGAGTTCTCCAAGTTCGCCCGCATGCCGGAACCGGAGCGCCGCCCGGAGGATCTGGGCGATCTTCTGCGTGGGGCCATTCTGTTGCAGGACAGCGGCCAACCGAACGTGACCTTCCGCACCGCTCTGCCGAAACAGACGATGCCGTCCGAGCTTGACGCGGGCATGATCGGGCAGGCCTTCACCAACCTGATCAAGAACGCGGGCGAGGCCACCGAAAGCCTTGTCCAGAAAGGCGCCCCCGATGGATACAAGCCGGAGATCCGCATCGAGGGCGAGGTGGATGGCAACGACGCGGTGATCCGCATCATGGACAACGGGGTCGGTTTGCCGGAGGACCGGGCGCGCCTGTTCGAACCCTATGTCACCACCCGCAACGAAGGCACGGGCCTTGGCCTGCCCATCGTCAAGAAGATCATCGAGGAACATGGCGGCACCCTGCATCTCGACGATGCTCCGTCGTTTACAGACGGCGGGCACCGTGGCGCGATGGCAGTCGTCCGGCTGCCGCTGAGACCCGCGGCCGAGCAGCCGCAACCGGAATTCAATAACGAAAACATGGAGAAGACGGCATGAGCGACATTCTGATTGTCGACGACGAGCGTGACATCCGCGAGCTGATCGGCGACATCCTCGAAGACGAGGGATACACCACCCGGCTGGCCGGAAACTCGAACGATGCCATGGCGGAAATCAATTCGGAACCGCCCGCGCTCCTGATCCTCGACATCTGGTTGAAGGACAGCAAGATGGACGGGATCGACATTCTCAAGACCGTCAAGCGCGACAACCCCGATATCCCCGTGGTCATCATTTCAGGCCATGGCAACATCGAGATCGCCGTGGCGGCGATCAAGCAGGGGGCCTACGACTTCATCGAGAAGCCGTTCAACATCGACCAGCTTCTGGTGGTGATCCGGCGCGCGATGGAGGCCTCGATGCTCAGGCGCGAGAACCAGCAGCTGAAGCGCGGCGAAGTCCGGCAGGCAGAGATGATCGGTGAAAGCGCGTCGTTCCGCACGCTGGTTTCGCAGCTTGAAAAGGTGACGAAATCCAACGGCCGCGTGATGCTGACCGGCCCCGCAGGCTGCGGCAAGGAAGTGGCCGCGCGCTACATCCACGCCAATTCCAACCGCGCGCAGGCGCCCTTCGTCACGGTGAATTGCGCGGGTGTCGAACCGGAGATGATGGAGGCCATGCTGTTTGGTCGCGAAAGCGCCAAGCGCGGGATCGAACCTGGTTTGCTGGAACAGGCTCATGGTGGCGTCGTCTATTTCGACGAGGTCGCGGACATGCCCGTCGGCACACAGTCCAAGATCCTGCGCGTGCTGGTTGACCAGCAGTTCCAGCGTGTCGGCGGCAACGACAAGGTGCGCGTGGATTTGCGCGTGATCTCTTCTACCAACCGCGACCTGCAGGAGGAAATAACCCTCGGACGGTTCCGCGAAGAACTGTATCACCGCCTCAACGTTGTGCCGATCGCCGTACCTTCGCTGGCGGAACGTCGCGAGGATATCCCGGTTCTGGCGCGGCATTTCATCGAGGGCTGCAACCTCTCGCAGGGCCTGCCGATGCGGGAACTGACCGAAGACGCCATCGCGCTGATGCAGACCATGACGTGGCCCGGCAATGTGCGCCAGCTCAAGAACCTGGTTGAACGTGTGCTTATTCTCGGTGACGGTCACGGCCCCATCGAGGCGCGCGAACTGCCGCAGGAAAGCGTTCCGGGCGAGGATGGCGAGGGGCGCGTGGTCCTGTCGGGCACGCTGGCGACGCTGCCGCTGCGCGAGGCGCGCGAAGCCTTCGAACGCGAATACTTGCTGACCCAGATCAACCGGTTCGGCGGGAACATCTCGCGCACGGCGTCGTTTGTCGGTATGGAGCGGTCGGCGCTGCACCGGAAGCTGAAGTCTCTCGGTGTGGTGACGTCGGCCAAGTCCGGCGGGCGGGTGGCCCGGGTGGACGAGGACCGCATGTCGGAAGCGTCCTGAGCGGCGCGCGAAAAAGGCAGACGAGGCAGTGATGAAACGGACAGTGGTTGCGGGCCTGTGCCTGCTGAGCATGGGGCTGGCAGGCTGTGGCATGCCCGCCGACCAGCGTGTGCCCGCGGAGGCAATGAATTTTGCCGCGACGCAATCGGCGGAAGCCGCCAAGATCGCTTCCCTGAAGCGGGACATCCTGGCCCTCGGCCCCGGCATCGACCCCGCCGAGGCAGAACGGGTGGCCGAGGTCGCGGTCAGGGAACCGCTGGTCTGGGCTAAGGAATGGGGCGTCGTCGATCCTCCGCTGATCCACAACATGAAGGTAAACCACGGGCTGAAGCCGCGTGGTTTGTGCAAGGACTGGGCGGACGACCTGCAACGCGCCATGTGGCGGCTGGACCTGAAGACCATCGACCTGCACCGCGCCATCGCGAATTCGCGCAATGTCTCGCTGGAGCATTCGGTGCTGATCGTGTCGGCCAAGGGCGCAAGCTTTGAGCAGGGTATCGTCCTGGATCCCTGGCGGCAGGGCTTGGGCCGGCTGTGGTGGAGCAAGACGTTGGAAGACCCGCGCTACCACTGGGATTCGCGTGAGGAGGTGTTCGCCTGGAAACGTGAATGGAAGGCCCGGGTCGCCGAAGGACGGTGACCCCTTGTGCGGCGTTTCCGCACCGATGAGGATGTACAGGATGGGGTGCCGCGCCACGCGCCCAAGACGTTGACGAGGTGTCTTGCGCGTGTCATGCCGGTTGAAAACCTGTGAGGGCGGGCCATGAAGGTCATCATCTGTGGGGCGGGCCAGGTCGGTTGGCAGATCGCGCGACACCTGTCCGGTGAGCGCAACGATGTGACCGTTGTGGACAGCAACCCCGATCTCGTGCGCCGCGCCACCGACTCGCTCGACGTGCAGGGCATTGCCGGTTTCGCCTCCTATCCCGATGTTCTGGATCGCGCGGGGGCCCGCGACGCCGACATGGTTATCGCCGCGACTCATTCGGACGAAGTCAACATGGTCACCTGTCAGGTGGCGCATTCGGTCTTTGCCGTGCCGCGCAAGGTCGCGCGGCTGCGGGCCGAAAGCTACCTGACCGCCATCTATTCCGACCTTTACCGGCGCGACCACATGCCCATCGACGTGGTGATCTCGCCCGAGCGCGAGGTGGCGGAGGCGGCGCTGCAACGGCTTGCCGCGCCTGTCGCCTTCGATACGGAGAAATTCCTGGACGGGCAGGCGCAGCTCATGGGGTTGTCCATCGACCCGGAGTCGCCCGTTATCAACACACCCCTCAGGCAGTTGACCGACCTGTTTTCGACCCTGCGCGCGGTCGTGGTCGGCGTCCGGCGCGAGGGCACACTGTTCGCGCCGGAAAGCGGCGACCAGCTATTTGCCGGGGACAGCGCTTATGTGATGGTGCACGCCGACGACATCGGCCGGACACTGGAGATCTTCGGCAAGACCTACCGCAAGCAGGAGCGCGTGGTGATTGTCGGCGGCGGCAACGTCGGACTGGCGGTGGCGAGGCGCCTTGAAAAAAAGACCGAACGCATCCGCGCCAAGGTCATCGAACGCGACCGCAAGCAGGCCGAACGCGCCGCCGAGGAACTGGAACGTACCATCGTCCTGCACGGCGACGGGCTCGACCGGGCCTTGCTGTCCGAGGCCGGTGTGGAACGCGCCGATGCCGCGCTGTTCGTGACGGACGACGACAAGGTCAACATGCTGGCTGCGGTGCGCGCCAAGGCGGCCGGCTGCCCCATGGTGATCGTTCTGATCAACGACCCGACGCTTGTGCCGCTGATGGAACCGCTCGGCATCGACGCCTACATCAACCCGCGCTCCACCACTGTGTCCTCGATCCTGCGCCATATCCGCCATGGCAAGGTGCGCACGGTCTATTCCATCGGCGATGCCGAGGCCGAGGTGATCGAGGCCGAGGTCCTGTCGACCTCGCCCATCGCCGGGGCGATGATCCGCGACATCGACTTCCCCGAAGGGGTGCTTGTGGGGGCGGTCCGCAAAGGCGACAAGGTCGTGAAGCCCACGGGCGGCCTGCGGATCGAGGACGGCGACCAGATCGTGCTCTTCAGCCTGTCGGGCGACGTGCCGGAGGTGGAACGCCTTCTGCAGGTCTCCATCGACTTCTTCTGATCCCATGACCCGCCGCGCGGCACATCCCTCTGATCGGCGACCGGCAGAGACTGGCGCATGACGGTTCTCCTGCGTCTGCCGCTGTTCCTTCTGCTGATGGGCATGACGTCGGTCTCGATGTTTCTGCCCGCTGCCTATGCACTGGCGATCGAGGAATTCCACGACTCGCGCAGCTTCTTCTACGCCGGGATCATCGGGCTGGTGCTGACGACGCTGATTGCCATCGCCATGGCCAACCGCGAGCACAACAAAAGCGCGATGCGTCAGTTGCTTGCACTGGCCGCCGGCTTCCTGCTTCTGCCGCTGATGATGGCCGTGCCGTTCTATGAAGCGGTGCGCACAACCACCTTCGACAGCGCCTATTTCGAGATGGTTTCGAGCTTCACCACCACCGGAGCCACGCTGTTCGACCCGGCGCGCCTGTCGGGGCCGGAACACCTGTGGCGCGCGCAGGTCGGCTGGCTGGGGGGGATGCTCATGTGGGTGGCGGCCTCTGCCATTCTTGCACCGCTGGCGCTTGGCGGGTTCGAAGTGACGGCGGCGGGCGAGCCCGGTCAGGCCATCCTGCCGGGCGTGGCGCGCAGCACGACGTCGAACCCGGGGTTCCGGCTGATGCGCAGCGCCGAGGCTCTGGTGCCGCTGTATGTCGGGCTGACACTGGCGTTGGCTGTGATGCTGCTGGTGGCGGGCGACACGCCGCTGGTCGCCCTCACACACGCCATGTCGGTCATGTCGACCTCGGGCATCTCGCCCGTCGGAGGCGTCGAAAACGCGCCCAGCGGCATGTGGGGTGAGGCGATCCTTTTCCTGTTCCTCGCCTTCGCCCTGTCGCGGCAGACGTTTTCGTCCGACACCCGCAACGAGCGGGGCCTTTACTACGATGCCGAATTCCGGCTGGGTCTTCTTATCATCATCGTCGTGCCCCTGGTCTTGTTCGCGCGCCACTGGGCGGCAGCGTTCGACATCGGGGACGAGCAGAACGCACTGGCCGGGCTCAAGGCGCTGTGGGGCGGGCTGTTCACCGCCGCCAGCTTCTTGACGACAAACGGTTTTCTCAGCTCCGAGTGGGCCACGGCTCAGGATTGGTCGGGCCTGTCGACGCCGGGGATAATCCTGATGGGGCTGGCGTTGCTGGGCGGCGGCGTGGCGACGACAGCGGGCGGGGTAAAGCTGCTGCGGGTCTACGCGCTGTACCTCAACGGCCAGCGCGAGATCGAGCGGCTGGTGCATCCTTCCTCGGTCGGCGGTGCCGGGCTGTTGGGCCGTAGGATGCGGAGGGAGGGCGCGTTCATCGCCTGGGTCTTCTTCATGCTGTTCGCAGTGACGCTTTCGCTTTTGACAATGGTACTGGGGCTTTACGGGTTGAACTTCGAGCAGGCGACGGTGCTGACCATCGCCACGCTGGCCAACACCGGACCCTTGATTGACGTAGCGCCATCAATCCCCATAGACCTCGGGCTCTATGCGTGGCATGCAAAGGTGATCCTTTGCGGTGCGATGGTGCTCGGTCGGCTTGAGCTGCTGGCCGTGATCGTGATGCTTAGCCCGGAGAGTTGGCGTGGATGACACAGAGGCACCGCGGGTGCGAAAAACCTTGAAATTGCGTCTGGAAACTCCGGAAGTGGCAACGCATACTCCCGAAGACGTGGGCGGCCCCGAGGGACGGGCCAAAGGCAAGAACAAAGGCAAACCAATGGCTTCCGACAGACAGAACCTTCAGGACGCATTCCTCAATCACGTACGCAAGACCAAGGTGCCGGTGACGGTGTTCCTGATCAACGGCGTGAAATTGCAGGGTGTCATCACCTGGTTCGACAACTTCTGCGTTCTGCTGCGTCGTGACGGGCAGTCTCAGCTTGTGTACAAGCACGCGATTTCCACGATCATGCCGGGTCAGCCGATCAACCTGTACGACGGGGAAGACAACTGAGGGAACATGACCCTCATGTGACCCGCGCCTGGGTTCTGCATCCCAACATCCGTACTCCGGACCGGCGCCGCGATCCCGAAATGGCGCTGGAGGAGGCGGTGTCGCTGGCGCGCGCGCTCCCCGACCTGGAGGTTGTGGGCGAAACGGTCGTGCCGTTGCGCGATCCGCATCCCGGCATGTTGTTCGGTTCCGGAAAGATCAGCGAACTCAAGGAGTTGATCCTCGAAAACGAGGTGGAGCTGGTGCTGGTCGACGGCCCGGTGACGCCGGTTCAGCAACGCAACCTGGAACGCGAGTGGAAGGTCAAGCTGCTGGACCGGACGGGGCTGATCCTTGAGATCTTCAGCGACCGGGCGGCGACGCGGGAAGGTGTGCTGCAGGTGGAAATGGCGGCGCTCAGCTATCAGCGGACGCGGCTGGTCAGGGCCTGGACCCACCTTGAGCGCCAGCGCGGCGGATTGGGATTCGTCGGCGGTCCGGGCGAGACGCAGATCGAGGCGGACCGGCGCGCCATCGACGAGCAGCTTGTGCGGTTGCGCAGGCAGCTTGAGAAGGTGGTCAAGACCCGCGAACTGCACCGCAAGGCGCGGGCCAAGGTGCCCTATCCGATCGTTGCCCTCGTTGGTTATACGAACGCCGGAAAATCCACACTTTTCAATCGGTTGACCGGGGCGGAGGTGATGGCGAAGGACATGCTTTTCGCCACGCTCGACCCGACCATGCGGGCGGTGCGCCTGCCGACTGGCGCGGATGTGATCCTGTCGGACACGGTGGGATTCATCAGCGACCTGCCGACCGAACTGGTGGCGGCCTTCCGGGCCACGCTGGAGGAGGTGCTGGCAGCGGACGTCATCGTGCACGTGCGCGACATTTCCCATCCCGAGACCGATGCGCAGGCAGAGGACGTGCGCACGATCCTGGACGGATTGGGTGTCGATGAGGGCACGCCTCAGATCGAATTGTGGAACAAGATCGATAGGTTGTCGGGCGATGTTAAAGTCGCGACTGAGGCCCGCGCGGACCGGGACGCGGGTATCTTCGCGGTCTCTGCCGTGACCGGAGAGGGGCTGGACGGCTTCCTTGACGCGGTGACGGAGGCGCTCGGCGAGGAGCGGCGGACCGAGGCTCTGACACTTGCGTTCGACGAGGGGCGCAAGCGGGCGTGGCTGTTCGAAAAGGGGTTGGTGGAGGACGAGCGCCAGACCGAGGACGGCTATGCGCTGACGGTGACATGGTCGGCGCGGGACCGGGCGCGTTTCGGTCAGCTTTAGGCGTTAACCCTGTCATCCTTAACGGCGCGCGCGGCGGGGTTAAGACGCCGCGCGGGGGCGATGCAACGGGCAGGTCTTGTGCGACAGCCCCGGCAGCTCCACAACGATTTCCGGTTTTTTCAGCAAGGTTTCCGGCCTGTAAGGGGTGAACCGGCCGTTTCGGGGGGCCGAACCGGCCGGTTGGTAACCTTTGGCCCGCGACGCTCGGAAAACGTGGTTAACGCGGCAATCGGGCGCGGTTGGGAGGTGGCTGAGGCACGGTGGCCAACCCGGCCCTGCGGGCCGGAACGCCCACCCTACGCGAACGGCGCGCCGGTCCCCGGCGACTGGGTGAAGACCGGCTGTCCGGTGTCGAGGTGGCTGCGTGCCACCGCAAGCCGGGCGGCATGCCTGCGCGAGGGGACGGACGGCGTGTTGGCCCAGACCCAGTGGCAGAAACAGCGTTGCAGAAAAGCATGGACCGGCGGCGCGGTGTGCGTGTCGGCGTAGGCCGCGACCAATGGGTCGGGGCCGTGCGGACCGGGGAGCGTGGAGAGGTCGAGCGCGAGGGTGAAGAGATCGCGCAGCGGTTCGTCTTCGCGCGTGTTCTCCACGTCGATGCCCCAGGTCACGTGGCCGTCGTGCAGGAGGTTCGACAGCGTCATGTCGCGGTGGGTGACGGCGCGGGTGGCCTTCTGCTTGCGGGCGCCCCCGGCCATGGCCTGCGTGTGGCGCACGGCGTCGATGAAGGCGGGCAGGTCGGGGATGGCCCTGTCACCGGCCTGCGCCTGCTGGATCAGACGGTCGAGCCAGTTGACGTGCCCCGCCGGACGGAAGGGGAAGCGGCGGCGGGTGAGGCCGTGGAAGGCGGCGAGCCAGTGACCGGCCAGCGTGCCCGGATCGTTGCCGGGGTCCGAGGTGTCCGACGCTGCCGCGTGCAGCGTGGCGAGGTCGGCGCCGTCGATCCACGGCATCACGAGGGTGGCATCGGCGCAGGACAGCACCGGTGGCACGCGGTGGCGGCCCTGGCCCATGGCCTCGGCCAGCGCCTGCTGGCGGGTGGCCTGCCGCAGGGCGCGATCGGCGGCATCGGGGCTGTAGACCTTCACCAGAAGCGTGCCGGCGCGGAAGAGCTGAGCCTGTCCCGGCGCGGCGTCGGGGCGCAACGGCTGGGGGCCGGCCCTTGTCCCTAGGGCCCTGAGCGCGGCTGCGGCCCTTGGCTCCGCCTCCGCCGGGGAGATCACGGCTTGACGAGCCGGGTGATGCCGCTGGCCGCCGCGCGGGCGAGGTCGATGTCCAGCGACATGGGGATGTATTCGCCGCGCCGCCAGAGCTGTCCGAGGTCGTCGTAGTGCCGCGACAGCGGGTGGCCCGACTGCCCCGTCGACATGATGAAGACCGAGCTGTCCGGATCGGCGAAGTCGTAGACGCCACGGTAGCCCGCCGCGTGGACGTTGGCGAAGGGTTCCGACCCGGTGCCGGCGGTGCGCCCGCGCAGCAGCGTGAAGTCGCCGCCCGAGGTGTTCTGCCGGATGTTGACGAAGGTGCGCACGATGGGGATGTCGCCCAGCACAGGGTGCCGGTGGATCGCCACGTGGGCGTCGCCCCAGCGCAGCGCCTCGAGCTGGGTGCCGTAGGTCTCGTCGATCCAGACAAGGGCGTCGTCGAGCGCCAGCCGCGCGATGTCGGAACAGCTTTCGATCTTGGCTGAGCGGATCACGTCGCACCACCACGCGGCGCCGTCGATGTTGCGGAAGACCCGTTCGATGAAGAGCGGTTCCACATGGGTGTATTCGTCGGCAAGCGGGCCGAGGTTGTCGCGGATCAGCCGTTCCTGAAGGGCGCGCAGCCACGCCGCGTAGATCAGCGGTTCGGGCATGTGTTCGTTCATCTCGCCGTTCCATTCGGCGAGCAGCGCCAGCGCCTGCTGGCGGCGGCGTTCGGGCGTGCCTTCGGGGGCGGCCTCCGTGGTGTACCACAGGTCGCGCCCGATGAGCGGCAGGAGGGTGCGCGCGGCGGGCGACACGGTGTCGAGCTGCGCCTCGATGAAGCTGTCGCGGGTGTGCACCTTGCGGCCCTGCATCAGCGTCTTCCAGCGCTGGATGCGCTGGCTGTCGCCCCATTCGAAGGAAACGTGCTCGGGAAAGGGCCGGTCGACGATCTTGTTGTTGGTGTTGCCGACGATGCCGCCGCGCGGGGCGAGGAATTCCGGGTTCTGGGAATAGGGCAGGTTGCCCTGCCAGCGGTTCTCCGCGATCCAGCCGGGCGAGGGCAGCCGGCCCTTGCTCTGGTGATTGGGGTCGCGGCGGGGCATCTGGCCCACGAGCTTCATCGCGACGGTCGTGTCGTCGATCACCGTCAGGTTCTGCGAGGGCGCGACATAGGCGCGCGAGACCTCGATCGCCTCGGACACGTCCTGCGCCATCATCAGCCCCACGGCGGCGGAGATCGAGGTGTCCTCGGCCGAGAGCGCGGTCCAGTTGAGCGAGACGACGTGCCCCGGCGGCGTGATGGTTTCGAGGTCGAATTGCGACCCGGGCAGCACGGGGCCGTTTTCGGTGAAGCGCAGGGTGATGGTGATCGGCGCCTCGTCCTTGATGTCGACGATCGACTTGCGCGTGCGGAACGGCTTGTAGCCCTCGGGGGTCAGGACCTCTTCGGGGTTGTCGGGGTTCAGCTTCTCGATGTGCAGGTCCTGGTCGTCGAGGTAGGACGAGGTGAGACCGAAGGCGATGTGTTCCGACCGGCCGACCATGATCGCGGGGATGCCGGGTATGGTGCCGCCGATGACCCCGCCGGACTGGAGCTGCATCCGCGCCAGATACCAGATGGAGGGTGCAGTCAGCCCGAGATGCGGGTCGTTGGCCAGCAGCGTGCCGCGCGCGGCGGAGCGTTCCGGCGCCGCGGCCCAGGCGTTCGACGCTCCCGAAAGGCCGCGCGGCGGGACGGCGGGCAGGAACGGATCGGGCGGCGTGCTTTCGGCGTAACGCGGCAGGGGGCTGTCGGGAAAAAGCGCCGCGTATTCCGGCAGGGCGGCGATCGCCTCTCCGGGAATGTCGGGCAGGATGTCGGAAAGCCGCGTGTCGTCGTCCAGCATCAGGGAGGTGCGGGCGCGCAATACCTCGTCGCCGATGTGACCGGTCAACTGGAGGGCCATCAGCTTGACGATGGCGATGCTGTCGGCGGGCTGCCAGGGCGCCAGGCTGGAGTCGAACAGGAAGAACTCCGGCGCGCCGCGCCCGAGCGCCTCGGCGTTGATCTCGGAAATGCGAGCGTTGACACCTGCGGCATAGGCCTCCAGCGCGTCTAGCGTGCGGGGGTCCTGGTGCGCGACGGAGGCGACGGACAGCGGATAGAGGTCGAGACGGCGCAACAGAGTATCGGTGCGCACGGTCTTCGCCCCGAAGATCTCGGACAGGCGGCCCTGCGCGGTGCGGCGCAATAGCATCATTTGCCACAGGCGGTCCTGAGCGTGGACGTAGCCCAGCCCGAAAAAGGCGTCCCGGTCCGACAGCGCCATGATGTGCGGCACGGCGTTGTTGTCGCGCACGATCTCGATGTCGGCGGTGATCCCGGCGGTGGGGCGGGTCTTGTCGTACTCGGGCAACGACCGCACGGCGAGATGGCGGGCCAGCAGTATCCCGACCAGCGCAAGGATCAGCAGCGCGGTGGTCAGACGGAGGAGCCAGCGGAACAGAGTGGCCATTTCCTTCTCCTGCCGTTTCGGGTTACGTGGACCGGGACGGGACTTAACTTGACCGGCGGCGCTTGCCAAGGGGCGGTGCCGCGACCGGCAAAGGGAGGCTGAGCATGGCGAAAGTTGCATTTCTGGGGTTGGGGGTTATGGGATACCCCATGGCGGGGCACCTGGCGAAGGCCGGGCACGAGGTGACGGTCTACAACCGGACGGCCGCCAAGGCAGAGAAATGGGTGGCGGAACATGGCGGTGCATGGGCGCCGACCCCGCGCGAGGCAGCGAATGGCGCGACCTTCGTGTTGTCCTGCGTCGGCAACGACGACGACCTGCGCTCGGTCTGCCTGGGCGATGACGGCGCCTTTGCCGGAATGGACGCGGGCAGCATCTTCGTCGATCACACCACCGTGTCCGCCCAGGTCACCCGCGAACTGCACGCCGCAGCCGGCGAACGGAACGTGGCCTTCGTCGATGCGCCGATCTCGGGCGGTCAGGCCGGCGCGGAGAATGGCCAGCTTGTCGTCATGTGCGGCGGCGAGGAAGGCGCATACGGCGATGCGGAGACGATCATCGACGCCTATACGAAGCTCTGCAAACGGCTGGGCGAGAGCGGCGCGGGCCAGCTTTGCAAGATGGTGAACCAGATCTGTATCGCGGGGTTGGTGCAGGGCCTGTCCGAGGGGCTGCACTTCGCCGAGAAAGCCGGCCTCGACGGGCGCGACGTGGTCGACGTGATCGGCGGCGGCGCGGCCGGGTCCTGGCAGATGGTGAACCGGTATGAGGCAATGCTCGACGACCATTTCGAGCACGGCTTCGCCACCGACTGGATGCGCAAGGACCTGGCCATCTGCCTGAAGACGGCCGAGGAAAACGGGGCTTCCCTGCCGGTCACGGCACTGGTCGACCAGTTCTACAAGGACGTGCAGAACATGGGCGGCGGCCGATGGGACACCTCTTCGCTCATTGCCCGCCTGCGCAAGCTGGGCTGAGATTCGTCGCCGGGCCTCCGGCCCGCCGACCCACCGGGAGAGGCTCTGCCTCCCCCGGACCCCCTCCGAGGTATTTGGACCAAGATGAAGGGGAGGCTTTCCAAGGCCCGCGATGGCTGGTGGGCGGCTGAAACCGCCCTTCATCTTGGCTGAAATACCTTCGGGGGGTCCGGGGGGCGACGCCCCCCGGCGTGTCGGCGCGCGGCAGCGCGGCGAAACTCAGTCGGGAAGAGCCTTGGCGATAATGTCTTCGAAGTCGGCGGCGGTGCGGACGCCGGACATGTCGGAGGCGTCGACGGTGATACCCCAGTTGGATGCCATGGCTTCGTAGAGCGGTTGGCGGTGGGCCAGGGCCTGTGCGTAGGTCCAGCGGATGAAGGCGTCCGGGTCGATCCCTTCTTCGGACGTCCCGGTTGCGTCGAGGTAGCGCGTCCATGCGGAGGACAGGAAGTCGGGTCGGTATGCCATGGGTTTCGGGGCGCGGTCGAAGCGGCGGATGAGGTCTTCGGTATGCGCCTCCGATCCGCGCACCCAGACCATCAGCGCAACGGAGGAGAGGGCCGTCAGGATCGGGTCTTCGGCGTCCTGCGGGTCCACCCATTCGCAGATCGAGCCGCCGGTGTCGCAGACGAAGTGCGGATAGCCGTAGAGGTCCTGGGCGCGGTCGATGAAGTACTCGGTATCGAGCAGCGCCAGGCGTTCGGCGCGCTCGAACTGTCCCTGGCGGCGGACGTATTCGTGCATCGGCAGGCCGCCGCGGTCCGGGTCGCCCGGTTTGCCGAGGTAAGTGGAGACCGGCGTCAGGTTGTTGAACGAGATGTTGGAGCCGATGTAGATCGAATCCGACAGCAGGAGGTCCCTGAGAAAGGGCACCTGCATCGCCTGCCGCTTGGCATTGTCGACGATGTATTCGCCCATGTAGCGGGTGCCGATGCGGTAATCGATGGAGTAGTGGAACCAGTCGCCGGCCTGCCGCAGGATGTTGGACACATGGGTCTTGCCCAGCCCCGACATGGCGAACAGCACGACACGTTTGTTCGGCGCGTCGCGCCAGGCCTGGGCAGTGGGGTAGAGCATCGTGGGTCCTTCGCGCCGGTGTTCCGGCCCCGAGGCTTACGCGCGGCGCGAACGCGCGTCAAACCCCAAGACCCTCCCGTCCAGCACCACCAGCCCGGCTGCCAGAAGTCCGAGGCCGGCGTAGGCGGTGGGGGCCAGCGTCTCGCCCCGGACCCAGGCGCCGAGCAGGATGGCGACCGGGGGGATCAGCAGGGTCACGAGCAGCAGGTTTCCCGCGCCAGCCATCGCCAGGACGCGGTAGTAGAGCAGGTAGGCCAGCGCCGTGGCCACCAGCGCGTAGTAGAGCACTCCGGTCCAGCCCCGTGTCGAGAGGGCGAGGTCCGGAAGGCCTTCGACCGCCAGCGCAAGCGGCGCCATCACCAGCGTCGCGCCGGTCAGCATGCCGCAGGCGTTGACTAGCGGCGGCAGCGTGCCAAGCCGTGCCCGCACCCAGGCCGAGGCGCAGGCGTAGGACAGCGTGCCCGCAACCACGGCCAGTTGCGCCAGCGAACCGGGGTCGATGTTCATCAGGTCCCGCGGGCCGATGGCCGTCGCCACACCGGCAAAGCCAAGCCCCACGCCGATGCCCTTGCGCGCGGTCAGTCGTTCGTCGGCGAAGACCAGGGCTGCGACGAGGACTCCGAAGATCGCCGTGGTGGCGTTCAGGATCGACGTCAGCCCCGTGGGGATGTGCAACTGGCCCCAAGCCATCAGCGAGAAGGGGATCGCGTTGTTGAGGCAGCCCATGACGAGAAGCGCGCTCCACGTCCGGGCGGTGCGCGGCAGCGGCAGGCGGCGCCAGAGCACCACGGGCCAGAGCACCGCCGCTGCGAGGCCGGTGCGCAGGAGGACGGCTGTGAGCGGTCCGATCTCGTACAGCGCGGTGCGGATGGCGAGGAAGGAGCCGCCCCAGATCAGCGCCAGGAGCAGGAGTTCGGCCCATGCGCGGGTGGAGATCGTGGTCTGCTTCATGCCTTCGGTCATAGCGGCGGGCGCCCGTGGTCGCGATCCGAAGCTTGCTCAAAACCGGTTTGGGGCGTTGTGTCCGTTGCGTGCGGCCTTTGGCACTTGGGACCGGCACTGTGTAGGCAAGCATGGCGGGCCTTGTCGGGTCGGTTTCAAAAGATCGGAAGGGTTGTGGCTATTAGCTATTTGCGCCTGGGTGCGGACGGCGGCGCGTGTTGAGAAAGGAGAGCGATGTGAAGGACCGATTCATCCTGCTGACGGGCTGTTCGGGCGGCGGGAAGTCGACGCTGTTGGAGGCGCTGGCCGCGCGCGGTTTTGCGACCGTGCCGGAACCGGGGCGGCGCATCGTGGCGGAGGAGATGGCCGGGGACGGCCGTGCCTTGCCGTGGGTCGATATGACCGCCTTTGCCGGGCGCGCCGTCGCGATGGCGCGGCAGGATCTGGACGCCGCGCGTCATCTCGAAGGGCCGGTGTTTTTCGACCGGGGATTGATCGACGCGGCGGTCGCCCTGGAGCATGCCGGTGGGCCGCCCTTACGGGAGACGCTGGGCGCGGCGCAGGTCTATGCGCAAGAGGTCCTTGTCGTGCCGCCCTGGCCAGAGATTTTCGCGGGCGATGGCGAACGCAAGCATGGGTTCGACGCAGCGGAACAGGAGCATTGGCGCATCGTCGAGGCCCTTGGCGCGCTTGGCCAGACCGTCAGGGAGGTGCCGCGCGTGTCGGTGGCGGAGCGGGTGGCGTTTGTGCTGGCGACGTGCGGCGCGGGCTAGCGCGGGGACCTGCGTCAGCCTCCGGTCCGGATCGGCCTTGTCACGCAAGGCGGCGGGGCGCGGCTGTCATGGTCGGCGAAACCGGTGTGTCGGCGGTGGGCCGGTCCGCACGTGGTTTCGGAGCAGCGGCCTGACCGCGATGCGGGCGATCCGACGGTTCCGCACTAGGCAACGAAAAGCCCGGAGCGCGGGACGCTCCGGGCCTTTTCATGCGCGCGGTGTGCGGATCAGAAGGTCAGCTTGGCCGAAAACCCGATGCCCAGCGCGTGGTTGTCGGAGAAATCCGTGACCGGGCGGCTGGCGACCTCTGCGGTGGCGTCGCCCAGCCACGAGTAGTTGATCCCGCCGGAAACCTGCAGCGGGCCGTCGGTCCAGCGACCGCCGAGCGAGATGCCCTTCAGCCCGTTGGTCGGTCCGAGCGGCGAGACGAGATCCCCGGTCTCCGGTTCGTAGATGAACGTTGCGGACCCGGCCAGCTTGTCCGAGAAGCGCCGCGCCACGCCCAGCGTGTACCGCTCCTGATCGTCGAGGTTCACGAGGTCGGATTGCAGGAAGTCCGGAACGAGGTCCACGGCGGAGTATTCGACCCAGCGATAGGAGGCCGTCAGCAGCGTGCCCTCGGCGATGCCGGTCTGCGCTTCGAGGTTGAAGCTGCGCGGGGTCACGAATTCGACCGATCCATTGGTGGTCGTGCCGAGGACGTTCTCGACCGTGTCGGCCTTGTGCTTCGTCTCGAACCGGTAGGTTCCGGAAACGCGCAGGCCGATTTCCTCGATCTCGTAGGCGGCGCCGATCAGGTAGTTCGGCTCCGTCGTGGCGTCCATGTCGAAGTTGTAGCCGCCGGTGGCGTTGAAACCGGTCACGGCGTTGGCGAAGTTCGTCACCAGCGCATTGCCGGCGGCGGGATTGCCGGTGGGCGCGTAGCGGGTGTTGAGCGCTGCGATGGGGGCGAAGTTTCCGGCATTGGCCGCGGCTGCGGCGCCACCGACCTCCTGCGCGGTGACGGGCGGCAGGCCGGTCCCGGCGATCATGCCGTTGAAGGTGCGCGCGGTTCCGGCGGCAGAGATCGCCTGCGCGTAGGCCTGGCCATTGAGACCGACGGAGGCGTCGATGCGCTGCACGCCCATTCCGGCGAAGACGCTGATGCGGTCGGAGACCTTGTAACGCCCGACGAAGGTGGCCGCGATGGAGTTCAGGTCCGCCTTGGTGCCGCCCAGCATCGTGGTCAGCGGATCGCTGTCGTAGTTGATGTCGACGCCGTAGGGATGATCGAAGATCACCGAGAAGTTGAACTTCTCGCCCGCGTCCTTGGTGAAGGTGACGCTGCCCTGCGAGTAGGTCACGCCGGCGTCGTAGCTGCCGCCGCCGCTGATGTCCTTGCCGGTCAGTTTCGGTACGACGACGCCGAAGCTGAGCGACGTGGCACCGTCCGCGTCGAAGATCGACGAGATGCCCTGGTTCGAGCGGTCCAGTCCGGCGGCATACGCGGATGTGGTGCCGAGGGCCAGCAAGGCTGCCCCGGTTGCGAGTGTCTTCATTTTTCTCCTCCTCCCAGAGTGCGGGAAGTTCCCCGGGAAGACGGTAGACAGTCGCGGTGTATTCTATCAATCAGTGACGGAACGTCACATAATCCTTGGCCAACGCAGCGTCACGAATATGTAACAGGTCCGTGCGCTGGACAGGGTTCCCGCCGTTGGCGCAAGGGGTTAGCCGGGCGCGCGGCGGGCGGATTCGGCGCGGTTGGCGCGGGTTTCGAAGCGGATGTTCAGGTAGTTTGCGCTGAAGATGACCGCCGCGCCGATCAGTACGAATGGGTCGAGTGGCTCGGCGTAGAGCAGCGCGCCGACCAGCGCGATCACCGGCAGGCGGGCGAAGTCGATCGGCATGACGACGGTCGCGGGGGCAAGCGACAGCGCGGTTGTCAGGCAGAAGTGCGCCACAAGTCCGGCGAAGGCGATGACCACGACCCAGGGCCAGCTTTCGGCCTGCGGCAACGCGATGTCTCCGTCGAAGCCCGCGCAGACAAGCCCGAAAGCGGCCTGCATGACGGTCAGCCAGAACAGGATGCAGGTGATGCTTTCGGTGCGCGTCAGCAGCCGGGTGAAAACAGCGGACCCGGCAAAGCCGATGGCCGCCAGCGCGGCGGTGAGTTGGCCGAATTCCAGCGTCTCGGGCGCGGGGCGGGTGACGATCAGGATACCGATGAAGCCTGCGGCGGCGGCGAGAATGCGGTTCTTCGTGAGCCGCTCGCCAAGGACCAGCGGACTCATGAGCATGACCCAGAACGGCAGGGTGAACTCAAGCGCGAAGACCTGCGCCAGGGGGATCACGGTGATCGAGTAGAACCACAGGTTCTGTCCGGCAAAGTGGCAGATGTTGCGAATGCCGTGCAGGTGCATCGACCGCGTGGTGATCTGCTGGCGGGTGCGGGCGAGGCTGGCGACCGACAACACGATGACGATGCCGATTATGGACCGGAAGAGCATGATTTCGAAGGTGTCGAGATCGAGGCTGACGGCACGCCCGGCAATGGCCATTGTCGTGAAGGAAGCGATTGCCCCTGTCATCCACAGGCAGCCGCGCAGTGTATCGTTCATCGAAGCCTCCCAGCGTTGCCCGCATCTGTGCAGAGCGCGCAGGGATTGTCCATGCCCGGGGCGGATGTATCGCCTGTCCCTGCAGGCGCTTTGCCGGGGGTTGGGCGGGCGTGCTGGCCGGAGGATCGTGCGGATCGGGGCGCCGTGCGGACGCGACGCGGGGGATCAGCGGGGCCGTGGATCAGCCAGCGCGACGGCAGGCGGGCAGCGCGTCGTCCGGCGGCGCATCGACCAGCGCGTCGAGCGACCAAAGATCGTGCGTGCTGCGCCGGAGCGGGGCAGGTGCCAGGATGGCACGGCGGATGTCGGCTGCGGCGAGCGCCAGTTGCAACACGTCCGGCGCCCCGATGTAGAGCGGTCGCCAACGCGGCGCGAAGCTGGCCTTGAAGCGGGTCAGGCCTGCGCAGCCCTTCAGCCGCCCGGGGAGTGCCGGGTGGGGCAGGGCGGCCAGGCAGACCTCGGCGATGCCCTGCTTGCGGGCGTGGCCGATGACCGCCTGCACCAACCCGTGCATGGTGCCTTGTGGCGTCTCCGCCTCGTGCCGGACGAGGTCGAGGCTGAGCGTGCCGCCGGTCTGCAGCCAGCTTGTGAAGGCGATGAGGCGCCCCTTGTGCCAGGCACCGAAGAGCGGCTTGTCCGACATGTAGAGCGGGCAGAAGCGGCCCATGGTCAGCCCGCGCTCTGCCCCGTGACTGTCCTCCCAGGCGCTGTGTATTTCGGTCATGCGCTCCCAGTCGGGTGCGGCGATCGGGCCGAAGGTCAGGCCCGCCTCTTCGGCCTTGCGCAGAAAGCGGCGGAGCTGGCGATAGTCCGGTCCGCACAGGTCGTGTCGGGCGGTGTCGATCACCGCCTCCACCGCGAAGGCGGCCATGTGCCAGCCCGCGCGGCGGGCCGTCACGGCGTCGCGGCCGGTCAGCTTGTAGAGGCAGGGCAGGCGGTTCTCGTCCCTTGCGGCGCGGTGGAGCGCGGGCAGGAGCGGCGCCAGCGGACCCTCGACCGCGCCGAGGAACAGCGTCAGGGTCTGCGGCGTGCGCAGCGCCGTCCCCTCGGACTGGAGGGTGGCGATGGCACGGTGGTCGGCCTGTGCGGCGATGGGCAGTTCGGCCCGGGGGCCAAGCGACAGCCGGGGCCTGAGGGCCGGGGCGGGGGGCTGGCGGTGGGGCGGGGCCAGCAACGCGTAGCTGGCGCCGAGGATGCAGGGCACGGCGTAATACACCATGCGGAAGGCGATCAGCGCGGCAGCCAGTTCCGGCGTGGCGGTGCCGGGCAGGAGCGTGACCAGCGCCAGTTCGAACGGGCCGACACCGCCGGGCGTGCCGCCGATCATGCCCGCGCCAAGCGCGAGGGTGAAGGTGGCGATCAGCACCGGCAGCGCAGGCGCGGTCTCCGGCGGCAGCATCAGGTCCAGGGCCAGCCCGGCAAAGAGCACGTCGCAGCCCGCCAGCGCCACCATCTGCAGGAAGGCGGGAATGCTGGGCAGGTCGCATTGCCGTCCGAGCACGTTCAGGTGCGGAAAGGCGAAAAGCAGGGCGGAAACGGCGGCGAGACCGAGCGGCAGCAGCGCGAGGCCCAGCCAGGCGTGCCCGGCCAGCACCGGCACCGCCAGTGTCAGCGCGATCGTCCCCCAGGCGGCAAAGAATCCCAGCGTGACGAAACCGGTGATCCTGAGGACGGTGCCGCGACCGAGGTCCGGCATCAGCCGCCAGCGCAGCGCCGCCCCGACGGCGGGTCCGAAGCCGGTGGTCTGCCCCACGGCGATGGCGGTGGCCCCGGCCCGCCGCGCGGCAGTGTCGGGCCGCCCGGTGCGGAAGTGCCGGTGCGCGGTCACGTCGTACTGTGCCACGGCCCAGAAGCTGATGGCGGCGGCCATCGCGGCACCGACCCAGCGCCACGGCGCGATTGAGGTGAAGGCGTCGGCGACGGCGGCCCAGTCGAGCGCCTGCGCCTTCTGCCAGAGCAATCCGGCCAGCACCATGCCCAGCACGAGGGGAAGTACGCGGCGCACGGCATCCGGCGCGCGCAAGAAAAGTCGGTTCACTGTGCCTGCTCCACTCGCCCCCGGGTGTCACGCTGGCAGCAGTGCTAGACGCAAATCCTTAACGTAGCCTTCGGACCCACGCCGTTCGGGTCAATTGCCCGGTGCTTTCCAGAGGCGGCCGGTATCGGCTCTGACCGGAGCGTGCACACGTCGAAGGCGCCCTGGCAAAGCGCCGCAGCAAAATACGAAAAGGGCGCGCCGGTCCAGACCGTGCGCGCCCCTTTAAGTCGGCGTGAAGTCGCCCGGAAACCGGGAGGGGCCGTCAGTCGACCTCTTTCATGATCTGGTCCTTGGCGACGGCCACGAGGGCGGCGCGCTTGGCCCGGATCTCGTCCTCGGTCGCCTTGTCGCCCAGATCGGCCACGACCTTGCGGATCACGTCGTCATGTCCCGCTTCCTCGAAATCCGCCTTCACGACCTCGATGGCGTAGCTGTTGGCATCGTCGCCGGTCTTGCCCAGAAGTTCCGCCGCCCAGAGACCCAGAAGCTTGTTGGTGCGCGCTTCGGCCTTGAACTGCATTTCCTGATCGTGGGCGTACTTGTTCTCGAACGCGTTCTCGCGGTCTTCGAAGGTGGTCATGGCTCTCGCTCCCTTGGGGAAAGTTGGTCGGGAACGGGTATGCCGTCCCGCGTGCTCCGGCGCAAGCGGCAGTTGGTCTCCGAAGCCCCGGTTTTGCGCAATCGTCCGCCCGTGCGTACCGGACGACCGACCGGACGTGCCCGATCCGGCGGTGCGCCTCGCGGCGGGCATGCCGTCTCGGCCCCGGCCTCTGGCCGTGTGCCTCGGGCGGTGCGGCGGAGAGTATGGCGGACAGGGGCGCGGCCCGTCTCCTTTGCGGCGAGGCTTGCGGCGATGGCGCGGGCATCGTATGAGGGCGTCAAGCACCGCGCCCCGAGCGCGGTTTTCCCGTTTCTGAAAGGGGCCCCATGGCACGCCGCAAGAAGATCTACGAAGGCAAGGCGAAGATCCTGTATGAAGGCCCGGAACCGGGCACCATCGTCCAGTATTTCAAGGACGACGCCACCGCCTTCAACGCGCAGAAGAAGGACGTGATCGAGGGCAAGGGCGTGCTGAACAACCGCCTGAGCGAGTTCTTCATGACCGGCCTCAACAACGTCGGCGTGCCCACGCATTTCATCAAGCGGCTCAACATGCGCGAACAGCTCGTCCGCGCGGTCGAGATCATCCCGCTGGAAATTATCGTGCGCAACTACGCCGCGGGTTCCCTGTCGAAACGGCTGGGGATCGAGGAGGGCACGGCGCTGCCCCGTCCGATCGTGGAATACTGCTACAAGGACGACAAGCTGGGCGATCCGCTGGTCACCGAAGAGCACATCGCCGCCTTCGGCTGGGCCAGCCAGCAGGACATGGACGACATCCTCGCGCTGGCGCTCCGGGTAAACGACTACCTGTCGGGGCTGATGTACGGCGTCGGCATCAAGCTCGTCGACTTCAAGATCGAGATCGGACGGGTCTACGACGGCGATTACCAGCGGTTGATCGTGGCGGATGAGATCTCGCCCGATTCGTGCCGCCTGTGGGATCTCGAAACCGGCCAGAAGCTCGATAAGGACGTCTTCCGGCAGGATCTCGGCAACCTGGCCGACGCCTACACCGAAGTGGCGCGCAGGCTGGGTGTCATGCCGAAGCAGAGCACCCACATGCCAAAACCGAAGCTGATCAACTGACGCCCCGCTAACAGAAAGGGCACAGGTCGGACGACATCGCTGCAGGGCGGCCCCGAACGGGCCGCCCTTTTCCTTGCCCGCGTCGTCCCCGGAACCCGGCGCGCCTGTTTCTCTGCTTTGAAAAATACTCCGGGGGTCCGGGGGCAGCGCCCCCGGCGGGTCGCTGCCGCAGGCAGCGAAACCGCAAGCCCCACCCGCAAGCTCCGCCCGCAAAATCCCGGTATTCCACCCTTGGCCGCGCCGCACGGGCCGGGCTAGCCTGTCACACGCCATTTGACCGGACCCGTTTTCATGCCGCAGCTCATCCGCCTCGCCGCCGCCCTCTCTCTCTCCCTCGCAGGTATGGCCGCTCCGGCGCAGGAAGGGCCCGCCGCTTTCGATCCGGCGGACTTCGGGCGTATCGTCATCCAGCCGCGGCAAAGCACCGGCGGACCGGTGCTGGAACAGGCCTTCGGCAACTACCAGAACGAACCGGTGATCGGCTATGGCGCGGCCAGCCCGGTCGTGCGGCTCGGGCGGCCCGTGGGTCGGCTCGACATGAAGTTCCGCGACGGGAAGACCGGGTTCTGCACCGCCTTTCTCGTCGGCGGCGGGCATATCCTCACCAACCACCACTGCGTGCCCGGGATGGACGGCGATCCCGGCGGGGCGGACAGCGGGCTGGCGGCGGCGCAGCTCGTGCTGGGCTACGTCGACCCTGGCAACGTCGAGCGGGTGGAGATATTCGAGGTCGCGCCCGAGATCGTGGAGACGAGCCGCGCGCTCGATTATTCCGTCCTCACCGTGCGCGGCGCACCCGAAGACCGCTACGGCATCATGGAACTGGCCGACGCGGACCCGGAAAGCGGGGAGTTCCTGTGGATCATCGGCCATCCGCAGGGGCAGGCGCAGCACATCTCGCGCGAAGGCTGCGCCGCCGCGACGCCTGCAGTGTCTCGGGAAGGCAAGCTCATGCACTCCTGCGACACGCTTGGTGGGAACTCCGGTTCTCCGGTCATGCGGCTGACGGACAAGCGGGTCGTCGGGCTGCACCACGCGGGCGACAGCCGAAGCGGGTACAACATGGCGATCCCGATGCGCGCGATCCTCGCCGCCAGCACCGTTCTGCAGGCGGCCGAGGGCACAAGCGCGCCGCCAGTGTCTGCCACACGGGACGAGGGCGCGCAGTGCAGCACCCTCTGGCGGGAGGCGCGGTCGATGGGCTGCGCGGGATACGAGGCCTATCTGGACGCCTGCAGCAGCCATGTCTTCGCGGGCATGGCGCGGCGGCAGGTGGCGCGAGAGTGCGCCGCCGCCGCCCCGGCGCCCGCTCCGACGGTTTCTGGCGCGCTGGTGGTCGATGCGGCGGGCCGCGGCGGCTACACCGATCTGGCCGAGGCCGTCCATGCCGCCCCCGAAGGCGCGGTGATCGAGGTGTTCCCCGGCACCTATCGCGGCGGGATCGAGGTCCGGCAGGCGGTTTCCATAGTCGGGCGCGGCGCGCCGGGCGAGGTGGTGATCCTCGCCGAAGGCGGACCGGCCGTGCTCTGGTCGGCGGAGGGGGGCGGTCTGGACGGGGTGACGATCCGGCATCGGGACGGCAGGTCGGTCGCGGTGGAGGTGACGCGCGGCGCGCTGACGCTGGAGCGCGTGACGCTCGACAGCGACGGTCTGGCGGCGGTGCGCCTGCGGGACGACCGGGGATCGGTCCTGCGCCGCAACGACGTGTTGCCGGGCGCGGCGCGCGGTTTTCTGGTGGAGGGCGGCGCGCCGGTCCTGGAGGACAACGAAGTCAGGGGCGCGCGTGTCGCGGGGCTGGAAGTGGCCCGCGATGCCCGCCCCGACGTGCGCGGCAACGCCTTTCGTGACGGGCGTGGGTCCGGCATCCTCGTGACCACCGGCGGCGCCGGTCATTTCGAGGACAACCGGATCGAGGACAACGCCCTAGCCGGGATCGAACTGGTGGGCAGCGCCCGGCCCGATCTGCGCGGCAACGTCATCCGTGGCGGCGGGCAGAGCGGCATCACCGCGACCGAGGGCGCCACCGCCCGGATCGAGGGCAACCGCATAACCGGCACCGCCATGGCCGGGGTGGAGATCCGCGAGGGCGCAGCCCCCGAGGTCTTCGGCAACGACATACGCGACGGCGCGCAATCGGGCATCTACGTGCATTCCGGTGGCGGCGGTGTCCTGCAGGACAACCACATCGACGGCAACGCCTTTCACGGGCTCTCGGTGAAGGGGAAGGGACGGCTGATCGTGCGCGGCAACACGTTCCGGGGCAATGTCCACGCCGCGATCCGTATCCGCGAGGGCGGTGGCGGCACCTACGAGGGCAACGACCTTGCGGGCAACACGGGCGGCGGTTTCGTCATCGAACCCGACGCCGGCACGGTCCTGCGGCAGGGCAACCGCGAATGAGCCCCTTTCCTGCTTGCATTTCCGCCCGCGATGTCGTTCCACCCCCGCAAGGTCGGGCGGAGGTCCGGACCAAGGCCACATGAGGGGATGACCGAGATGAAGGTGCGCGTGTTCGTGATGCTCAAGACCGGGGTTCTGGATCCGCAGGGCGAGGCGGTGCGGCACGCGCTTGGCGCGCTCGGCTTCGACGGCGTGCAGGGCGTGCGCCAGGGCAAGGTCATCGAGCTTGAGCTGGCCGACGGCACTTCCGAATCCGTGGTCACGGAGATGTGCGAGAAGCTGCTCGCCAATACCGTGATCGAAAGCTACCGGTTCGAGGTTCTCTGACCGAAAGCGCGGCGTTTCGGCGCCGCCGGGGCGATCTGACACATTTTTTTCGAATTTTGTCGGCGTCCGGAAGGCGCCGGCAACGTCAGCTTAAAGGTTTGCGTGCAATCCAGCCATGGCATCCACCAGGCTGGAGACAGACATGCGCAGGCTTAGCAAATCCTTGAGAATCACTCTGGCCGCGGGCTTTACCGCGTTGCTTCTGATGGTCTGCGGGGGGCTGTTCCTCGCCTTCGAAACCCAGAGCCGGGACAGCGCGGTGGAAGCGGCGCAAACCCGCCAGAGCGCCTCTCTGCGGGTGTTGGTCTACGAATTCGCGGACGAATTCCCCGGCATCGAGGTCGAGCTTGCGGAAGACGGCAGCATCGAGACGGTGCGCTGGGACGGCTTTGCGGCGCCCGAAACGCACCAGCTGATCGACATGGCGGCGCGTATCTCGGGCGAGACGGCGACGCTGTTCGAATGGGTGCCGGAAGAGGGCGACTTCATCCGCCGCACCACCAACATCGTGAAGCCGGACGGGACGCGTGCGGTGGGCACGTGGCTGGGCAAGGACAACCCGGTGCACGCCCGCATGATGGCGCGGCAGACCTACCGGGGCGAAGCGGTGATCCTCGGCAATCCGTACTATACAGTCTACCAGCCGATCCTCGACGCCGATGACAACGTGGTCGGCATCTTCTATGTCGGCGTCCACAGCGGCGCGGTCGCGAAGGAAGTGGCAGAGCGGATGATGCTGGGCATCATCCTGTCCGCGCTGGCCGTCGGCCTCGGCATGGTCGCGATGCTGGGCGTGATCGGCTGGGCCTTGCGCCCCGTGTCGCACATCACCGCGCGGCTCGAAACGATGGCCGAAGGTGAGCTGGAGGAGCCGGTGCCGCATACCGACCGCCCCGACGAACTGGGCACAACGGCGCAGGCGGTCGAGAAATTCCGCCAGCAACTGAAGGACGCCCGCGCCGCCGAAGCCCGTGTCGCGGAGGTGCGCGACATACAGGACCGGGTCGTGGCCGCCATGCGCCAGGGGCTCGAGACGCTGTCGAAGCGCGACCTCACTGCGCGGTTTGCCATGGACGCGATGCCGCCGGAGTATGCGCCGCTGCGCCGCGATTTCGACGACGGGATGAAAAGCCTGGCGGAGGCGCTTCAGCAGGCCGACGCCGTGGCGGCAAACGTGCGATCCGCCGCATCAGAAATCGGCACCACCTCCGATGAACTGGCGCGCCGGGTCGAGTTGCAGGCCGCGACGCTGATGCAGTCTGCCGAGGCGTTGAACAGCCTGACGTCCAGCAGCCGCGAGATCGCCGACAACGTCGAACAGGCGAACGGGCTGGCCGCGCGGTCGCGCGAACTGTCGGACGAAAGCGGGCAGGTGGTGCGCGATGCCATCGCGGCGATCAACCGGATCGAGGACGCCTCGGACAAGATCAACCAGATCATCACGGCGATCGACGATATCGCCTTCCAGACCAACCTTCTGGCACTAAACGCCGGGGTGGAGGCGGCGCGGGCCGGGGAGGCGGGCAAAGGCTTTGCCGTCGTCGCCTCGGAGGTGCGCGGGCTTGCGCAGACGGCCGCCAACTCCGCGCAGGAGATCAAGGCGCTGATCCTCGCCTCCGGTGCTGAGGTGAGCGAAGGCAGTCGGCTGGTTCAGAAGACGGGCGCCTCGCTCAACGAGGTTCAGGAACAGGTCGAAAGCCTGGGCAAGCTGATCGCCAACATCGCCGGGGCGGTGCGCGTGCAGGCGGACGGTCTGGCGGACATCAACGAGGGCGTGCAGCGTCTGGAAGGCGCGACCCAGGAAAACGCCGCCATCGTCGAGGAACTGAACGCCGCCGGGCAGAGCCTGAACATCGAGGCAGAGCAATTGTCCGACAGCATGGGGATGTTCCACCATGGCGGTCCGCGCCACGGCGCCAAGTCCGCGGAAAAGCCCGCAGCGACGGAGCCGACACCGAAGCCAAAGCCGAAACCGGCCGCGGTTGTAGCCGACAGCTCGGGCACATGGGATGACGCGGCCCCGCAGGCCCCGAAACGTCCCGCGCCCGAAGCGCCCAAGGTGGCGGTGAACGAAGGACGGGCACATGGCGGATCGGGTACTCCCGTTGCCACCAGCCAGGGCTGGGAAGAGGAATTCTGACGCCCCATTGGGCCTTGGCGGGGAAACCCTGCGCCCGGGACGTGCGAAGGCCGCGTCCCGGGCATTCCATTGTCCGGCGATTGTGCTAGGAAGCGCGCGAACCAGAGTGGCCGGACCGCCGAGTCGGCGCCGCGCCCTGTCTTTCAGAAGGGTCCGCGCGCCGGACCCGGCCCCGCGTGGAAAGGACTGCCGATGAAAGCCGCCGTGATCGTCTTCCCGGGATCGAACTGCGACCGCGACATGGCCTGCGCCTTCGAGAAGGCGGGCCTCGCGGTGGAGATGGTCTGGCACAAGGACACGGCCCTGCCGCAGGGCGTCGACATCGTCGGCGTTCCGGGGGGCTTTTCCTTTGGCGACTACCTGCGTTGCGGTGCCATCGCGGCCAATGCCCCGATCATCGGTGCGGTGCGCGTCCACGGCGAACGCGGCGGCTATGTGCTTGGGGTCTGCAACGGCTTTCAGGTGCTCACGGAAACCGGCCTGCTGCCCGGCGCGCTGCTGCGCAACGCCGGGCTGAAGTACATCTGCCGCACCATCGGCCTGCAGGTCGAGGGCGAGAGCGTGTACACCGAAGGGTACGGCACGGGAAGCACGCTGGCGCTGCCGATCGCGCACCATGACGGCAACTACTTCGCCGACGACAGCACCCTCGACATGCTGGAGGGCGAGGGCCGCGTGGCCTTCCGCTACACCGACAATCCCAACGGTTCGGCCCGCGACATCGCCGGCGTCCTGTCGGAGAACCGTCGTGTGCTGGGCATGATGCCGCATCCCGAACGCGCGGCGGAAGCCGCCCATGGCAACGAGGACGGTGCGCGCCTTTTCGCCCATCTGACCGGTGCCCTGACGACGGCCTGACTTGAGCGGACTACCGCGTCAGCCTATCCTGCCCTTCATGGCCGACAAGGACACTTCTCCGACGCTGCGCCGCGCCGGTCCGTTTTCGGGCCGGGCGCGCATAGCCCTCGTGCTGCTGCTGATGGGGGCGGTGGGCACGGTTTGGGTGACCAACTGGCTGTTAACCGAACGGTTCACGGAAACCACGCGCAACCGGGCGGAACTGCGGCTGGCGCTGTATTCCGGAAACCTGATCTCGGAACTCAGGCGAAACGCCATCGTGCCGGAGCTTCTGGCGCGCGACAAGGCGCTGATCGACGCGCTGAATGCGCAGGATTATGCCCAATCGTCGCAGCGGCTGATCTCTTTCGTCGACGAAATCGGCGCCGCGTCGCTCATGCTGCTGGACCGCGAAGGGCGCAGCGTGGCCGCGACCGACCGCAACCGGCTGGGCGAAAGCCACCGGACGGCGCCCTATTTCCTTGACGCAGTGCGCACCAACGCGACCGTCTTCACCGAGATCGAGCGTGAAGCCGGTGGCTTCCGGTTCACGTATTCCCGCCGGATGGAATCGGGCGGCGACACGGTGGGCGTGATCGTGGTGGAGGTCGACCTCGCGAAGTTCGAACGTGCCTGGGCCGGGATCTCGGACGCCGTCATGGTGACCAATTCCAGCGGCGTGATCGTCCTGGCGACGGAGCCGCGCTGGCGCGGTATGACCCCCGAAGAGGCGCTGGAACAGCAGAGCGACGACGGCGCCATCGAACGGGCCATCGCCGCCGCAGCCGACTGGACGGCCAGCACGGCCGACGCCTACCTGCGCGGCGATGCCGTGCTCAGGATCGACGGCCGCATTCCGTTCCGGGGCTGGACGCTGTCGACCTTTACCACCTATTCCAGCGTGCGCGAACGGGTGAACGCCGTTTTGGCGTTGGAAATCATGGGCTTCGCGATCCTCGCGGCGCTGGTCTTTTACGCGTTGTCGCGCAAGACCGCGCTGCGGATGGCGCTGTTTCAGCGCGACGCGAACGAGTTGCGCGCCCTGAACGCCCGGCTTCAGCGCGAGATCGCGGAACGCGAGAAAGTGCAGAAGAACCTCGCCGTGGCGGAGCAGTCGCTGGCGCAGTCCTCCAAGCTTGCCGCCCTGGGCGAGATGTCGGCGGCGGTCAGCCACGAGTTGAACCAGCCGCTCGCCGCGATGAAGACCTACCTGGCGGGGGCGCGGCTCTTGTTGCGGCGCAACCGGCCCGACGAGGCGCTGACCGCCTTCCACCGGATCGACGACCTGATCGAGCGCATGGGCGCCATAACCCGGCAGCTCAAGGGGTTCGCCCGCAAGGGGCAGGAGACCTTCAGCCCGGTCGACATGGGAGAGGCGCTGGCCTCTTCGCTGTCGATGATGGAACCGCAGCTCAAATCGCGCCGGGTGAAGATCACGCGGCTTCTGCCGGACACGCCCGTGAAGGTCATGGGCGACCGGATGCGGATCGAGCAGGTCCTGGTGAACCTCTTGCGCAACGCGCTGGACGCCACCAAGTCAGTGGACGATCCGCAGGTCGAGATTATCTTGGCAGCAGGAGAGACCGCGACACTGAGCGTGCGGGACAACGGCGACGGGATCGAGGATCTCGATGCCCTGTTCGAGCCGTTCTATACGACCAAGGCGCCCGGCGACGGTGTCGGACTTGGGCTGGCGATCTCGTCGGGGATCGTGTCGGAACTGGGCGGACGCCTGACCGCGCGCAACGGCGAAGACGGCGGCGCGGTGTTTGAAATGCAATTGCCCGTCCTGAACGCGGCATCGGAAGCAGCCGAATGACGGGCCATCCGTCAGCGGCATTTGAAGTGAGGTGTACATGGCCAACGCGATGAAGATCGCCATCGTCGACGATGAACAGGATATGCGGCAGTCGATCAGCCAGTGGCTGGCGCTATCGGGCTATGACACGGAGACCTTCGCCTCTGCCGAAGAGGCGCTGGGGTCGGTCGGAGCGGATTACCCGGGGATCGTGATCTCGGACATCAAGATGCCGGGGATGGACGGCATTCAGTTTCTCAAGAAGCTGATGGGCACGGATTCCTCCTTGCCGGTCATCATGATCACCGGCCATGGCGACGTGCCGATGGCGGTGGAGGCCATGCGCATCGGCGCTTTCGATTTCCTTGAAAAGCCGTTCAACCCGGACCGCATGTCGGAACTGGCGAAGAAGGCGACAAACGCGCGGCGGCTGACGCTGGACACGCGGCAGTTGCGCCGGGAGCTGGCCGAGGGCGGCCAGATCATGAAGAAGCTGATCGGCGCCAGCCCGGCGATGGAGCGGCTGCGCGAAGACATCCTCGATCTGGGACAGGCCGACGGCCACGTTCTGATCGAGGGCGAAACCGGCACAGGCAAGACGCTTGTGGCCCATGCGCTGCACGCGGTCGGCGCCAAGACCGGGAAGAAGTTCACCCTGATTTCCTGCGGTGCACACGACGAGGATGCGCTGATGAAGCGGCTCTTCGGCCCGATGCAGCCGGACGACGTTCGCCTGCCTGCGATGGAAGAGGCGCGCGGCGGCACGCTGGTTCTGGAAGATATCGAGGTGCTGTCGGACGCGGCGCAGGCACGGCTTCTGTCGGTCATCAACGATCAGGGCACGCCGCCGGAGACGCGGATCGTCGCGATCTCCAACCTGCAGGAAGAGGGTCGCACCTGCGAGCAGGCGCTGCGGCCTGATCTCTATTACCGGCTGGCGGCGCTGAAGATCACCGTGCCGCCGCTGCGCGCCCGCGGGGAGGACATCCTGACGCTGTTCACCCGCCTGTCCGAGCAGTTCGCCGACGAATACGGATGCGACGCGCCCAAGGTCTCGGCTCAGGAGGCCGCGCAACTGTTGCAGGCCCCCTGGCCGGGCAACGTGCGACAGCTCATCAATCTGGCGGAGCGCGCAGTGCTGCAGTCGCGGCGCGGGCAGGGCACGATTGCCTCGCTTCTCATGAGCGACCACGACCAGATGCAGCCGGTCATGACCACCGAGGGCAAGCCGCTGAAGGAATACGTCGAGGCATTCGAACGGATGCTGATCGACAACACCATGCGGCGGCACAAGGGCTCTATCGCGTCGGTGATGGACGAGCTCTGCCTGCCGCGCCGGACCTTGAACGAGAAGATGGCCAAGTACGGTCTGGCAAGGGCCGACTATCTTTGAGCGGCCTTGCCGGCTGTTTCCCGAGCCACGCGCCACGGGCGGCCGAAAGGGGTGATACCCGCGAGGCCCGGATCGACGACAGGCCGTGACAGTCGCGTTCTGATGGCTGGGCTGCGAAAGCCCGGCCTTCAAGGTCGGCGCCGAAGTCACTGGCGCCCCTGACTTTTCCCGCGAAAGACGATGCGCCGCTGTTGCCTTTGCGAACGCGCGGGCGCAGTCTCCGCGCGGGAACGGGGGACGTCTGGCATGGAGTTTGCAGAGGCGCATCTGGCAGGATTGCTGTGGGCGGCGGCGGCGCTGATCCTCGGCGGCATCCTCAAGGGGGCGACGGGCGCGGGGGCACCGATTGTCGCGGTGCCGGTGATCGCGCTGTATTTTGACGTACCGACCGCGGTGTCGGTGATGGTCCTGCCGAACTTCGCCACCAACCTCATCCAGTCGTGGAAATACCGCGCGTCGCTACCGGAAGGCGCCTTCCCGTGGCTGTTTGCCGGCGGCGGTTTTCTCGGGGCCTGGCTGGGCACGATCATGCTGGCTCATGCGGCGCCGAAGCTGCTTCTGGCGATGGTGGCCTGCGTCGTCTTCCTGTACATCGCCTTCCGCCTGATGCGCCCGGACTGGGCGCTGCCGATGGCGGCGGCGCGGCGCGTGGTGCTGCCGGTGTCGACGGTGGCGGGCGTGCTGCAGGGGGCGACCGGGGTCAGCGCGCCGGTGTCGATCACCTTCCTCAACGCGATGAAACCCGAGCGGTCAGTCTTTGTTGCGACGATCTCTTTGTTCTTCCTGTCGATGACGCTGGTGCAGATCCCGGCGATGATCTGGTACGGGTTGCTCACACCCCAGCGCGCGGCGGGCAGCGGGCTGGCGCTTTTGCCGCTGCTGGCGGCGATGCCCCTGGGCGCAGCGCTGGCGCGGCGCCTGCCGAAAGAGGTCTTCGACAAGGCGATCCTTGCCCTTTTGGCAGTCGTTGCGGCCCGGCTGGCGTGGAGCGCGCTGGCCTGAGGCATCACGGGGCTGGCGTCCGGCGATGGCGGCGCTAGGGTCGGGCGCGTGAAGGCAACGAACGGAGGCATCATGACCATTGCTCTCGAACCCGATCTGGAGGACCGTCTGGTCCGCTATTGCGCCGTCGACACGCAGAGCGACCTCGACAGTCTGACGACGCCCAGCACCGCCTGCCAGCTCGACCTGTCGCGCATGCTGGTGGCCGAGCTGGAGGCGATGGCCGCGGAGGACGTGGTGCTGACCGAATACGGCGCGGTTCTGGCGACGGTGCCGGGCAATGCGCCGGGGCCGACCATCGGTTTCCTCGGCCACGTCGACACCGCGCCGCAATTCAACGCCACCGGGGTCAAGCCGCGCGTCATCCGGGGCTACAACGGTGGAGAGATCACATATCCCGACGATCCCGCCTTGGTTTTGTCGCCCGAGGTGGACAGCTACCTGGGCAAGAAGGTGGGCGAGGACATCGTCTGTGCCTCCGGGCTGACGCTGCTGGGGGCGGACGACAAGGCGGGCGTCGCCATCGTCATGTCCGCCGCGCAATACTTGCTGGAGCATCCCGAGGTGCCGCGCCCGACGCTGCGTCTGGCCTTTACCCCGGACGAGGAAATCGGTCGCGGCGTGCACGGCGAACTGCCGACCGATCTGGCCGTGGACTTCGCCTATACCTTCGACGGCGGGGTCGAGGGCGAGATCGTCTACGAGAGTTTTTCGGCCGATCAGGCGGACGTTGTGGTGAAGGGCGTGTCGATCCATCCGGGTTATGCCACCGGGCAGATGGTGAATGCCGCCTACCTGGCCGCGAAGATCCTGCAGGCGCTGCCGCTGTCGACCATGACGCCCGAGACGACCTCGGGGCGGGACGGGTTCCTGCATGTGACCAACATGGACGGCGGATCGTCGGAAATGCACATTCGCCTTATCCTGCGCGATTTCGAGCGCGAAGGGCTGGCGGCGAAAGGCGACCTGCTGCGGCAGGTCTGCGCCGCCGTGCAGGCCGGAGAGCCGCGCGCCAAGATCGAGGTGGAGATCACGCCGACCTACCGCAACATGCGCTATTGGCTGGAGGACGACATGACGCCGGTGGACCTTGCGCGGGAAGCGTGCCGTGGCATCGGGATCGAACCGTTCAGCCAGCCCATCCGCGGCGGCACCGACGGGTCGCGACTGACGGAAATGGGGGTGCCGACGCCGAACCTGTTCACGGGCATGCGGCAGATCCACGGGCCGCTGGAGTGGGTCTCGGTGCAGGACATGGGCAAAGCGGCGCAGCTGATGCTGGGGATCGTCGGGCTGGCGGTTCAGAAGGGGGCCTGAAAAAGGGGGCCCATAAACCGAAAAAGCGCCGTCAGATGACGGCGCTTTCCCCGGTTCGTGCCTTGAACGACCGTTTCAGTGCAGCAGACGACCCATGGCTCCGGCCACGTCGGCCATCCGTGCAGAGAAGCCCCACTCGTTGTCGTACCACGCCATGACGCGGACCATCCGCTTGCCCACGACCTTGGTCTGGTCGGGCGCGAAGATCGAGGAATGGGTGGTGTGGTTGAAGTCGATGGAGACCTTCGGCTCGGGATCGTAGGACAGAACCGCGCCCATACGGCCGGCGGCGGCTTCTGCCACGACCTCGTTCACATCTGCCAGCGTCACGTCGCGCGAGGCATAGAAGGTCAGGTCCACAGCCGAGACGTTTGGCGTGGGAACGCGCACCGAGGACCCGTCGAGCTTGCCCTTCATGTTGGGCAGCACCTCGCCCAGGGCCTTGGCGGCACCGGTCGAGGTCGGGATCATCGCCATGGCGGCGGCCCGTGCACGATAAAGGTCCTTGTGGCGACGATCGAGCGTCGGCTGGTCGCCGGTGTAGCTGTGGATCGTCGTCATGATCCCGCTTTCGATGCCGATGCCCTCGTCCAGCACCTTGACCAGCGGCGCGAGGCAGTTGGTTGTGCAGGAGCCGTTGGAGACCATCACGTCGCCCTTCACCAGGTCGCGGTGGTTGACCCCGTAGACCACGGTGCGCTGCACGTTCTTGGCGGGCGCCGAGATCAGCACCGACCGGGCCCCGCGCGCCAGGTGCGCGTTGGCCTTGTCGCCGTCGTTGAACTGGCCGGTGCATTCCAGCACCACGTCGCAGCCGCCCCAGTCGAGTTCTTCCAGATCGTAGGAGGACATCACGTCGATCGGACCGCGCCCGAGGTCGATGGCGTTTTCCTTGACCTTCACCTCTCCGGCGAAACGTCCGTGCACGCTGTCGTACTTCAGCAGGTGCGCGTGGGTTTCGATCGGGCCGGGGGCGTTGATCTTGACCACCTGGACATCGTTGCGGGCGGATTCGGCGATGTGCGCAAGCGTGCAGCGACCGATGCGGCCGAAGCCGTTGATGCCGACGGTGACGGTCATGGACTACTCCTGAAAAAGCCAGTGTTAAGCGTCGTATACGAAGGGATGCTGACTCGGGAAAGGTTGAAACGCCTTTTTTGTCAGTATGTTAGCGATAAAGTTCCCCGGTGGCGCTAACGCTTGCCGCTTGTTTGCGTTAACGATTTGAAAGCGCTGTGAATGGAGGCTGAAATGGAACGTGCCGATGCCCTGGCGACCCTTGTCGGGCGGCTCTTGATCGCCGCGCTATTCGTTGGCGGCGCGGTTCAGAAAGCCCTGGACCCGGCCCAGGTGGCGGACATGCTGCGCGGCTGGGGGCTGCCGGGAGGGCTGGTCTGGGCCGCACTGGTTTACAACGCGGTGGCAGCGCTTGCGCTGATCATAGGCGTCGGCGCCCGGCTGGCGGCCCTGTCGTTGGCGGGCTACTGCGGGCTGACCTCCTTTTTCCACCTGATCCCGGAGGACCCCTGGCAGATGACTATCTTCGTCAAGAACTGGGCGATTGCCGGGGGCTGCCTGATCCTCGCCGCACATGGCCCGGGCCGCTGGTCCTTGAGGAATCCGTCTGGTGGCTTAGCTTCTCAACGGCGCAGATATGGGACGGATGAATGAGCGGACTTCTTGCACTTCTCGATGACGTAGCGGCCATCGCCAAGGTGGCGGCGGCCTCGATCGACGATATCGGGGCGGCCGCGATGCGCGCCGGTTCAAAGACGGCCGGCGTGGTGATCGACGACGCCGCAGTGACGCCGAAGTACGTGCACGGGTTCGAACCGGCCCGCGAATTGCCGATCATCTGGCGGATCGCGCGCGGTTCGGTGATCAACAAGCTGGTGTTCCTGATGCCGGCGGCCCTGTTGATGGCGGCTTTTGCACCGTGGCTGGTCTGGCCGCTGCTGATCCTCGGGGGGTGTTATCTCAGTTTCGAAGGGGCCGAGAAGATCGTCCATGTGCTGATGCCCCACGACGCACATGCGGGCGGGCCGGACGGCAGCCATGCAGTGAATGACCCCACGCACCTTGAAGAGACCAAGGTCAAGGGCGCGATCAAGACCGACTTCATCCTGTCGGCGGAGATCATGGTGATCCTTCTCTCCAACCTCGACCTGCCGAACTTCTGGATGCAGGCGGGGGCGCTGGCGCTGGCGGCCGTGATCATCACGGCGGCGGTCTATGGCGCGGTGGCGGTGATCGTGAAGATGGACGACGTGGGTCTCTGGCTGTCGCAGAACGCCAATCTCGGCGTGACGCGGGCACTGGGACGCGGCATCGTGCGGTTCATGCCGTGGCTGCTGAAGGCGCTGACCATCGTGGGCACCGCGGCAATGCTGTGGGTCGGCGGGTCCATCATCGTGCATTCGCTGGCAGAGATGGGCTGGCACCTGCCGGAAGAGACGATCCACCATTGGGCAGAGGCCGTGGGCAAGGGCAACGGCGCGCTTGAGTGGAGCGTCACGGCGGCGGTCGACCTTGTGCTGGGCTTCGTTGTCGGCCTGGTGCTGATCCCCATCGGCACGAAGATCGTCGCGCCGATCTACGCCAGCCTCTTTGGCGGGAAGGCGGAGGCGCACTGAGAGGCCAAGGCCTTTCGCGTATCGTTTCGGTCGCTTGATGCAAGAAAGGCGCGCCCGGGGGCGCGCCTTTGGCATCGAAACGGTCGACGCTTCTTACTGGGCGTATTCCTGCGCCGCGTCGAAGGCGGCGGTGAATCCGGCCAGCGACATGTCGACAGTGACCTTCTGATCGGGCGCCAGCGCCGGAACGATGGTCACCTGCGCCTTGGCACCGGCCTTGAAACGGGCGATGTCTTCGGCGGTGAAGCCGACACGCGCGTAGCAACCGATCTGCGCACAGAAGGAGAAGTCGTACTTCCGGGCGGAGCCGCCGTCGACGGTCACGGTCAGCTTCTGTGTCAGCAGGGTTTCAAGCGGCACGATGAACGTGCCGCCGGCCACCGCCTGGCCGCCGTTCTGAAGCCGGAAAATGCTGACTTCTGCCACGCTGGCGCCCTGGCCGTCGTTCAGAAGCTGGTACATCTGGCAGATCTCGTCCTCGCGCTGGGGGACCTTGATGCACTGCAGCGCCCAATCGGAAAAGGTTTCCTTGATGTAGGGCTGCGGCTGTTGCTGCTGGGCGGGCTCATCGCCGGTGCCGAGGTCAAGATCTCCGCCGACCGACGGGGAGGAGGGCTGTTCCTGATCCGTTTCCGCGGCAGGCGCGTCTGCGGGACCGGCGGTGTCGGTGGTCTGCGCGTAGGCAGGCGCGGCCGCAAGCGCCGCGATCAGGGACAGGAGAAGAGCCGGGTTTTTCATGGAATTCCTCTGGAAATCGAACATCGCTGGGCGTTCGCTTAACACGAGGAGGAGACGGTGTCAGGGAGGAATTCCTGTCTTGTGATGACAGATGAGCGATTTGCTGCAAGCCCCGTTCAGGGGCGTTCCGGCCTGTGGATAAAGGAAAGGGGCCAGACGGCCCCTTTCCATTTCACTCCCTGTCGGACCGGCCGACTTTGTCATTGGACAGGACGCTACGAAAAGGGAACGCCGCGGTCAACAGGGTTTTGCGGGTATTTTCATTCTGCCCGTCCGGGGCGGTCAAAGGATACCGTTCGGCAAGGAAAAGCCTGAAAAAACGGCCCGGAAAGGCGCCGCATGTGCCGAAAAAAGCCGCGCCCGAAGGCGCGGCCAGTCTGACAGGGAGGAAGTCTGCCCGGGGCAGGAGAGGACATGACGCCCCGGACCGACAATGACTATGGCATTGATTAGTTAAGGATGTATGGTCACCTGCGCAGAAAAGGGAAGAACACATGGCGACTGATCTGTTTGTTGGCGGCGGCGGTCCGGACTACGGTGAAAAGCAACACCTGACCCTGGGATATGCCAATCGTCACGGCCTGATCGCAGGCGCCACGGGCACCGGCAAGACGGTCACTCTGCAGATCCTCGCGGAGGGCTTCTCGAACGCGGGCGTGCCGGTCTTCATGGCCGACGTGAAGGGGGACCTGTCCGGCCTGGCAAAGGCCGGCAGCGCGGATTTCAAGCTGCACGGCGCCTTCACCGAGCGCGCCGGCAGGATCGGTTTCGATGACTACGCCTACCAGGCCTTCCCCGTGTGTTTCTGGGATCTGTTCGGCGCCCAGGGCCACCCGGTGCGCACCACCGTGGCAGAGATGGGGCCGCTGCTACTGTCGCGGCTCCTGGAACTGTCCGACGCGCAGGAAGGCATCCTCAACATCGCGTTCCGATTGGCGGACGAGGAGGGGATGGGCCTGCTCGACCTTGAGGACCTGCGCTCCATGCTGGTCTGGCTGGGCGAGAACCGGGCCGATCTGTCGCTGCGCTATGGAAATATCTCGACGGCTTCGATCGGTGCGATCCAGCGGCGGCTTCTGGTGCTGGAGAACCAGGGCGGCGCGGCCTTCTTCGGCGAGCCTGCGCTGGACCTGAAGGACATGATGCGCGTGGATGCGGAGGGGCGCGGGCAGGTCAACGTGCTGGCGGCGGATGCGCTGATGGGTGCGCCGCGGCTCTATGCGACGTTCCTTTTGTGGCTCCTGTCGGAACTGTTCGAGGACCTGCCGGAGGTCGGCGATCCGGAGAAGCCGAAGTTCGTCTTCTTTTTCGACGAGGCGCACCTGCTGTTCGACGATGCGCCCAGGGCGCTGGTGGACAAGGTGGAGCAGGTGGCCCGCCTGATCCGGTCGAAGGGCGTGGGCGTCTACTTCGTCACCCAGTCGCCGGACGACATTCCCGAGGACATCCTCGGCCAGTTGGGAAACCGCGTGCAACATGCGCTGAGGGCCTTCACCGCGCGCGACCGGAAGGCGCTGCGCCTGGCGGCGGAGACCTACCGCGAGAACCCCGCCTTCGACATCGAGACGGCGATCCGCGAGGTCGGCGTGGGCGAGGCGGTGACCTCGTTTTTGGAGAAGAAGGGCGTGCCCGGGATTGCAGAGCGGACGCTGATCCGGCCGCCGTCGTCTCAGCTTGGCCCGATCACGGCCGCGGAACGGGGCGGCGTGATTGGCGCGTCCGATCTCAGGGGCAAGTACGAAGCCCGGATCGACCGGCGCTCGGCCCATGAGATGTTGCGGGAACGCGCCGAAGCTGCGGCGAAAGCGGCCGAGGCCGCCGAGCGCGAGGAAGAGGAGATGGCCGCGCAGGAACGGGAGTATCGGTCTGCCCGGCGGTATTCGGGAAAGCGCGTGACACGCTCGACCTCCGGGGCCTCCACCCGACGGGATCGGGAAAGCCCGAGTTTCGGCGAGGCGATGGGCAAGATGATCATGAAGGAACTGAGCGGAACGACGGGCCGGAGGATCGTGCGCGGCGTTCTGGGCGGGTTGTTCAAGGCGCGCTGACGCGGCCCGCCCAGAGGGCGACGATTTTTCCTCGAAAAATCGTCCGGACCCACGGCGGACGGCAGGGCATTCCGGCCCGAACGCGCGTGGAGACGCAGGGTATTGGCGATTTGATCGGGCCGGACGGTGGGGAGATTTTTCGTCGAAAAATCTTGCGCCGCTCAGACCGTGGCGCGGTGGGTCCGGCGGCCCAGGACAGGCGCCAGCGCGGCGATCATCAGGGCGACGCAGCCCACCAGCAGGAACGATGCGCGCAGCGACGTCGCTTCGGCCACGAAACCGATGGTCGGCGGTCCCAGCAGCATGGCTCCGTATCCCAGCGTCGCGACGGAGGCGATGGCCTGTCCCGGCGGCACGTCCGGGTCGGCGGCGGCGCGGCTGAAGGCCAGCGGGATGACCGCCGCATAGCCCAGCCCCATCAGCACGAAACCGGCGAGCGCCGTTGGCAGCGTGGCAAAGGCGGTCGCCAGCAGGTAGCCTGCGGCGGCGGTCAGGCCGCTGAACCGCGCCACCGCAACGGCGCCGAAGCGGGTGATCAGGCGGTCGACGTTCAGGCGCATGACCACCATCGTGACGGAGAACACCGCGTATCCCAGCGCGGCCTGCGACGGGGTCGCCTGGATGACGTCGGCGAGGAAGACCGCGCTCCAGTCTGCGGCGGCGCCTTCGCCAAGGCCCGCGCCCATGGCGATCAGTCCGACCAGCACCAGCGCGCCGCGCGGTAGGGCAAAGACCGGCCCCTTGGCCTGCGGCGTGGTCCGGGTCGAGGTCCACTGGGTGTGCATCAGAGGGCCGAAGATCACCATCGCGACCAGCGCGGTCACGGCAAAATGGGCATCCAGAGGCAGATCCTGCCGGGACGCCAGCCAGCCGCCTCCTGCGCCGAGCCCGGCACCGAGGCTCCACATTGCGTGGAAGGACGACATGATGGAGCGGCCCGCGTGGCGTTCCACTTCGGCGGCCCAGCTGTTCATCGTCACGTCCATGGCGCCGTGGCCCACCCCGAAGAGGAAAAGCGCCAGCGCCAGCACGGTCGTGTCGGGGGCGAGGCCGATGGCCACGATGGAGACGAGGTAGACGCCCGCCAGCACCTTGGTCACCGGAAAGGCGCCGTACCTGTCGGCCAGTCGTCCGGCGAGCGGAAAGGACATCAATGCGCCGATCCCCATGACCAGCAGCAATATGCCCAGCGTGCCTTCGGAAAGGTCGAACCGGTCGACGACGGCGGGCACGCGCGCGGCCCAGGCGCCCAGCAGGACGCCGTTCAGGGCGAAGGCGGCGCTGACGGCCAGGCGGGGCGAGGGGAAGGTCTCAGACATGGCGTATCTCCAGCCCGGATGCCGCAAGCGGGGCGGTCAGGTCGTCTGCGGCATCGGTGATCAGAAGGTCGAGGTCGGTGCAAGGGGCGACGCGGTGGCGCGCGCGCAATCCCAGCTTTGCGGCGCCGGTCAGGGCCACGGTGCGGTGTGCGGAGGCGATCATCGCCCGCTTGACGTGCGCCTCGTCCGGGTCGTCGGCGGAGAGGCCGAAACCCGCGTCCAGCCCGCAGACACCGATGAAGGCCATGTCGGCAGCAATGCCGTCGAGCGCGGTCACCGTCTCATGGCCGACCGCCACGGCGCCGAAGGCCGAGAGGCGCCCGCCGACGAGGTGCGTGGGAATGCCCGCGGCCAGCGTCGCCAGCGCCACGGCGGGCGCGGGTGTCACCACGAGGCAGTCGGGCAGGTGGGGCAGCCCCTGCGCCAGCGCCAGAACCGAGGTGCCGCCGTCCATCATCAGGACCATGTCGTTCCCGATCAGCGGCAGCGCGGCGGCGGCCAGTGCGGCCTGCTCGGCGCCGTCATGTCCCAGCCGGTCGAGGGTGTGGGCGGCGGGGCGGCTCACCGGCAGCGCGCCACCGCGGATGCAACGCGCATGGCCCTGCGCCTCCAGCGCCTTCAGGTCGCGGCGGATACTGTCGGTTGAAACGCCGAACTCCTCGGCCAGTGCGGCCAGGTTCAGCGGCTGGCCCCGGTCGAGGCGGAAGCGCAGCGCGTCCTGGCGCGCTTCGGGACTGTTGGGGGCGAAGGTCATGGCTGCGATTCCGTATTTTGCGGAAACTTGCAGCAAACTGCGACATTTTGCAAACCGGCTTTTTGGCCCTTGGCGGATCGGTGCCGTACGCGGCGTGTCACATGCTGTGCCGTTGCCGGGCACGTGCCGTCAAGCCCACCCCAACACGTAAAACGCCCGGGGTCACGGGGACCCCGGGCGTGTCAGCCTTGAGCAGGGAGGAGGTTACTCGGCCGACGCCAGTTCCTTCGGCAGGCGGAACGTCCAGACCATGCCGCCCTGGTTGAGGTAGTTGACCTTCTTGGCGACCTCGCCGCCCCAGAGCGGAACAGCGCCGCCCCAGCCGGACACGACAGAGACGTACTGTTCGCCGTCCTTTTCCCAGGTGATCGGCTGGCCGACGATGCCGGAACCGGTCTGGAACGACCAGAGCTCTTCGCCGGTCTCATCGTCGAGCGCCATGAACTTGCCTTCGGGGGTCCCGAAGAACACGAGGCCGCCGGCGGTGGTCATCACGCCGCCCCAGAGCGGCGCGTCGTTCTTGTATTCCCACTTCCATTCGCCCGTGGCGGGATCGATCGCCTTGAGCGAGCCGATGTGGTCCTCGTAGTTCGGCTTGATGGTGAAGCCGGAGCCGAGGTAGGCGGCGCCCTTCTTGTAGGTGATCGGCTCGTTCCAGATGTCCATGCCCCATTCGTTGGAGGGCACGTAGAAGTTGCCGGTCTTCTGGCTGAACGCCATGGGCATCCAGTTCTTGCCGCCGAGGAAGCCCGGGGAGGAGAAGACCACATCGCCCTTCTCGCCATCGGCCGAGGCGGTGGGATCGCCGGGGCGGTTGTCCTCGTTGTAGATCGGGCGGCCGTCGTCGCCGATGTCGGAGGCCCAGGTGATGTCCTTCACGAAGGGATAGGCATCGACAAAGGCGCCGTCTTCGCGGTTCAGAACGTAGAAGAAGCCGTTGCGGTCGGCGGTGGCAAAGCGCTTGTTGCCCTCGCGGTCGGTGTAGGCGACCACTTCGTTCACGCCGTCGTAGTCCCAGCCTTCGCGCGGGGTGGTCTGGTAGTGCCACTTGATCTCGCCCGTGGCGGGGTCGATGCCGAGACGGCTGGCGGCATAAAGGTTGTCGCCCTTGTTGCCTTCGGTCGGCGTGCCCGCATTCCGCAGGTGGCTGTTCCAGGGCGCCGGGTTGCCGGTGCCGAAGACCAGCGTGTCGGTCTCTGCGTCGTAGGAACCGCCCAGCCAGGTGGCGCCGCCGCCGGTCTTCCACATGTCGCCCGGCCAGGTCGCGTTCAGCGTGCCGGTCATGGTGGATTCCTTGCCGTTGAGCGTGCCCATGTGGCCTTCGATCACCGGGCGGGTCCAGACCATCTCGCCGGTGTCGACGTCGCGCGCCTGCACTTCGCCCACGATGCCGAATTCACCGCCGGAGTTGCCGGTGATGACCAGCCCGTTCACGATCAGCGGGGCCGCCGTGTAGGAATAGCCTGCCTTGTAATCGGCGATCTTCTTGTTCCAGACGACGTCGCCGGTCTTGGCATCCAGCGCCACGAGCCGTGCGTCGAGCGTCCCGAAGATCACCTTGTCGCCGTACAGGGCCGCGCCGCGGTTGATGACGTCGCAGCAGGGCAGGATGCCTTCCGGCAGGCGGGCGTCGTATTGCCAGAGTTCCTTGCCGGTCTCCAGGTCGATGGCATACATCCGCGAGTACGACCCGGTGATGTACATCACGCCGTCGTAAACCAGCGGCTGGGTTTCCTGCCCGCGCTGCTTTTCACCGCCTAGGCTGAACGCCCACGCGGGGACAAGGTTCTTGACGTTGTCCTTGTTGAGGGTATCCAGCGGCGAATAGCGCTGCAGGTCCCGGCCCATGCCATTGGTGACAACCTGGTTGGTCATCGTCTGGTCGTTGGCCAGCATGTCTTCGGTCACCTCGGCCTGCGCGCTGATCGCGAGCAGGGACAGGGTGACGGCGGCGACGAACTTGTTCATCAGTCTCCTCCCATGAACGGTTTAGATGGTCGTTCCCCCGGCGCCGGGCGGGTGGCCTCTGCGCCGTCTGGATCGAAGTATAGAAATCGGAGTCCGGGCCGATAGACGGCGAAAGTCGTACGACCATCGCCGACTTGACATGTGGATCGCGGCGGCCATCGGCACCGCCGCCCCCCCCGGTTCCGGGTGTTTGGCTGCGCCGACGGCGGGCGCGGTCACTCGCCGTCGACGGCGGTGTTGTCCTGCGGGCTGATCGACGCGAGATAGGCCAGGATGAAGTCCTGAACGGTGCGGTCCTCGATGCCGACGTGGCGCATCTTGGTGCCGGGCATGAAGCCGTCGTTGTCCTCCATCCAGGCACGCAATGCGGCGGGCGTCCAGACGATTCCCGAGGCCTCCAGCGCGATGGAATAGTCGTAATTTCCGACACTTCCGGCGGCCCGGTTCAGGACGTTCTCAAGTGGCGGGCCGTAGGACGGATCGGTGGCGTTGGGGGCGTGGCAACGTCGGCATTCGGCGTCGAACAGCGTCTTGCCGGCCGCGACCTTCACCTCCTCGAAGGTGTCGGCGAAAGCGGGGGCAGCTGCCAGCAGCAGCGCGAGGGTCGGTAGAATGCGGGCCATGTCGGTCTCCTTTGCAAGGTTCGGAGACAGGGTAGGTCCGCGCAATTCGCCCGGACTTGATGCACGTCAACCGGAAGGGGTGCCGCGCCTCGTGCTTTGGTCGTACGACCTTTTGCGCCCGCAGGTGCGGTGTGGGAAACGCGGGGCGGTATTTGCGCGGCAAGCATCCACCGCCATGTCCAATGGCCTCAGGCCGCGCATCGCCACTTGTGCGTCGGCTGTCAGCATTGTCCGGTCATTGAACCTAGGACGGGCGCGTGAACGTCCCGCGCTCCGATCCGGTCACGATTTGCGCCGGATCAGCCCGCGCGCCGGATCGTATCCCCAAAGGGCGAACAGGGTGAAGACGGCCGTTGCCACTAGCGTCCACAAGAGCGCCCACGGCGAAAAGTCGACATGCAGCGCGAACCGGATCAGCTCCACCGCGTGGGTGAACGGGTTCAGGCGACAGATCCAGTACAGCAGTTCCGAGGATTCCTGCATCTTCCAAAGGGGATAGAGCGCGGAGCTCAGGAAGAACATCGGGAAGATGACAAAGTTCATCACGCCGGCGAAGTTCTCCAACTGCTTGATGAAGGACGACAGCGCCAAACCCAGCGACCCCAGCATCAGCCCCGCCAGCACCAGCGCGGGCAGGATGGTGACATAGCCAAGCGGCGGATGGTCGATGCCGAACAGCACGGCGATGACAAGGAACGCGTAGCACTGCAGAATTCCTATGAACGTCGCCCCACAAAGCTTTGAAAACAATAGATACCACCGGGGCAGGGGCGCCGTCAGCAATAGCCGCATTGACCCCATCTCCCGGTCGTAGACAAGGCTCAGCGACGACTGCATCCCGTTGAACAACAGGATCATTCCGCACAGGCCGGGCACGATGTAGGTCTCGTAGGTGATGTAGGTCTGGTACGGCGGGATGATCGACAGCCCGAGTGCTGCGCGGAACCCGGCGGCAAAGACCAGCAGCCAGACGAGCGGGCGCACCAGCGCTGCCAAGAAACGCTCCCGCTGGTGCACGAACCGCAAAAGCTCGCGCGCGGCGATGGCGCGGAAGGCCGGCCAGAGCGGGATGCGGGGCGGCGCGCTCATGTCTCCCCCTCCGTGGCGGCCAGGAACCAGTCCTTCAGCGGCGAACCCTCCGTCAACGTCTCGGCCCGGCCACGTGCCCGGATCCGCCCGCGATGCAGAAGGATCACGTCGTCCAGGGGGCGCACCTCGTCAGTCAGATGCGTGGCCCAAAGCACGGTCAGCCCGTCCGCGGCCAGGTCGTGCACGTGATCGGTGATGGCCGAGCGCGCCTGCGCGTCCAGCCCGACGGTCGGCTCGTCGCAAAGCAGGACGGCAGGGTCATGCACAAGGGCCCGCGCGATTTCGGTCCGCCGCCGATGGCCGCCGTTCAGCGCCCGCACCTTTTCGCCCGCCCGCTCCAGCATCGAAAGCCGGTCGAGCGCCGCCGCGATCCGCGTTTCGGCGTCCTTGCCGGACAACCCGTGCAACGCCGCGAAATAGACGAGGTTCTGCCGCACCGTCAGATCGAGGTCGAGCGTCGGCTGCTGGAATACCACACCCATCTTGGCCAGCGCCGCGCGGGGTGCCGCCGCCATGTCATGGCCCGCGATGGAAATCCGCCCGACCGAAGAGGTGAACAGCCGGGTCATCAGCGCGAACAGCGTGGACTTGCCGGCACCGTTCGGGCCCAGAAGGGCGGTGAACCGCCCCGGCTCCGCCGAAAAGCTCACGGCATCGAGCGCCTGCCTGGCGCCATACGAAAAGGAAAGATCGGAAACGGTCAACATGGTGGGCAGAATGATAGCCTCCCGCACCCGGTTGCAAGCGCGACCCTCGTATCACCCGCGCACGGCCCCGCCTTCATCTTGGCCGAAATACCTCGGGGGAGCGCCGCAGGCGCGGGGGCAGCGCCCCCTCCTTGCCCGCCACCCGCTCCGGGTCCTAAAACCGTCCAGGACGCGGGCAACGCCCGCGCCGGGGCGGCGCTCCCCGTGTCCGGAACGCTCATTGCGTGGGGCGGAAGGCCGCGCCCCAGGGGAAACGGCCGACCTTGATGGTCTTCAGCGCCTTGCGCGCTGCCACGTCGACCACCGTCACGTCGCCCGACACGCCGTTGGTCGTGAACAGGAGCGACTTGTCGGCGTTGAACGCCATGTGCCAGACCCGGCGCCCGACGAGGATGTAGTCCTCGACCTCGTAGGTCTCGGCGTTCACCACGGCGAGGTGGTTCGCCGGCCCCAGCGCCACGAAGGCGTGGCTGTCGTCGGCTGTCAGTTCGAATCCCACGGGCTGGATCTTGTCGGGGTGCACGCCCTTGATCTCGAACCCGAACTTGGCCTTCTCCGTCTGTGTCGCCACGTCGAAGACCGACACGGTGCCGCCGATCTCGGCGCTGACCCAGAGCTCGGTCCCGTCCTTGACGAACTCTGCGTGACGCGGCCGGGAATCGACCAGCGTGTTGGCGAAGAGCATCTGGGTTTCCGTGTCGATCCAATGCGCCATGTTCGTCGTCTCGGATGTGGTGATGGCGATCTTGCCATCGGGCGAGACGGCCATGCCCTCGGGTTCGATGCCGACGTTGATCTGGGCCACGACGGAGCGTGTCTCGGTATCGACGACCGTGGTGATCGCGTCGTCCTCGTTGGCGATGTAGAGGTGGCGGTTGTCTGGATGCAGCACGAACTGTTCCGGGTCCTCGCCCGAGGGCAGATCGTGCAGGACCTCGCCCGAGACGGGGTCCATCACCTGCACCGAGTCGCTGTCGGAGGCGCAGATGTAGACCACGGAATAGTCGTGGCTGAAGGTGATGCCCCGCGGGCGCTCGCCGGTGGGGAGGGTGCGCGTCACCTCCATGGTCGAGATGTCGATCACGGAGACCGTGTTGTCCTTTTCGTTCGTTACCCAGATCTCGTCCGCCGTGGCGGGATGGGAGAGCAGGAGGGTTGCGAGGAGCGGTGTGTACTTCATGGCGGTATCCTTGCGGGGAATGCGTGAGGCGGGCGCCCCTGCCGGAAAGGTGTCTAGGGCGGCGGCGTGGCGTTTCAGGTATTTCAGCCAAGATGAAGGGCGGGCGCGGCGCCGGGATGGCCTGGGTATGCGCCTTACGGTCACTTCGCGAAGGCGGCGCAGCCGCTTTCGGGAGCGTCGAGGCCCAGCGTGTCGAGTTCCGAGATCGGGTGCAGGAAGCCGTCGAGCGGGGCATCGGCGACCAGCGCACCGCGGTGGGTGAGCGGGATGGACTGGCGCAGCTGGCCGTTCCACGGGCGGAAGGTCAGCGGGCGGCCCTTGAAGCCGCCGAGTTCGAAAGCGCCGGACAACATATAGGACCTGAGCTCCGGCGCGGTCGTGGCGCCCGAGCGGGTGACCGCCTCGCCGATGGCGCGCACCGCGGCCCAGGCAGCGTAGTCTCGCGGTAGCATCGCGCGCCCGGTGGCCCTGGTGAAGCGGGACTGGAGCTGGGCCGCGCCCCACTGTTCCACCGCCGGGGACCATGCGGCGGGCCTCAACCCCTCGCTGCCAGCGACCGGGCGCGGCATCCAGGTGTTGTAGGGGATGTAGCGGGCGAAGTCGTTGGCTTCGTCGGCGGCGATCAGCACGTCGTACTTGCCGAACTGCTGGGTCAGGAGCGGTACTTCGGCGGCGGCGCTGCGGCGCAGGTCGGCGTCGAAGGTCCACTCGGCGGTGCGCCGGATCGACAGGCCGAATTTTGCAGCCGAGGCCCGATAGCTTTCGGCCAGCGCCCTGTCGCCGGGTTTCGGCCCTTCGATCATCACCAGCGCGGTCCAGCGGCGCATCACGAAGAACTGCATGAGCGCATCGGTCAGCATGGCGCGCGAGGGCAGGGTGTGCAGCACGTTGGCGCGGCAGTCGGTGCCTCTCAGCGGCGTTTCCGGCGCGGCGGTGTTGAAGAGCAGCGCGCGCGCGGTGCCCGGCATGTCGGCGGCCCGGAGGAGCGCGTCGGCGGAGGCGTCGATCACCAGGAGATCGGTCTCGGCCAGCGCCGCCTCCACCGCGCCGGCGAAGTCGCCGTCTGGCGCCACCGCGTGTTCCGTCAGCGTCCAGGACTGGCCCATGAAGGTGCCCGTGGTGGCGTTGTCGGCGATCCCCAGGCGTGCGCCCGCGACGCCGAGATCGTCGGGCATGGGGTCGAGGTTCGACAGGGTCGGGGGCAGGGCGATCTCCTGCCGGACCCATGCCACGCGGATCTCGTCTGCCCGGATGGGCCCCGCCGCCGCCAGCAGGATTGCGGTCATCGCTGCCAGGATCGTGCGCATCCCGTCCTCCCTCAGTCGCTCACGTGGGAAGGATCGGAGGTGCGGGCCGCGCACTCAATACGACCAAGGTCTCGCGGGGCCGTCCGCCGCGCCACGAAAGTCCAATGGTGCGGCGGCGCAGCGCTGGCTTATCACCTTTGCCAGACGCGATGCGATCACCCCGAACGGGAGGAGGAAACGATGAAGACCTTTGCGATGACGGCTCTTGTGAGTGTTTTGCCGGTGCTGGCCCTGGCCCATGGCGACGTGGCGCCGCAGGCCGTGGACACCACCGGGCTGCCGAATGTGGGCGAGGAGTGGCTGACCGAGAACCCCTACCGTGCGGAGGCCGCGGGCGAGGAGGTCTGGTCTAAGGCGGTGAAGATCGGCGCTTCGGGCTACAACCAGAACTGCGCGCGGTGCCATGGGCTCGAGGTGATCTCGGGCGGGCTGGCCCCCGACCTGCGCTTTCTCGAGGCGGAGGAATACGGCGACGAGTGGTTCGTCGAGCGGTTCCGCCATGGCTATACCCAGAACGGCACCACCAAGATGCCCGCCTTCGGCGAGCTTCTGGGACAGGAGGCGGCCTGGGCGATCCGCACCTATATCGAAACCCGCCCCGACGACGAGTCGATGGCCGAGGTGGCCGATGAGCTGAAGGGCCTGCGCGATCAGCTGGATGCGCTCTCGACCGGGTCGGGCGATGCGGACGGTGAGCTGATCAAGGCGGAGCTGACGGAGATCGCCGCCGGTATCGAGACCGTGTCCGGTGCGCCGGTGGCGGACAGCGCCGCGAGCCGGGCAGCCGCCTTCATCGACGGCAGTGAAGAGGGCTATCGCCATGCGGCAGAGGCCTTGACCATCGGGCTGTCGGCTGCACACTGAGCGCGAACGGCCTTCGGGGAGGAGTGGCATGGTTCGACACGCGGGTTTTCTGAACGCCGCCGGCCGGGGTCTGCGTGCCCTTCTGCCAGCCCTGCTGACCGGCGCGCTGCTGGCCGTCGGGGCCGGCGGGGTACGGGCCGCCGATCCCTGTGCCGACTACGTGCCGCAGCCCAAGCCGCAGAACGCGGGCCGCGACATCGTCGGGCAGGATCTCGACACGATCCGCGCCCGTGGGTCGATGACCTTCGCGGTCTACGAAGATTACGCGCCCTATTCCTGGGAAGAGGACGGCGAAGCGAAGGGCATCGACGTCGACGTGGCGAAGCTGGTGGCGGAATTCATCGGCGTGACGCCAGTAATCCGCTTCGTTGCCGCCGGAGAGAACCTCGACGCCGATCTCCGGCATAACGTCTGGAAGGGCGGGATCGTGGGCGGCGCGGTGTCGAACGTGATGATGCGCGTGCCCTACGACACGGCCTTTCGCTGCCGGGTGGAGCAGGTGGTCTTCCCCGGCCAGTACCAGGAGGAACACATCGCCATCGCCTATCGGGTGGCGGAGTATCCCGACGGCGGTCCGGTTCCGGCCTACTTCCGCTTCGACACCGTGGCGGTGGAGAACGATTCGATCTCGGACTTCTATCTGACGAGTTTCGCGGGTGGCCAGACCGCGGCAGGCGTGCGACGGTATCCGACGATGGAGGCGGCCATGGCGGCGCTGAACGCGGGGGAGACGATGGCGGCGATGGGGCCGCTGGCCCAGCTCGAATTCTACCGGGGCGAGGGCGTGGCGATCCACGAACCGCCGCTGGCCGGACTCGCAAAGGCGCATTGGCCGATCGGAACGGCGGTGCATTTCGCCTGGCGGCCCTTGGGATATGAAGTGGAGGATGCGATTTCCGCGGCGATGGCCGATGGCCGGATCGCGGGGATCTTCGAGAGATACGGACTGACGCACAATCCACCGGAATGGTGATGTTATCAATTGGTCTAATATGCCCGACGGGCGCTGCGCGCCTAGGCTGGCGTCGGAGAGAGAGGACAAACCCATGCAAATGAGCGATTCCCGCACGATCAAGGCCCCCCGCGAGGTGGTCTGGGAAGCGATCCTGAACCCGGAGGTGCTGAAGGCCTGCGTGCCCGGCTGCACCGAGATGTCCGGCTCTGCCGAAGAAGGGTTCGAAGCGACCGTCGTTCAGAAGGTCGGCCCTGTGAAGGCGACCTTCAAGGGCAAGGTCAACCTTGAAAACATGGACGCCCCGAACACCGTGAAGCTGGTGGGCGAGGGCAAGGGCGGCGCGGCCGGCTTTGCCAAGGGCAGCGCGGTGGTCAAGCTGGAGGACGCCGAGGACGGCACTCTGCTCACCTACGACGTGGATGCCAGCGTCGGCGGCAAACTTGCCCAGCTCGGCAGCCGCATCATCGACGGTTTCGCCAAGAAGATGGCCGACCAGTTCTTCTCCAACTTCCAGGAGGCGGTCGAAGGTCCCTCCGATCCGGAAGAGGCGCCGGAGACGGAGGCCGACGACGGCAAGAAGAAGGGCTGGTTCAAGCGGATGGTGTCCAACTGATCCGCCGATTTGATCTGCACTCCGGGGTGGGTGCATTCTGTGACAAACGATTTTCCAGGGAGGGAAACGATGGTTGAAGTGACGATGAAGGTGAACGGCAAGTCCGTCACCAAGTCGGTCAAGGGCAACACGCTCATGACGGAGTTCCTGCGTGAGGAGCTGCGCCTGACCGGGACCCACGTGGGCTGCGACACCTCGCAATGCGGCGCCTGCACGATCCATGTGAACGGTTTGCAGGTGAAGGCCTGCACCATGTTCGCCGCCGAAGCCGATGGCGCCGAGGTCGGCACGATCGAGGGTCAGGCAGACGCGGACGGTTCGCTGAACGCGATCCAGCAGGCGTTTCAGGACTATCACGGTCTGCAGTGCGGTTTCTGCACGCCGGGCATGGTGATGGCGGCGGCCGCGCTCCTGAAGAACAACCCCAAGCCGACGGAGGCCGAGGTGCGCCACCACCTCGAAGGCAACATCTGCCGCTGCACCGGCTACCACAACATCGTCCGCGCCATCCTGGCGGCGTCCGGACAGGACGTGCCCGCCGTCGCGGCCGAGTAAGCCATATCAGTCGGGGCGGAGACCGTCCGCCCTTCACACAGTCCGACAGTTTGTAGGGCGGAGATTCTCCGCCCCCCCTTCAGGGAGGAAGAAATGCCGAAGGATCATGGCATCGGCGCAAGCCAGAAGCGGCGTGAGGACGTCCGCTTCCTGACCGGAGCCGGTCAGTACACCGACGATATCAACGTCTATAACCAGGCGTATGTCTATTTCCTGCGCTCCGACGTGGCGCACGGGAAGATCTCCTCGATCAACACCGAAGCGGCTGCCGCCATGCCCGGCGTCGTCCGCATCTTCACCGGTGCCGACTTCGAGGGCGTCGGCGGTCTGCCCTGCGGCTGGCAGGTGACCGACAAGAACGGCGACCCGATGAAGGAGCCGGCGCACCCGGTTCTGGCTCAGGGCAAGGTCCGTCACGTGGGCGATCCGATTGCCGCGGTCGTGGCGGACTCGCTGGAAGAGGCGCGCACCGCCGCCGAAGCCATCGAGGTCGATATCGAGGAGCTGCCCGCCGTGGTGAACATGGCGGCCGCGCTTGAAGGCGGGTCCGCCAAGGTGCACGACGACCTGTCGGACAACCTCTGCTACGACTGGCAGTTCGGCTCCGACCCGGCAGAGACACAGGCGGCCTTCGACAGCGCCGCGCATGTGACGACGCTGGAGCTGACCAACAACCGTCTTGTCGCGAACCCGATGGAACCGCGCGTGGCCGTGGGCGAGTACAACCGCGCCAACGACGAAAGCACGCTCTACACCACGTCGCAGAACCCGCACGTGATCCGTCTGCTGATGGGCGCCTTCGTCCTCGGCATCCCGGAGCACAAGCTGCGCGTCGTGGCGCCGGATGTGGGCGGCGGTTTCGGCACGAAGATTTTCCACTACGCCGAAGAGGCCTTCGTCACCTTCGCCTCGCGCCAGATCAACCGGGCAGTGAAGTGGACGTCCTCGCGCTCCGAGGCGTTCATGTCAGACGCCCATGGTCGCGACCACGTCACGACCATCGAACTGGCGCTGGATGCGGACAACAACTTTACCGCCGTGCGGACCAATACGCTGGCCAACATGGGCGCCTACCTGTCGACCTTCTCGTCGTCGGTGCCGACCTGGCTGCACGGCACGCTGATGGCGGGCAACTACAAGACGCCGAACGTGCTGGTGAACGTGAAGGCGGTCTTCACCAACACCGTGCCGGTGGACGCCTACCGTGGCGCGGGCCGTCCCGAGGCGACCTACCAGCTTGAACGGATCATCGACAAGGCCGCGCGCGAGCTGGGCGTCGATCCGATCGCGCTGCGCCGTCAGAACTTCATCACCGAGTTCCCGTACCAGACACCGGTGGCCGTGGTCTACGACACCGGCGACTACGTCGCGACGATGGACAAGATGGAAGAGCTGATGGACCTCGGCAACTTCGACGCCCGTCGCAAGGAGTCGGAAGCCAAGGGCAAGCTGCGCGGTCTGGGCGTCAACTGCTTCATCGAGGCCTGCGGCATCGCGCCGTCGAACCTCGTGGGTCAGCTTGGCGCGCGTGCCGGGCTTTACGACGCGGCCACCGTGCGGGTGAACGCCACGGGCACCATTTCGGTGCTGGTCGGCGCGCACAGCCACGGGCAGGGGCACGAGACCGCCTTCCCGCAGGTCGTGGCGGAGATGCTGGGTATCGACGAAAGCATGATCGACATCGTGCACGGCGACAGCGCGAAGATCCCGTTCGGCATGGGCACCTACGGGTCGCGCTCCATCGCGGTCTGCGGGTCGGCGATGGTCCGGGCGACCGAGAAGATCATCAACAAGGCCAAGAAGATCGCCGCCCACCTGCTGGAGGCCGCCGAGGCGGACATCGAGCTGAAGGACGGCCAGTTCTCGGTCGCGGGCACCGACAAGTCGGTCGCCTGGGGGGATGTGACGCTTGCAGCCTACGTGCCGCACAACTATCCGCTGGAGGAGATCGAACCGGGGCTGGAAGAGACGGCCTTCTACGATCCGTCGAACTTCACCTATCCGGCGGGCGCCTATGCCTGCGAGGTGGAGGTAGATCCGGAAACCGGCGAAGTCACCATCGAGAAATTCGTGTCCGCGGACGACTTCGGCAACGTCATCAACCCGATGATCGTCGAAGGCCAGGTGCACGGCGGGATCGCGCAGGGCATCGGGCAGGCGCTGCTGGAGAACTGCGCCTACGACGAGAACGGCCAGCTGCTGAGCGCGTCCTACATGGACTACGCGATGCCGCGCGCCGACAACCTGCCGATGCTCGACAGCTACCTTGTCGACCACTCGTGCCAGACGCCCTGCACGCACAACCCGCTGGGTGTGAAGGGCTGCGGCGAGGCCGGGGCCATCGGCTCTCCGCCGACGGTGGTGAACGCGGTGATCGACGCACTGCAGTCGGGTGGCCACAAGGTGGAGCACATCGACATGCCGGTGTCGCCCGGCCGCGTCTGGGCCGCGATCAACGGCTGAATGGAGAGCGCCGGGGGGCTGTCTGCCCCCCGGACCCCCCGAAGGTATTTTTGCCAAGATGAAGGTGGATGGCCTTCATGAGCGGCAGAGGAGGAAACAAGATGTATTCATTCGATATCGTCCGGCCGACGTCCGTGGCCGATGCCGTGTCGGCGCTGGGGCAGGAAGACGCGCAGCCTTTGTCCGGCGGCCAGACCCTGATCCCGACCCTGAAGCAGCGCCTGGCGATGCCGTCCGTACTGGTGAGCCTGTCGGCCATCGAGGACCTGAAGGGCGTGTCGTCCGACGGCGGCGTTCTGACCGTCGGCGGCGGCACCACCCATGCGACGGTGGCGGCGGAGGCCGGGGCCTATCCCGCGTTGGCGGCGCTGGCCAGCCAGATCGGCGACCCGGCGGTGCGCAACCGCGGCACCATCGGCGGATCGCTTGCCAACAACGATCCCTCGGCCTGCTATCCGGCGGCAGCGCTGGGAACGGGCGCGACGATTGTCACCAACACGCGCGAGATCGCTGCGGACGATTATTTTCAGGGCATGTTCACAACTGCGCTGGACGAGAACGAGATTGTCACCGCCGTCAAGTTCCCGATCCCCGAAAAGGCCGCCTACATCAAGTTCCAGCAGCCGGCGTCCCGGTTCGCGCTGGTGGGTGTGTTCGTTTCCAAGGGTGCGGACGGGGTGCGGGTTGCCGTGACCGGTGCGTCGGAAGACGGCGTGTTCCGCTGGAGCGAGGCGGAAGAAGCGCTGTCGGGCGACTTTTCGGCCAGCGCGGTTGACGGGCTGTCGGCGCCATCGGGGGACGGGATGATCTCCGACCTGCACGGCAGCGGCGCCTATCGTGCGAGCCTTGTGAAGACCCTGACCAAGCGGGCGGTGGCCAAGGCCAACGGCTGAGGGTGCACGTCTTTGAGTTATGGAAGCTCCCGGTCGTCTGGCCGGGAGTTTTCTTTTGAAGGCCTGTCAGAGAGTCCGAAGGTTGCCGTCGTGGTCCACCAGTGTGATGCGATGGAGGTCGGCATCGGTCTTGAGGCGTTCGAGCCGTGCGGTGTCCATGAAGACCGCCGCCGTTGACAGCGCGTCGGCGGTCGTGGCGTCGCGCGCTTCGATGCTGACTGTCGACCAGAGGGGACGTTCGCCCGCGGGTCCGAGGATGTGCGCTTGTGTTCCCAGGTGGAGAGCGCCGGGACTTGAGGTGGCGCGGGCGGCGTTTTCCAGCGTGAGATGCCCGAGAGAACCGTGCCCGGGATCTTCGAGGGCGAGGCGGAAGGGACCGCCGATGGCCGCCTGTTCGCCTATGTCGACCAGCGCACGGGTAAAGCCGCGCGCGGTGAGGGAAGCACGGATCAGGTCGGTGGCAAAACCTTGAGCGATGCCATTCAGCGTGAGTTTCTGATCACGATCCAGGTACATGCCCCGCGTGGTGCGGCGGATCCGCTGCCAGCCGATAAGCGCGCGGGCCGGTGCAGGGTCGCGCGCTTCGGCCAAAGCGCGCCAGAGCGGTTGGACAGTCGGGTCGAAAAGGCCGCCGGTCACGCTGTGGGCCTTGGTGCAGGCGTCGATCAGCGCATCGAAACGGGCATCTGGTGCAAGAAAGCCGGTATCGTTGAGGCGCGAGAGGGTCGAATTTGGGCGGTACAGGCTGAACAGGTCTTCGATGGCATCGAGCTGCGCCGGCAGATCGGCCAGAGCGGGCTCCGTTTCCGATCGCGGGCCGGTCAGGGTGACGGAAACCTCGGCCCCGAGCGCGCGCCCCTGCCAGCTTGACGCAAAGGCGTGACGGGGCGCGCAGGCGAAGGCGGCGGCGAGGGTCAGGAAACGGCGGCGCTTGAGGCGGGGCAAGGTCATTCGGCGGGCACCTGGTTGGGATGGCCAGTAACGCGCGGCGGGCGTTTCGTGGAGCGGGCCTTCAGGATCAACGGCACACATTGCCCGGCGTCGTCGTGTATCTTGACGCAATCAAGACACTGGAAACACTCGTCGTACTGGACCGTACCGGTCTTGCGGATGGCACCGTAATTGCACTTCACCGCGCAGAGCTGACAGGGTGAGCCGCACTCCACGCGACGGGGGATCCATTGGCGCAGACGCAAGGCACCCCCGATCGCCATGAGCGCTCCAAGCGGGCAGAGATATCGGCAGAATCCCTTGAAGGTGAAGAGCGCAAGGATCAGCCAGAAGGCGGCGTAGGCGACATAATACCATTCGCGCAGGAAGATGGTGGTGATGGCGGTCTTGAAGGGTTCGATCTCGGCCGCCTTGTCCATGTGGGCGGGCGAAATGACGGTTACAGCGACCAGTCCGGCCAGCGCCAGGTATTTCAGTCTTTTCAGGCGCTGGTCCCATGTGCGGGACGGTTCCCACCGGGGAAGATGCAGCAAACGACCGATATGATGCGCAAATTCCTGCAAGGCACCAAAGGGACAGAGCCAGCCGCAGAAAAGGCCACGGCCCCAGAGGACGAAGCCCAGGATGACGGCCGCCCAGATCAGGAGCGAGAAAGGATCGTAGAGAAGGTAGGCGAAATGCCGGGTCGATAGTGCCGCCTGAAGTGTGGCGAGGGGCGTCACGATGGACAGTTGCCCCTGGCCCCACCAGCCGATGAAACCGGTGACGAAGGCAAGGATTGTCAGCCGCACCGGGGTGAAAAAACGGAACCCGGCCAGACGGCTTTGCGCGAAGAACAGGACGGGCAGGAGGACGGCGAGGAAGACCGCGAGCACAACAAGGTCGTCTGCACGGTTGCGGATGGCCTCTTCGAATGGGGACAAGCGGCGTGCCTGACCCGGCCGGGTGAAGAAACGTTCGTCGGTCGCGACCTGCGCTTCGATGGTGACGGAACCGACCTGCGGTTGAAAGACGCCGTGCTCGCGGATCGCCTTCACCGCAAAGGTCCAGGGTGCGGCGGGATCGAACCCAAGGCGCCGGTCGGTGCGAAGGATCATCGCGGTGCCGTCGTGCAGCGCCTCCGGCACTTGGTCGGAGAGCCGGACAAAGAGATCTGCGTCGCGCAGGGCGACCGGAAACCCGTTCTGTTCGGCGCCAAGCCAGTCCGGCGCGGTGTTGCGTATGAAGTCGGGGGAGACGAGTCCGTGGCGCGCCGTCTCGATCACGAGGATAGGTTCATCGAAGGTGGAAATCTCGCGGAAGCGGTCGAGTTCGCGCAGTGTATCTTCGGACAGCAATGCGCGGGCGATGGACCTTGGGCCGATGTCGGCAACCCATAGATCGAGGTAGGGCGCATCGGGATCGGCGCTGGCCTCCGGATCGTCATGCGCCCAACGCGTCCCTTCGAACAATGCGTCGATTTCCCCGTTTGTGAGGGTCTTGTGCGTCAAAAGCCCGTTTTCGTTCAGCGACGCCCACGTCAGGTCTTCGTCGATATCGGGGTTCGGGAACGCGGGCGGACCGGCACTGATGCCGCCCATCTTTTCACGTGCGACCTGCAGCGCGGCGGCAAGGATCGATTCATGCGCGATACGGACCGAGGCCGTCGCTTTCGTCACGCCGTCGAGATAGACCAGACCGCTGCCGTCGGAGGCGCCGCCGTAGGGCGTTCCGACCACGAGGCTGTCGGAAATGGAATGGCCGCGGTATTGCTCCATGAAGGCGTGGAACGGAGCCTCGCCCAGGCCCGAGACGAAGATCGGTTCGTTGTGGCTGAGAAGTTGCACGTCGAGAAACCGGCCGTCCAGGTCGAGCACCACGAGCGCATTTATCGGCGCGCCGGAAAAGCCGGGCAGGGGCGCCATCGGTTCGGTCTGAAAGACATACCCCGTCTGCGCGCCGCCGGAATTCAGCAGTTCATAGACGCCGTTTTCCGAGATCCGTGCGCCCATGGACATCGGCGCACGGATATGCGTGGCCATTTCCTCGGGCGAGAGCACCTCTGCCAAGGCGATGACCGCACTGGCCAGCCAGAGCGCGGCGGCGATGATGAAACGTTCTCCCATGCGCGGCACGTTAGGCGCCGTGCGGGCCATGCGGAATGCGACCTTCGTGGGGGATCGGATGGATGACTGGTAGGCCCGGCAGGACTTGAACCCGCAACCAAGGCGTTATGAGCGCCCTGCTCTAACCAATTGAGCTACAGGCCCACCGTGGCAGTCTGAGTAAGCGCGGGGCGCGGGGGCGTCAAGCACGGGAACGCGCTGAGGGAGATAAGCATTGAACGGCATGGGCAGATGGAGCGCGCGATGAAGAACTATGGCGAAGGCGAAAGGGTCGAGTGGGACTGGGGCAGCGGGACGGCGTCGGGCAAGGTGGTGCAGAAATACACCCGCAAGATCACGCTGAAGATCAAGGGCACCGAGGTGACGCGCGACGCGGACGAGGACAATCCGGCCTACCGTATCGAACAGGAAGACGGGGGCGAGGTCCTGAAGAAGGGCTCGGAACTGCGGAAGGCGTGACGCAAGACCTGCCCCTGCGGGCCGCTATTTCAGCAGGGAAATCAGCGTGCAGACATCGCCGAGCGCGCCGTTGGCGTAGCGCGGACGATAGACGATCTCGACACGTTTGGCGCTGGCTGCGATGCGCCAGGTATGCAGCACGAAATCGCCCGACGGGTCGATTTCCGCGGCGGTTGTGAGGTTGTTCCAGAGAATCTGACCGACCATCGCGGCACCGTTCAGGGACAATGCGCCAAAATCCACGTCGTCGAGGTCGGTGGCATCCACCAAGGGCTCGATCGGGTGGTGGTCGGCGGTGACCTTCTCGATCATGACGCCCCATGTCGGATCGCGGAAAACGTCGAGCCCGTCTTCGGCGGGGATCACGAAGGGAATCGTCTGGTGTCCGTTCCAGTCGGTATGGGTGGAAACGAAGCTGCGGGTCATGGGTCTTCGGTCCTTGTCAGGCGTTGAGTGGTCGGCCGGGGCAGAGGCCGGATGTGTCGCTTACGGCGTGTACTGCGGAATGTCCCACGCACCGTATTTCTGTCGCTGCGGCAGGCCCTTGGCTTCGCGGTGTTCGTTCTCGGCGGCCGCCGCGGCCACTTCGCGCTTTTCCCGCGTGTCACCGGACGCGCCCTGCGTGTATTCGTAGGTGTGATAGGCTTCGTGCGCCAGCGAAGACTCAGGGTCGCGGTCGACCCCGTCGCCGTATGTTCCCTTCTTGTTGGGATTGAACTTGATCGTGCCTTCCGAACCGGTGCCGTCCTGCGAATCCGACCGGCTGTCCGGGCTGGCGCTGTTGCCGGCGGGGCCGACCTTGATCGTGGTGGTCTTGTCGCTGTTCTCAAGCGCCTCCATCGCCTCGACGGTCTTGGGTTTCGAGCCGTCGGGCAGGCGGCGCTTCTTGGCGTCTTCCCATTGCTGCTTGGCTTTGGCGAGATCCTCGTCGCTGGCGCCGGGCTGCTTTTCCCAGACGACACCGCCGCCCTCGGCAGCCGCGCAGCCCTTGGTGGCGCCGGGCTTGTTCTCTGTCTTCTTGCAGGCGTCGTCGTTGGCCTCTCCGCATTGGCACATCTCAGGCAGCCTCCCCGACGCTTTCGCCCAGGGCGGTGATCATCGTCAGTGCCGCCTTGCGCAGCGCTTGCGTTTTCGGTGCGGGTGCAGGCCCCTTGTCATAAAGCGTTGCGTGGATCAGCGGCAGTTGCGGTTCGGCGTAGTAGTAAGGGCCGTACATCAGCGCGAGCGCGGCGCAGATGTAGCCGCCCAGCGGTTGGTCCAGGCCGAAGGCCTCCGATTGCGACATCGCATCGCCCAGTACATGTCCGGTCTGGTCCGAGGCTGCGGCGCGCTGCGGAAAGGCCGCGCAGAGGGCACCCACCGGATCGGCCGGCGCATCGCCCGTCTCAAGAACTTGATGCACCTGACGGAGGCCGCGCACCGCCGCCCGGCCATCGCGGCCGTTGGTCTTGCGCAGGTGAAGGAGGGTGCGGTCGTTCAGCTGGTTGATGCGGTGAATCGGTTCCCGGATAGTCGGATCGGCCAGTTTGTCCGACGCCCAGGGCAGCAGGGGATTCTCGTCGTATCGGCTGCCCAGAACCGGCATGAAGGTCGCGAACATGTAGATGCTGCGTTCGGTCACGAAGCCGTAGTGCCGGGCGCGTGTGTGGGCGAAGGTGGCAAGCGTCATCGCGCTGCCGTCCGGCCAGAATGCCTTGCCCCACGGAAAATGGGTTTCGAGATGCTCAGCCAGACCGGTTTCGAAAGATCGAAACTCCATGGCATCGAATGCATCCATCTGTGCATTTGATATCGAAAGCATGGGTTAAGAACGCCGTAAATGAAATATGCAGCGAACATAGACCAGAAATGGATTTGTTCACAGTGATGATTTCCCTACCGGGCGGGCTGCGCGTTGCAGGCGCGAAGCCTTTGCGGTAAGCGCCTCTGCAATCAAGCGGCCAACCTCTCGGAGAGCGACATGAGCGACGGCAAGAACGGGCTGACCTACGCGGCGGCGGGCGTGGACATCGACGCGGGCAACGCGCTGGTCGAACGGATCAAGCCGGCGGCGAAACGCACCAGCCGCCCCGGCGTCATGTCCGGGCTGGGCGGTTTCGGCGCGCTGTTCGACCTGAAGGGCGCGGGCTACGAGGACCCGATTCTCGTCGGCGCGACGGACGGCGTGGGCACCAAGCTGCGCATCGCCATCGACACCGGGCTGGTGGACGGCGTGGGCATCGACCTTGTCGCCATGTGTGTGAACGATCTGGTGTGTCAGGGCGCGGAACCCTTGTTCTTCCTCGACTACTTTGCCACCGGCAAGCTGGACACCGACACCGCGGCCCGCGTGATCGAGGGCATCGCGGAGGGCTGCGTGCGCTCCGGCTGCGCGCTGATCGGTGGCGAGACGGCGGAAATGCCGGGCATGTACCCGGCGGGCGACTTCGACCTTGCGGGGTTCGCGGTGGGCGCGATGGAACGGGGCGGCGAGCTGCCCTCGGGCGTGGCCGAAGGCGACGTTCTGCTGGGTGTGGCGTCGAACGGCGTGCATTCCAACGGCTACAGCCTGGTGCGGAAACTGGTCGAGCTTTCGGGGCTGGACTGGGACGCGCCGTGTCCCTGGGGCGAAGGGACACTGGGCGAGGCGCTGCTGGCGCCGACCACGCTTTACGTCAAGGGCGCCATCGCGGCGGTCAAGGACGACTGCATCCACGCGCTGGCCCATATCACCGGCGGCGGCCTGACCGAGAACCTGCCGCGCGTCCTGCCGGACGGCCTCGGCGCCGAGATCGACCTTGGGGCCTGGGACCTGCCGGGCATCTTCAAGTGGCTGTCCGATCAGGGCAACATCGAAGAACGCGAGATGCTGAAGACCTTCAACTGCGGTATCGGCATGATCGCTGTCGTGGCGCCGGACAAGGCGCAGGCGGCGCGCGCGCATCTGACCGACGCCGGACACGAGGTGCATCAGATCGGCACGATCGTGGCGGGCGAGGGCGTCTCTTACCGGGGCACCCTGTGAAGCGCATTGCCATCCTCGTTTCGGGCGGCGGCTCCAACATGGTCAAGCTGGTCGACAGCATGACCGGCGACCATCCGGGCCGCCCGGTGCTGGTGGCGTCGAACGATCCACATGCCTCGGGCCTGACGCGCGCGGCAGAGCGGGGCGTGCCGGTCGCGGCGGTAGATCACAAACCGTTCCGCGGCGACCGCGCGGCCTTCGAATCCGAACTGCGCCGCCACATCGACGCGGCGGAGCCGGACGTGCTGTGTCTTGCGGGCTTCATGCGCATCCTGACGCCGTCCTTCATCGCGGCCTACGAGGGCCGGATGCTGAATATCCATCCCTCGCTTCTGCCGAAGTACCGTGGCCTGCACACCCACGCCCGCGCGCTGGAGGCCGGCGATACCGAAGCGGGCTGCACCGTCCACGAGGTCACGGCGGAACTGGACGAGGGGCCGATCCTCGGGCAGGCGCATGTTCCGGTCGAGCCCGGCGACACGCCCGACACGCTGGCGGCACGGGTTCTGGGCATGGAACACAAACTTTATCCGGCGGTGCTGCGCCGCTTTCTCGAAGGCCGCCGCACACCGCTGATCCTGACCTGATGCAGGCCGTTTCCCATTTGCGCAAAATGGGTTATGACGGGGAAACGCGCCGCAGGGTCAACACCAACAACAGAAAAGACTGCGCATGCAGACATTGACGACGACCGAAGAGCTTTCCGATTTCTGTGCCCGTGCAAAGGGCCAGCCATACATCACCGTCGACACGGAGTTTCTCCGCGAACGGACCTATTACTCCAAACTGTGTCTGATCCAGCTCGCGCTGCCCGGCAAGGGTGACGAAGACGCCGTGCTGGTCGATCCCATGGTCGACGGCCTGTCGCTGGACCCGCTGCTGGAGCTTTTCCGGGACGAGAGCATCGTGAAGGTGTTCCACGCCGCCCGGCAGGATCTGGAGATCTTCTTCATCGACCACGGGGTGATCCCGCAACCGCTGTTCGACACGCAGGTGGCGGCGATGGTTTGCGGCTTCGGCGAACAGGTCGGCTACGAGACGCTGGTCAAACGCATCGCCAAGCAGCAACTGGACAAGTCCTCGCGCTTTACCGACTGGTCGCGGCGCCCGCTGACCGATGCGCAGAAGTCCTACGCGCTGGCCGACGTGACGCATTTGCGGGAAATCTACGAATTCCTTGCCGCGAAGCTTGAGGAAAGCGGACGCTCGCGCTGGGTGGCGGAGGAACTGGGCGTCCTGACCGATCCCGAAACCTACATCACGCGCCCGCGCGAGGCCTGGAAGCGGGTGAAGACACGGTCGAACGCGCCGCGTTTTCTGGCCATCGTCCGCGAACTGGCCGCCTTCCGTGAGACCTACGCGCAGGAGCGCAACATCCCGCGCAACCGGGTGTTCAAGGACGACGCGCTGGTCGAGCTCGCCTCGACCAAGCCGGCCTCTCCGAACGACCTGTCCCGCTCGCGCCTGCTGCTGCGCGAGGCCCGCAAAGGGCCCATCGCGGACGGCATCCTGGAGGCGGTGAAAGCTGGCGTGGACTGCCCCAAGGGCGATCTGCCCGAATCGGACACGGTGCGCGACAAGCTGCAGGTGAACCCGGCGCTGGCCGATCTGCTGCGCGTGTTGCTGAAGGCCAAGACGGAGCGCTTCGGCGTGGCGTCGAAGCTGATCGCTCCGGCAACCGACCTCGATGCGATCGCGGCGGGAATGCGGGACGTGCCAGCATTGTCCGGCTGGCGGCGTGAGGTCTTCGGAGAGGATGCGCTGCGTCTGTGCTCTGGCAAGATCGCCCTGGCGGCGCGCGGCAAGAACGTCGACGTCATCGAACTCTGACGGGTTCACCGTCGGACGGGTCTATCCGACAAGCGGGTCGCGGGACAGGCCAATCGGCCCGTGCGACCTGTCGCTCAGGACCGTCAGCGGCCGGTTGTACGGGTGTTGTTGCGCGCCTTGACCACGATGCTGCGCACCTGAGCAAGTTCATTGTCGGTCAGCCACGTGGCAGCGGTCACCGTCCGGGCAGAGGCGGGGCCGGTCTGGCCGACGTACTGTTGCGCCCGCAGCGCGTAGACCAGAGTTTCGGCGGTCGTCTCGTTCTCTACCTCGACCAGCTTGACGTTGTAGGCGCCCTGGTAGCGGGTGACGCCGGTGGCGCGGACCAGTGCTCCGCCGGGGCGGCGTTCGACGTAAAGCCCCGTGACGTCGTCCACCGCGATGCCGCGGTAGCTCTCGTCCTTCTTACGGCGGAAGATCGACTCTTCGCGCACCGGGATCAGCGGATTGAAGGCCGGATCGTCGGCACGGACATCTGTGCGGACCGAGGTGCTGCCGCCGAACCAGTTGAACGGATTGAGGCGGGACTCCCGCACACCGCCGCAACCGGACAGAACGAGGCCTGCAAGGACCAGAACGGAGATCTGTTTGTGCATCTTGTGCCTCTTGCCTGAGTGTTCCCCGGTTAACCCATCCGGAGGCGCTTGAAAAGCCTGCGAGGCGCTGGACCTTTGCGGCGCGGGCGCTTACCTGCGGGGGAAAAGGAGTGGTGTCATGGCCCAGGAGGCATTCGAAGAGGTGGTTGAGGATTTCGAGTTCCTCGAGGATTGGGAAGATCGCTACCGCATGGTGATCGAGATGGGCAAGGCGATGGAGCCGATGTCCGACGCGCTGAAGGTGCCCGCGACGAAGGTGGACGGTTGCGCCAGTCAGGTCTGGCTGCATATCGCGCCGGAGGACGGTCGGTTCCGGTTCCAGGGCGACAGCGACGCCATGATCGTCAAGGGGCTGATCGCCCTGTTGCACAAGCTATACGATGGGCTGCCGGAGGGCGAGGTCGCGGGCGTCGATGCGCGGGCGGAACTCGGTCGCCTCGGCCTGCACGACCATCTGTCGGCGCAGCGGTCCAATGGCCTGCGGTCGATGATCGAACGTATCCGCGAGTCCGCGGCCTGACCGGGGAATGGACGTCGGGCTGAACCGGGACAGGAGGGCCGCACGGCACGCGCCGTAACGCCCCGACCGTCCTCGTGTTCAGCTGTTGCCGTTGCCGGTAAAGCGTGCCGCGTCCGCCGCCGCGCGCCGGATGGCGTTCGACTTGTGCACGGTCTCCATGTACTCGGCCTCTGGGTCGCTGTCGTAGACCACGCCGCCACCCGCCTGGATGTACAGTTTCTGGTCCTTCACAATGGCGGTCCGCAGGGCGATGCACATGTCCATGTCGCCACCGGCGCTGAAATACCCTACGCCGCCGCCATAGACACCGCGCTTTTCCGGCTCCAGTTCGTCGATGATCTCCATCGCGCGGACCTTCGGCGCGCCGCTGACCGTGCCCGCAGGCAGGCCCGCCAGAAGGGCGGAGAGGGCGTCGTGCTCCTCCGACAACTCGCCTACCACGTTCGAGACGATGTGCATCACGTGGCTGTAGCGTTCGATGATGAACTGTTCGGTCGGGCGGACGGTGCCGATCTTCGACACGCGGCCAGTGTCGTTGCGCCCGAGGTCGAGCAGCATGAGGTGTTCGGCCAGCTCCTTCTTGTCCGCCAGCAGGTCGGCCTCCAGCGCGTTGTCCTCTTCAGGCGTGGCGCCGCGTGGACGGGTGCCCGCGATGGGGCGGATCGTCACCTCGCTGCCAAACACACGGACGAGGATCTCGGGCGATGCGCCGATCACCTGGAAGCCACCGAAGTTGAAGTAGAACATGAAAGGCGACGGGTTGGTGCGCCGCAGCGAGCGATACAGGGTGAACGGCGGCAGTGGGAAGTCCTGTGTCCAGCGCTGGGACGGCACCACCTGGAAGATGTCGCCCGCCTTGATGTACTCCTTGGCCTTGTCGACTGCGCCCTTGTATTCCTCTCGCGTGAAGTTCGAGACAGGCTCACCCAGATCGGCGGCTTCGCCAAGGTCACGGCTGGCCTGCGGCATGGCGCGTTCGAGGTCGCGCACCGCATCCATCACACGTTCCGCCGCCTGCGCATAGGCGGCGCGGGCAGGGACACCGTCCTGCACCCATGCGGGCGAGACCACGGTGACTTCGCCCTTCACACCGTCCAGCACCGCCACGACGGAGGGGCGCATCAGAACCGCATCGGGCAGGCCCAGCGGGTCGGGGTTCACGTCCGGCAGACGCTCGACCAGTCGGATCATGTCATAGCCGAGATAGCCGAACAGACCGGCGGCGGCCTGCGGCAGGTCCTCCGGCAATTCGATCCTCGATTCCGCCAGCACGGCGCGCAGGGCGGTCAGAGGGTCGGCCTCCATCGGTTCGAACGCGTCGGGGTCGAACCGGGCATGACGGTTGATCCGCGCCTTGTCGCCATGACACTGCCAGACGAGATCCGGTTTCATGCCGATCATCGAGTAGCGCCCGCGCACCTCTCCGCCAGTGACGGATTCGAGGACGAAAGTGTCCTTGGCCGCGCCGGTCAGCTTCAGCATCAGCGACACGGGCGTGTCGAGGTCGGCGGCCAGCCGGGTGTAGACGATCTGGTTCTCCCCCGCCGCGTAACGGGTTGCGAAGTCGTCGAAGGCGGGGGTGAGCGTTGGCATGGGTTCGGGCGCCTTACTGGAAGTTGGCGAGGACGGCGTTGACCGCCGCCTGGTCGATCTCGACACCGGCGCGGGCCTGGATGTCCTGCGCAAGCGCCCGGAACAGGTCCTGGCTCACATCCTGATCGGCCTGTTGCGCGAAAAGCTGGCGGAACTGGCGGACGGTCTCGTCTTCGGGGTCGACCTCGATGATGTCGTCGAGGCGCACCACATAGGCCGTGCCCGCGCCCTTGACGGCGGCGGCATCGCCTTCGGACATGGTGAAGACCTGTGCCAGCACCGCTGGCGGCACGTTGTCGTCGTTTGCGTTGCGGGTCAGGCCTTCGGCAACGGTCCTCGAACGAAGGTTCAGATCGTCGAACCCGGTGTCGCCGGACAACTGGTTGGCCAGTGCCTCGGCCTGATCGGCCAGCGCGGTGGCGCGGGCGTCGGCCTCCCAATCCTGTTCGACACGGGCACGGACGTCGGCGAACGGGTAGGGGGCGGCCTCCTGTATCTCGTCCAGGCGCAGCGCAAACAGTCCGCCGTCGCCCAGTTCGGCGATGGCCGGGTAATCGCCGGTCTCCGCCTCCGCCGCAGCCGTATTGAAGGCTTCGTAGCCCGCGATGCCGTCGCTGCTGGCCGAGGTCCAGTCGATCTGCCCCAGCTCCATCTCGGTATCGCCGGCAAGGTCTTCGAGCGTCGCGCCCGCGGCCAGTTCGTCGTCGAGTTGGTTGGCAAGCCCCTCGATCACCCGGCGGGCCTGCGCCAGCGCCAGCGTGTCGCGCATCTGCGGAATGGCCTCTTCGAAACTGGTATCTTGCGCCGCCAGAACGGCGTTCACCCGGTACAGCGCCGGCCCGAGGTCGGACGGCGCCTGCACGACGTCCCCCACCTCGGCGGCAAAGACGGTTTCACCCGCCGCGCCCAGCGAGGCCTCGGTCACGTCGCCCATGTCGGTGTCGGCAATGTCCAGCCCGCGCTCCCTCACCAGCGTCTCGAACGGCACGTCGCCATTGGCGACGCGCGCGGCGGCGTCCTGCGCGGCCTCTTCGGACGAATAGACCAGCCGTTCCACGAGACGCCGCTCCGGCAGGTTGAACTCGGACGAGCGCTCGTCGTAGGTCGCGCGCAGCATGTCCTCGGGCACCTCGACGGTGTCCACGATCATCGCCGGCGTCAGCCACGCATAGGTGATCTTGCGCGTCGTCGGACGGGTGTAGCGGTCGATGTTCTCGTCGTAGAACGTCTGCAGTTCTTCGTCGGTCGGGATCGGAAGGCCGGTCGACAGCTGCTCGGACCCGAGCTCGGCCCAGGTGAAAGCGCGGCGCTCGCCCGTGTAGGACACCAGCGTCTGCGCATAGACCGGCGGCAGGGCAACCCCTGCCTGGATCGCGTTTTGCAGCAAGGTCGAGGCACTCTCGGCACGAAGCTGTTCCTCGAATTCGCGCTCCGAGAAGCCGGCACCCTGCAGGGCCAGCCGGTAGGACTCGCGGTCGAAGCTGCCGTCGATCCCCTGGAAGGCGGGGATTTCTCGCAGGTCCTGTGCCAACCGTTCGTCGCCGACCGAAATGCCAAGCTGCGCGGCTTCGTTCTCAAGCGCGGCCGTGGTGACCACGCGGCTCAGAACCATGTCGGGAATGCCCATGGCGCGCGCCTGCTGCATGCTCAGCGCCTGACCGGTCTGGGTCTGCACGGCGCGTATCTCCTGCTGCATGGCGCGGAAATAGTCGGAGGCCGGGATCTCCGCCTCGCCGACCTTGCCGATGCTGGACACGCTGCCGCCGAAATTGGTGGCCCCGAAACCGCCCAGACCGAGGAGCAGCAGACCCAGCAGGATGTACCCGCCTGTCCTGCCGACGCCGCCTTTTTTCTTGCTCATGGCCTAACCCCTCCGCGCTGGTTCGGGAGTGTCTAAACCGGGGTCACAGGGGCTGCAAGGGGGGCAGGTCCAGTGCGGCCAGCCGCGTGCAGAGGGCGCGCAGGCTGTCGGCTCCGGCATTGGCGAAAGCGATGCGGAAATGCCGGTCGCCAGAGGGGTCCTCCGGCGGCGTGAACATGGTCGCGGGCAGGATCAGCACACCCGCCTCTCGGACCAGAAGCGGCGCCAGTTCGGCGGCGCCCATGGCAAAGGGATGCTCGACATAGGCAAAGTACGCGCCCAAGCCCTTCAGCCGCCAGCCCTTCGCCTCCAGCGGGCCGAACGCCTCGGCCAGAGCGGCGCGGCGGGCGAGGATCTCGTCGCGCTGTTCGGCCTTCCATTGCGCCAGCGTCTGCAACCCGTGCAGCGCCGCCATCTGGCCCAGCGAAGGCGCGCAGATTGCCACGGTGTCCTGGAACTTCTCGATCTGGTGCAGCAGGTCCGCATCGCCGATCACCGCGCCGACGCGATGGCCGGTCAGCCGGTAGGCCTTTGAAAAACTGTAGAGCTGGATCAGCGTATCGGACCAGTCGGGGCGGGACAGCAGGTCGTGCGGCGCGCCGGTCCGTGTCGCGAAATCCCGGTAGGTCTCGTCCACGATCAGCCTAATCCCGGCCTCGCGGCACAGGTCGAACAGCGCCGAGAGCGTCTCCGCCGGATACTCAACCCCGGCCGGGTTGTTCGGCGTCACGATGGAAATGGCCCTCGTGCGTGGCGTGATAAGCGCGCGGGCGGCCTCCGGATCGGGAAGAAGCGTGTCGTCGGTGGGCAGCGGAACAGCCACCACGCCCGACATGTCCAGCCACATTTTATGATTGAAATACCAAGGGGTTGGGACGATGACTTCATCGCCTTCCGTGGTCAGTGCCGACAGGGTCGCGGCGAAGGCCTGGTTGCAGCCTGCGGTGATGCCCACCTGGGCTGCCTCGACCGTGCCGCCGTAATGGCGCGCCCAGTCCTCTGCCAGCGCGGCGCGCAGGTCCGGGTGTCCCAGAACTGGCCCGTAAAGATGGCTCGACGGCACTTCGATGAACTCCGCCATGGCGCGCCGCAACGCGGACGGCGGCGGATCGGCGGGCGCGGCCTGTGCGAGGTTCAGCAAGGGCCGGTCGGCGGGAAACTCCACGCCCCGCAGCCAGCGCTGCGCCTCCGGGATCGGCGGAAAGAATGTGGCTTCGGTACGGGTGGTCATGGTGCGCCTGCGATTGTTCGCGGCAAGGCTAACAGGCCGGACCGGAGGCGCAAGCGCGGCCGTGGCGCGGAACCCGACCGAGACCGTCACAGCCCGTTTCGACAGCGCCCGCCGCCCGTGTCAGTCGTCGCCGCGATAGGGTTTGACGTATTGCAGGGCCATGTCCCACGGGAAGAAGATCCAGGTGTCCTGGCTGACTTCGGTGATGAAGGTATCCACCTGCGGGCGGCCCTGCGGCTTGGCATAGACCGTGGCGACATGCGCCTTGGGCATATGGCTGCGCACCACTTCCAGCGTCCGGCCGGTGTCCACCAGATCGTCGACCACCAACACCCCGGTGCCGTCTCCGATCACGTCCATGTCGGGCGACTTGATGACGCGCGGCTCGGCCTGGGTCTGGTGGTTGTAGCTTTTCACGCTGATCGTATCGACCATGCGGATGTCGAGTTCGCGGGCCACGATCATCGCCGGGGCCATGCCGCCACGCGTGATCGCCACGACCGCGCGCCATGCGCCTTCGTCCGGGCCTTGCCCCTGCAGGCGCCATGCCAGTGCGCGCGCATCGCGGTGCAACTGGTCCCAGCTGACGTGAAAGCCTTTCTCATGGGGCAGACGGTCGTTCATGGCGGACTCCTCGGGATGCGGTCTGGGCCGCGTCATAGGGCAGGGCGGGGCCAAAGGGCAAGCCTGCTATCGCCTGTGACAGCGTGGCACGACCGCCAAACGCGAACGGGCGCCCTTGCGGACGCCCGGCCAACATCGGAAACCCTGCGGACCTCAGCCCTTCTGGATGTCGGGTGCGTCCACCGCCTTCATACCCACGACGTGGTAGCCGCTGTCCACATGGTGCGTCTCGCCGGTCACGCCGTTCGACAGGTCGGACAGCAGGTACAGCGCCGATCCGCCCACGTCGTCGATGCTGACATTGCGGCGCAGCGGCGAGTTGTACTCGTTCCACTTCATGATGTAGCGGAAGTCGCCGATGCCGGACGCGGCCAGCGTCTTGATCGGCCCGGCTGAAATCGCGTTGACCCGGATGCCGTCCTTGCCAAGGTCCTCGGCGAGATACCGCACGGACGCTTCCAGCGCCGCCTTCGCCACACCCATCACGTTATAGTGTGGCATGATCCGTTCGGCGCCGTAGTAGGTCAGCGTCACGGCAGCACCACCGTTTTTCATCAGCTTCTCGGCGCGCTGCATCACGGCGGTAAAGCTGTAGACGGAGATATCCATCGTCATGGTGAAGTTGCCGCGCGTGGTGTCCACATAGCGACCGCGCAATTCGTTCTTGTCCGAGAAACCGATGGCATGAACGACAAAGTCGAGCCCGCCCCATTCTTCTTCCAGGGCGTTGAACAGAAGGTCGATGGAGCCTTCGTCGCCCACGTCGCAGGGCAGGACGATCTGGCTGCCGAGTTGCGCGGCCAGCGGATCGACCCGCTTCTTCAGTGCTTCGCCCTGGTAGGAGAAAGCCAGCTCCGCACCGGCTTCGCTCAGCGCCTTGGCAATGCCCCAGGCAATAGACTTGTCGTTCGCCAGACCCATGATGAGACCGCGTTTCCCAGCCATCAACCCGTTTGACATGACAGTCCCTTCCACCAGATCGACAATGGATGGTCGTGTAGGCGATACAAATCGCGCCATCAAGGGCGCATGAACGGGAAATCCCGACTTGTGGCGACCTCCGGGCTGCGCCAGAGCGGATCGGATACGGTCCGGAGTGCGCCCTCACGGGCCTTTGGGCGTTGGCGCATCGAAAGACAACAGAAGTAAAAAGGGGAACTTCGGATGAGCGACAGAGACGGTATTTTCAAGGGCGACGATCCCTTCGAGCTGACGCGGCGCTGGCTGGCCGAAGCGGAGAAGACCGAGGTCAACGATCCAAACGCCATCGCCATGGCGACGGTCGATGCCGACGGTCTGCCCAACGTTCGGATGGTGCTGCTCAAGGAGATCGAGGACGACGCCTTCGTCTTCTATACGAACTATGAAAGCGTGAAGGCGTCCGAGATCGAAGGGGCGGGCAAGGCCGCCTTCGTGATGCACTGGAAATCGCTGCGTCGCCAGGTCCGCGTGCGCGGCACGGTCACCCGCGTAGAGGGGCCCCAGGCCGACGCCTATTACGCCTCACGCTCGCTAAAAAGTCGCCTCGGGGCGTGGGCCTCGCACCAGAGTCAGCCCCTGGCGAGTCGCGCCGCACTGGTCGCCGAAGTCGCCAAAGTCACCGCCCGGCACGGCACGGACCCCAAGAGACCACCCTTTTGGGGGGGATATCGTATACGTCCGAGCGAGATAGAATTCTGGGCAGATGGTGCATTTAGGCTGCATGATAGATTTCGCTGGATAAAGAAACCCGGGCAACGTGAATGGGAGACAACGCGGTTGAATCCATGACAAATGTCTGACAGTGAAGGGGCATTTCACGTGACGTCAAATGCTCTGACGGTCAACTTAACGTGGAAATCAGGGGGAACTGACACAAATCAGCCTTCTGCGTGCCTTGAATGTGACTCAGTGTTTGCTCCAAGAATCTGGCTGTTGCCGTGAGATGCGTTTGGGAAGAAGAGTTGGAAAACAAGCCAAGTGACGACGGGCATGTCGTCGGGAAAGTGAAGTGGTTCGACCCGGTGAAGGGGTTCGGTTTCGTCGTGTCGGACGCCGGCGGCCCCGACATACTGCTGCATGCCAACGTTCTGCGGAACTTCGGACAAAGCTCTGTCGCCGATGGCGCCCTGATCGAGATCTTCGTTCAGCGGACCGACCGCGGCGTTCAGGCCACTCAGGTACTGTCGATCGAACCTCCGGAAACGACCGAAGGTGCCCCGCTTGCCGATTTCGAACATCTCGATCCCGAGATGATGAAAGCCGCCGAACTCGAACCCGCGCGCGTGAAATGGTTCGACAAGGCCAAGGGATTTGGCTTTGCAAACGTGTTCGGAAAACCCGATGATGTGTTCATTCATATTGAAGTTCTCCGCCGTTCCGGTTTGTCGGATCTGCAACCGGGCGAAGCTCTTGCGATCCGGGTGATCGACGGACGGCGTGGACGCATGGCCATGGAAGTGAACGCATGGGAAGCTGCTCTGACCCAATGAACCGGGCGTCGTCGCCCCGATGCATCCTGCGCCGTGCCCGGTCCGTTCTGGCCGCCGTGTTTGTGGCGCTGGCCGCTCTGGTCGCCATCCTTCCGGGAAGTGTGCGCGCCGATGGCGCCCCCGCCTGCAGCGACGGGACGCTCTATCTCAGGGGCGACTTTGGACAGGCGCGCTTTTCAATCGATCTCGCCGCAACCCCGAAAGAGCGCAACCGGGGTCTGATGTTCGTCAAGAAGATGCCCGCCAGCTACGGCATGCTCTTCGTCTACGACCGCCCGCAGCGCGTGGCCTTCTGGATGAAGAACACGCTCATCCCTCTGGACATGATCTTTGCCGACGCGCGCGGTGTGGTGCAGAACGTGCACGCGAATGCCGTCCCGGGCGACCTGACTTCGATCCCGGGCAAGGGACAGATCCAGTACGTGCTGGAAATCAACGGCGGCATGGCCAGGATGCTGGGGATCGGTCCCGGTACCGAACTGCGTCATCCCGCCATCGCGGACGCCGCCTGGCCCTGTAACTGATACAATCTGCGAACGGTCCAGATAGGGGCTTTTCTTTGCTGCGGGGGATCGCTATTCCCCTCGCTGTCGGGGCGTGGCGCAGCCTGGTAGCGCGTCTGTTTTGGGTACAGAAGGTCGTGAGTTCGAATCTCGCCGCCCCGACCATTTCGCCCCGCTGCGTCGCTGCGCACAGGGCGCCAGCCCCCCTAGATATGCTTTACCACAAATCGCCGCGCGCCCGCGAATTGGCGGCGTACGCGGCCCTGTGCATGAGTCGCTGTCCATTCCCCCGCGTCACGCGCTTGCACGTCACATAGGTGCCACACCAAAACACGTTAACTTAGGTTAAAAGAGCGTAAACTTGGGATTCCAAGTATGTCGGCCGGGTTATCCCCCGCTCTGTGGATAACTTTGTGCAAACAAACACGGAATCGCTGATTTCGGAGTTAAGCCAAGATTAACGCGTTGTGAGTGAATCGGGGGATGCCCTTGTACAGATAACTGCCAGTAGTAGGTGCCCGCATCGTCAACACAAAATATATGACGCTTTGGCGAAAAATGGCGTTGACGACTCTGTCCAGTATTGGTCATTTTGTGCAGGCCGGACGGTAGCGCCACTACATGTAGTGGTCGGGGCGGCTCAGGGACAGAACAGCCATACAGCCTGATGGGGGGGACACCCCGGAACGTGCGATCTGCACGCGGCGGCTTTTTTTCCCTGATGCCCCGTCTTTCCGGCATGGGACCAAGAACTTTGCGACGGGGCAGAACGCGATGAAGATCGAAAGAAAATACACAAAGGCAGGACAAGACGCTTACGCCGAGGTGCCCTTCGTCACCACGAGCTCGGAAATCCGCAATCCGGACGGCACCATCGTGTTCCGGCACGACAGCCTCGAAGTTCCCGCCAAGTGGAGCCAGGTTGCGTCCGACGTCATCGCGCAGAAGTATTTCCGCAAGGCAGGCGTGCCCGTCGAACTGAAGAAGGTCGCCGAAGAGGGCGTGCCCGAGTTCCTGTGGCGCTCCGAACCGGCCGCAAAGGACACCAAGCGCACCGGCGAAACCTCGGCCCGTCAGGTCTTTGACCGCCTTGCAGGCGCGTGGGCCTACTGGGGCTGGAAGGGCGGCTACTTCACCACCGAAGAAGACGCGCGCGCCTATTACGACGAAATGCGCTACATGCTGGCGACTCAGGTCGCCGCGCCGAACAGCCCGCAGTGGTTCAACACCGGCTTGCATTGGGCCTATGGCATCGACGGTCCCGGCCAGGGCCATTACTACGTCGATTACAAAACCGGCAAACTCGTCAAATCGAAGTCGGCTTATGAGCATCCGCAGCCGCACGCCTGCTTCATCCAGTCGGTTTCCGATGACCTGGTGAGCGATGGCGGCATCATGGATCTGTGGGTCCGTGAGGCGCGGCTTTTCAAATACGGATCCGGTACAGGCACGAACTTCTCCTCCCTGCGTGCCCAAGGCGAGGCCCTGTCAGGCGGAGGCAAGTCCTCCGGCCTGATGGGGTTCCTCAAGATCGGGGATCGCGCAGCCGGTGCCATCAAATCCGGCGGCACCACGCGCCGCGCCGCCAAGATGGTGATCTGCGACGCCGACCACCCGGACATCGAGGAATTCATCAACTGGAAGGTCAAGGAAGAGCAGAAGGTCGCGTCCATCGTCGCCGGGTCCAAGATGCACGAGAAGATGCTCAACGGCATCTTCGACGCGATCCGCGCGTGGGACGGGACCGAGGCCGACGCTTATGAGCCCACCGCCAACACCGCGCTGAAGAAGGCCGTCCGCACCGCCAAGCAGGCGATGATCCCGGAGACCTACATCAAGCGCGTGCTGGACTACGCGCGTCAGGGCTATGCCTCCATCGAGTTTCCGACCTACGACACCGACTGGGACAGCGAAGCCTACGCCTCCGTTTCGGGTCAGAACTCCAACAACTCCATCCGCGTGACCGATGCCTTCCTGAAGGCCGTCCGCGAGGACAAGCCGTGGGAGCTGATCCGCCGCACCGACGGCTCGGTCGCGAAGACCATCGATGCCAAGGAACTGTGGGAACAGATCGGCCACGCCGCATGGGCCTGCGCCGACCCGGGCATCCAGTTCCACGACACCGTCAACGCCTGGCACACCTGCCCGGAAGACGGCGCGATCCGTGGTTCCAACCCGTGCTCCGAGTACATGTTCCTCGACGACACGGCCTGCAACCTCGCGTCGATGAACCTGCTGACCTTCCTCAAGGACGGCGTGTTCCAGTCCGACGACTACATGCACGCCACCCGTCTGTGGACGCTGACGCTGGAAATCTCCGTGACCATGGCGCAGTTCCCGTCGAAGGAAATCGCGCAGCTCTCGTACGACTTCCGGACGCTGGGCCTTGGCTATGCCAACATCGGCGGCCTGCTGATGAACATGGGCTACGGCTACGACTCCGAGGAAGGCCGCGCGCTGTGTGGTGCGCTGACCGCCATCATGACCGGTGTGTCCTACGCCACCTCCGCCGAAATGGCGGGCGAGCTGGGCGCGTTCTCGGGGTACGAGCGCAACGCCAAGCACATGCTGAAGGTCATCCGCAATCACCGCAACGCGGCATGGGGCAAGACCACCGGCTACGAAAAGCTGGAAGTGAAGCCGGTCGCGCTCGATCACAGGAACTGCCCGGACGCCACGCTGGTGGAGCTGGCCATGGCGTCCTGGGACGAGGCTCTGAAGCTGGGCGAGCGTCACGGCTACCGCAACGCGCAGGTCTCCGTGATCGCACCGACCGGCACCATCGGCCTGGTCATGGATTGCGACACCACCGGGATCGAGCCGGACTTCGCACTGGTGAAGTTCAAGAAGCTCGCGGGCGGCGGCTACTTCAAGATCATCAACCGCTCCGTTCCGGCGGCGCTGGCGAAGCTGGGCTACGGGTCCGCGGAGATCGAAGAGATCATCGGCTACGCCGTGGGCCATCAGACGCTGGGCAACGCTCCGGGCGTGAACCACACTGCACTGATCGGCCACGGCTTCGGCCCGGCACAGATCGAGAAGGTCGAGGCAGCGCTTGCCACCGCCTTCGACATCCGGTTCGTGTTCAACCAGTGGACGCTGGGCGAGGCCTTCTGCACCGACGTGCTGGGCATCCCGCAGGCCAAGCTGAACGACCCGACCTTCGACATGCTCCGTCACCTGGGCTTCAAGAAGGCCGAGATCGACGCGGCCAACGACCACGTCTGCGGGACGATGACGCTGGAAGGCGCACCGCACCTGAAGGAAGAGCACTACTCGGTCTTCGATTGCGCCAACGCCTGCGGCAAGAAGGGCAAGCGTTACCTGTCGGTCGAGGCGCACATCCGCATGATGGCGGCGGCGCAATCGTTCATCTCGGGCGCGATCTCCAAGACGATCAACATGCCGAACACGGCGACGATCGAGGACTGCCAGAAGGCCTACGAACTGTCGTGGTCGCTGGGCACGAAGGCCAACGCGCTTTACCGTGATGGCTCCAAACTCTCGCAACCTCTGGCCTCCGCTCTGGTGGAAGACGACGAGGACGCCGCCGAGATCCTGGAAACCGGCAACGCACAGGAAAAGGCGCAGGTGCTGGCCGAGAAGATCGTCGAGAAGATCGTGGTGAAGGAGATCATCAAGTCCGAACGGACCAAGATGCCCGAGCGCCGCAAGGGTTACACCCAGAAGGCCATCGTCGGCGGTCACAAGGTCTACCTGCGCACCGGCGAATATCAGGACGGTTCCCTGGGCGAGATCTTCATCGACATGCACAAGGAAGGCGCGGGCTTCCGTGCGATGATGAACAACTTTGCCATCGCCGTGTCCGTGGGTCTGCAGTACGGCGTGCCGCTGGAGGAATTCGTCGACGCCTTCACCTTCACCAAGTTCGAACCGGCGGGCATGGTGCAGGGCAACGACTCGATCAAGAACGCGACGTCGATCCTCGACTATATCTTCCGCGAACTGGCCGTGTCCTACCTCGACCGCACCGACCTTGCCCATGTGAAGCCCGAAGGCGCGGCCTTCGACGATCTGGGCCGGGGCGCCGAGGAAGGCGTGGCCAACGTCAAGGAACTGTCGGAAACCGCCGCGTCGCGCAGCCTAGAAGTGCTCAAGCAGATCAGCTCCACCGGCTACCTGCGCAAGCGTCTTCCGCAGGAACTCGTCGTGCTGCAGGGGGGCGTGACCCAGGCGACCGGCACCGATCCCGTGGCCACGCTCAGCACGATGGCGCCCGATGCGGGCAAGGCATCGGCGGCGGCAACGTCGACCATCGCGGTGGCTTCGGGCGCCATGTCGATGGATCAGCGTACGAAGGCCAAAATGCAGGGCTACGAAGGCGAAGCCTGCGGCGAATGCGGCAACTACACCCTTGTCCGCAACGGCACCTGCATGAAGTGCAACACCTGCGGCTCCACCAGCGGCTGCAGCTGATCGGACGGCCCGGGCGGCTCTGCCGCCGCCCGGGCCCGACGTTACCCCGGTGGGGGGTGGCGCGTCGCATGTCCCTGTGGCGCGCCGGTTGTGGATGGGACTGAAGCCATCCGTTTCTGGGGCCGGTGCGCTGGCCCTGAGCGTGAACAAGGACGCAGGCAGAAAAACACTCGGGCGGTGAATCATCGAGCCTTGTTCGCGAAACTCAAAAGGGCCCCGGTGGGGGCCCTTTTTCTTTGGTCTCGACAGGCGGGATCAGTCGCCCGCGCCGACGAGGTCGCGCACCCGGATGGGAAAATTCCGGACCCGCCGCCCGGTGGCATGCCGTATGGCGTTGGCGATCGCGCCCACTGTCCCGGAGATGCCGATTTCGCCCACGCCCTTGATGCCGAGCGGGTTCACGAAGGGGTCGTCCTCATGCACCGTGATGACCTCAAGGCCCTGAACGTCGGCGTTCACCGGCACGTGGTAGCCCGCGAGGTCCCCGTTGACGATATGCCCGCGCCGGGGGTCCTGTTTCGCCGCTTCGTGCAGCGCAAAGGACAGCCCCCAGATCATGCCGCCCATCAACTGGCTCTCGGCCAGCTTCGGGTTGATGATCCGGCCCGCGGCAAAGGCGCCGACCATGCGCGTGACCCGCACCTGACCCAGAGACGGATCGACCTTCACCTCGGCAAAGACCGCGCCGTGGGAGTACATCGCGAACCTTTGCGCATGTTCCGCGGCGCGCGCGGCGCTGCCTTCGCCCGTGACCTCGACGCAGCCGTTGCGGGCGAAGATATCGGCAAAGCTGTCGCTGCGGCTGTCGTCGCCCTCCACAAACAGCCTGCCGTCCCGCGCCACGAACCCGGCGTTGCCCGCCCCGAACAGCGGAGAGCCCGGGTCGGCGCTGGCGATTTCGCCCAACTGCCGCAGCACGTCGCCACCTGCCGCATGAAGCGCACCGCCCGCCGTCGCCGTGTGGCCGGAGCCGCCCGCAACCCCGCCATTTGGCAGGGAGGAATGCCCGGCCCGGAACTCCACTCTGTCGAGCGGCAGGCCAAGGCTGTCCGCCGCGATCTGCGCCAGCGCGGTCCAGGCGCCTTGCCCCATGTCGGCGGCAGAGGTCTCGACCAGCGCGCTGCCATCCGCGCGCAGTGTGGCGCGGGCGTCGGCGGCGAACATCGGGCAGCCGAACAGCGCGGTGCCCATGCCCCAGCCGGTCAGCATCCCGTCGCTGTCCCGCATCGTGCGCGGTTGAAGCGGCCTGTCGGCCCAGCCGAAGCGCGCCGCACCCTGTTCATAGCACTCGCGCAGCGCCTTCGACGAATAGGGGCGCCCGGTGCCTGGCTCGGCCTCTGCGTAGTTCTTCAGGCGGAAGGCCAACGGGTCCATGCCAAGCGCCTCCGCCATCTCGTCCATCGCGCCTTCCAACGCGGCAGAGCCCGATGCCTCGCCCGGCGCCCGCATCGGGCCCGGCGTGCCCACGTCGAGCCGCGCCATCCGGTGCCGCGACCGCAACGCCCCGGCGGCATAGAGCCCTTGCGTGGCGTTCGGTGCCGGTTCGACAAACTCGTCGAAGCTCGACACTGCCGAGATGCCCTCGTGGTCGATGACCTTCAGCGCACCTTCGGCATCCGTGCCAAGACGCAAACGCTGCAGCGTGGCGCCACGGTGGCCGACCGGCCCGAACATCTGGTTTCGAGTCAGCATCAGTTTGACCGGCCGCCCCGTGTCCCGCGCCGCGAGGATCGCCAGAAGCTGCGGCCCGGTGGTGAAGGCCTTCGACCCGAAACCGCCGCCAAGGTAGGGGCTGCGGAGGGTCACGTTCTCCGTCGGAATGCCCAGGAAATACGCGTAGGCCTCGCAGGTCAGCATCAGTGCCTGGCTCGGTATATCGAGGGTCAGGCGGTCACCGTCCCACTGGGCCACGACGGCATGCATCTCCATCGCGTTGTGATACTGCGCGGGCGTGGTGTAGGTGACGTCCACGGCGGTGTTGGCGGCGGCATGACCCGCGCCGGGATCGCCATGCGTGGTGTCCGACGGCTTGCCGAAACCCGCCCCCTCGATCTTCAGTGCCGGCTCGTCCGCCAGCGATACGCGCGGCACCTCCGTCTCGTAGCGCGGTGCCAGCAGGCGCGCGCCTTCTGTTGCCGCCTCCAGCGTCTCGGCCACCACCAGCGCGATGGGCTGACCGGCATAGCGCACGGTGTCGTCCTGCAACGCCTCGATCCGCATGGAGAACATGTTCGGCTTGTCGTCCGGGCTGCCTTGCAGCGGGGGGCGGTTGGCCGGAGTGTAGACCTTTGTCACGCCAGTGTGCGCCTCTGCCGCCGCAACATCCAGCGACGCGACACGACCCCGCGCGACGGTGGCGGGGACGTAGACCGCATGCAGCAAACCGTCGGGCAGGTTGTCGGCGGCAAAGGTCGCGGCGCCGGTGACCTTGGCTATGCCGTCCCGCCGCGTGACGGGCTGGCCGGCGTTCGATCCGAAACGGACCTGGGGGGAAAGGGTGTCAGGCATGTTGGGCCTCCTTGGTCGGTCCGAAGGGTGATGCGGGCAGGGCGGGCATGCGGTCCGGCGTACCTTTGGCCGCAAGTGTCAGCGCGCGCGCGGCGGTGCGGATGGCCAGGTCGATCTTCCAGCCGTTGTCGCCCGACGGCGCAGCCCCAGCCATCGCCGCGCCCGCCGCCCTGTCGAACAGCGCGGCATCCGGCGCCTGACCGGCCAGCATCGCCTCGGCCTCTGCCACGCGCCACGGGCGCGCCGCCACGGCGCCAAGCGTCAGCCGGGCCTCGGCGATCACGCCACCCTCCATCCGCAGCGCGGCGGCGGCAGAGGTCAGGGCAAAGGCAAAGGACGTCCGGTCGCGCACCTTGAGATAGCGGGCATGGGCTGCAAACGCCTCGGCACCGGCGGGCAGCCTCAGGCCGGTGACAAGCTCATCGGCATTCAGCGCTGTGGTGCGTTCCGGCGTGTCGCCCGGGAGGCGTAGGAAATCCGCAAGCGCCACGTCGCGTGTGCCTTTCGGGCCCTCGATCTCCACCACGGCGCCAAGCGCCACCAGCGGCACGCAGAAGTCGGACGGGTGGGTCGCGATGCAGCCTTCCGACCAGCCCAACACCGCGTGGCCCTCGTTCAGTCCTTCCCGGGCATCGCAGCCCGATCCGGCATGACGGCGGTTGCAGGCCGCGTTCGGGTCCTGGAAATAGGCGCAGCGGGTGTGCTGCAACAGGTTCCCCGCCACCGTCGCCGCGTTGCGCAACTGCCCCGACGCACCGGACAGCAGCGCCTCCGCCACCATGGGGAAACGCCTGGCAAAGCCTTCGTCGCGGGCGAGGTCGGCGTTGGAGACCAGCGCACCGATCCGCGTGGCGCCGTCCTGCAATACGTCGATGCCGCGCAGGCCGGGCAGGCGGGTGATGTCGATGACCGTGTCGGGTGTGGCCGCACCGGTCTTCATCAGGTCGACAAGGCTGGTGCCGCCGCCCAGCCAGACCGCGCCGGGATGCCAGGCGCCAAGCGCCTCGGACAGCGACGCAGGTTGAATGAAATCGAACCGTTTCATGCCGCACCCTCCGTCTTGTCCGCCATCCGGCGTGTCGCGTCCTGCACCGCCAGCGCGATGCCGTGGTAGGCCGCGCACCGGCAGATGTTGCCGCTCATGCCTTCGCGGATGCGGTCGGGATCGTCGCCCGCCGCGCCCTCGGCGATCAGACCCACGGCGCTCATGATCTGGCCCGGCGTGCAATATCCGCACTGGAACCCGTCATGCTCGACAAACGCCGCCTGTACCGGATGCAAGGCGCCGTCCTGCGCCAGTCCTTCGATCGTCGTGACCTCGGCGCCGTCCAGTGTGACGGCCAGCGTCAGGCAGGCATTCATCCGTTTTCCGTTCACCAGCACCGTGCAGGCACCGCATTGCCCGCGGTCGCAGCCTTTCTTGGTGCCGGGCATCGCCAGCCGTTCGCGCAACAGATCGAGAAGCGTGACGCGCGGATCGTCCAGCGCGACATCGCGTGCGACCCCGTTCAGGGTCAGCGAGATGGAGTAAGACATCCGTCCCTCCTTTGTGATGATTTTATGAAAGCCGGTCCCTCGCACCCGGGCGAGGAAGTCCTTAAGGTCCGTATTGGGAAGGCACCGCGCCCATCCCGTGCTACAGTTATACGGAGGATGCCTCCGTTTATCAAGAGGAGAGCGTGCGTTTGTGTGAAACGCGCAAGAGAAAGCCGCGTGCGGATGCCGCCCGCAACCGCGATCTGCTGATCGAGGCGGCCAAGGGCGTGCTGGGGCAGGGTGGTCCGAACGCCAGCCTGGAGGCTGTGGCGCGCCGCGCGGGCGTGGGAATCGGCACGCTTTACCGCCACTTTCCGAATCGCGAGGAACTGTTCCACGCGGTCTTCCGCCGCGAGATGGAGCAACTGGCCGACCTGGCCGAAGGGCTGGATGGCACCAACGACCCGGTGGCCGCGCTGCGCGGCTGGCTGCATGCCAACGTGGCGATGGTGGAAACCAAGCGCGGGATGCTGGGCGCCCTGTCGATGGTGATGACCGAGGACGCCAAGCAGACATACGCAGAGCTTTCGGCCCGCATCACCGGATCGGTCAACGCCCTGATCGCCAAGGGTCAGCAGGCGGGCCTTCTTCGGGACGGCGTCACCGCCGAAGATCTGCTACAGGCGATGTACGCGCTCTGCTATGCGCGCGAACCCGGGCCGGACTGGCGCGCGCAGGTGTTGCGGCTGCTCGATATATTCGTCGACGGACTCAGGGCATGATCGGGGTCTGAACTGGTCCCGATCTGGACCCTGATCTGAGCCTGAGACCTACCAGCCGCGTCGCTCCAGCCGCGCAAGCTGCTCCTGCAACGGCGCGAAAAGGGTCAGCGGGTCGTCCGCCTCGCCGGCAAGATAGGCGTTGACGGCCGCCGACCAGCGGTCCGACACAAAGGTGTAGCTGCCCCGCAGTTCGGCGTTGGGCCGGTTGATCGCGGTTTGCAGCGCCGCGAAGATCTCTCCGAAGAAGTCCGACATGTTGCGGATGTCGGGGTTGGAATACAGCTCTGGCCGCGTCGGGTTCACGCTGCTGAACAGCGCGCGCTGAAGTTGTTCGTTCTTCGAGGTCATGTGCATCACGAGATCGGCAGCGATTTCGGGATGCGCGCTGTCCTGCGACACGCCCAGATACCAGCCGCCGCTGGTGCCCGCGCCAGAGCCTGCTTCGCCGCCGGGCAGGGTGGTCACGCCGACCTTGCCTTTGACCTTGCTCCAGTCCTCTTGCGCCAGCGCCCAGACATAGGGCCAGTTGCGCATGAAGACCGCGCCGCCGTTCTGGAACATCTCGCGCGCGCTCTCGTTGTTGAGCGTCGTCACTTCGGGCGGGGCGATGTCGCCGATCCAGCCCTTGACCCGGCGCAGCGTGTCCATGGCGGCGGGATCGTCCACCGCGACGCGGCCCTCGCCATCCAGGATCTGCGCCCCGCCCATGGTCGCCAGCCATTCCATCGCGTTGCAGGTCAGCCCCTCACCGGCGGCGCCGTCAAAGATGTAGCCCCAGATCCGGTTGCCCTCAGCCCGCTCCGCCGCCTGGATCTGGCGCGCGACGGCCTCCATTTCGTCCCAGGTGCGGGGCACAGTGGCGCCGTGTTTCTCCAGCAGGTCCTTGCGGTAGAAGAACAGCCCCACCCCGGACCAGAGCGGCATCGCCTTCAGCTCGCCCTCGAAACTGGCATTCTCTACCAGGGCCGAAAAATGCTGAGTCTCGGCGCCGTCGGAATAGGGGCGCAGGTCCAGCAGGTATTGTTCGACGAAGTTGACCCAGATCGTGTCGATCTTCACCACGTCGATCACCTCGCCGCTTTCCGGTCGGGCCAGGCGTTCTCGGAAGAAGGTCAACTGGTCGTTGGTCTGCTGCGGCGTCGGCACGATGCGCACGGTATGGCCTGTGCGGCGCTCCCACCGGTCCACCGAATCCTGGCAGACGTTGTACTGCGCACCGATCACCCCGCAGGACAGCGAAATCTCGACGGCGCGCGCGGGAGCGGCCAGCACGAGCAGGGCAAGGCAGGTCTGGATCAGTCGGGTCATGTCGGTCGTCCTTTGTCCTGTGGTCCGGCCTCACATCTCGCGCAATACGCGGAATCCGATGGTGTCGGACCGGAAATCGGGATGTTCCCAGTTGCGGTTAGACGTGCTGAGCGAGGTCAGCGGATCGCTCCACCCGCCACCCCGGACCGAGCGCCGCTCGCATTCCTCGGCGCCCTCGATCAGGATCAGCGACCGTGGCAGCATCGCCTGCGGATGGTCGGTGTAGCAGTTTTCGGCCCACTCCCAGACGTTGCCCAGAAGGTGATACAGACCGAAGCCGTCCGGTTTCAGCGACCGCACCGGAAAGGCGCCGCGGCCAAGCGCATCCTCGCAGCCGAAGTTGCGCCAGCTGAACGGCGCGCCGTAATCGGCGATGTTCACAATGTCGCAGACACCCCGTCCGTCCAGCCGCTCTTCGAGCGAGACGTTGAAATAGAGCGCCTCGGCCAGGTACTCGTGCTCGATCTCGTTGGGCAGGCGATAACGTTCGCCGGTCTTCGCGCTCAGCCAGTCGGCATAGGCCTTGGCGTCGGTCCAGCTGACGCAGGTGACGGGAAGGTCCGGGTCCTGCGGCACATCCTTGCGCGATCCCATGGAAGGCAAAGCATCGTCGCCGGCGGTGATCAGGCAGGCCTCGGGCCAGTCGTGGCCCGTGTCCCGCACGAAAGCGTCGAACTGCCCCTGCGATGTCTCCGTCACCGCGACGGCAATCGGTCTCTGGCCCACCGACAGACGCAGGGCAGGGCGCTCGTCATACTGCGCCCGCACCACCGTGTCGGGCGTGCCGTAGATCAGTTCGGAGCCTTCGATCTCCACCATTTCGGGACAGCTGTCGCAGTCCCAGAACCGTTGCAGGATCACCGGCGGCACGGGTTCGGCGTAGAAGGCACGCAGCTCCGCCTCCGTCGGTTCGGCCTGCGCGGTCTCACGGGCGGCACGGGCGCGTCGCAGCCGGGCCTCTGCCTCCGGCGCGAAGCTGCTGTCGGGGAACCGTTCCAGGAACCGCTCCAGCAGATCGACACTGCCGCTTTCGCCGATCAGGTCCCAGAACTCCGCATCGAGCGCGCCCGTCTCCGCGGGCGGCGCGGTGGGGTCCTTGGTCAGCACAAGTTCCTCCACCAGCGAGGAATTCTCCCACGGGACCTGTCGCCCGCCGGTCAGGTCCAGCACGTCGCGCCGCACCTTGATCATCGTACGGCTGATCGGATCGCCCGGCGTACCGAGATGCCGGGCCAGCGCCGTGGTAAACGGGCTGTTCTGAAAGTCGCTGCCCGCAACCCGGTCCAGTGCCACCTCGCCCGGCGCCGCGGCGAAGGAGATCAGCGTGTTGCGCTGCGCCGCCACACGCGCCAGCCCGCGCGTGTCCGGGTCGCTGCCGCGCGTTGCCTCGAACGGGTTGTTGCGGCAAGCGTCCAGAAAGACCATCGACACCTGCGCGCCCTCGTTCAGGATGCGCGTCACCGTGTCGAGGTCGATCGCCTCGGCGTTGAGGAAATCGGTGTTGCCCGGTTCCACGTCGGTGGGCAGCAGATAATTGGTGCCGCGCAACTGGACGCCGTGCCCGGCAAAGAAGAACAGCCCCATGTCTGCGCCGTCCACCGTCTCGCGGAACTCGGTCATGGTGTCCAGAAAGCCGCGGCGCGTCAGGTCGGTGCGGAACATGACCTCGAAGCCGAGGCCCTCCAGCCGGTCGGCAATCAACCGCGCATCGTTCACCGCATTGCCCAGTGCGGGCACCTGGACGTAGCGCGCGTTGCCGATCACCAGCGCGACACGGCGCGGCTCGGCCCCCTGTGCGAGAAGCCCGCCGGCCACCCCCAGCCACAGCAGGAGAGCCACCCCGATCGTCCCGAGGAATCGTGCCGTCAAAATCATAGTTCAACCACTTCGAATTGAAATTCGGACAGGGATACCAGTGACTTGTTCAAACCAGCCGCACCCCTCGAAAATCCGGGGTCCGACTGTCCGGAGTGGACCCCATGCACGCAAAGCGGGTCACCCAGCGTCTGCGTGCTTGAGATTCCGGACAAAATTAAGTATGCGTCAAATATTGGTTTTCGAAAAGGGTTTGCACCATGAAGTCGCGTCTTGGCAGATTGATGGCCTTCGCAGTCACCGGCTTCGGCCTGATCGGCTGCCTCCCCGCCGATACCCACAAACCCCGGCTTTGCGAACCCGGCAGCACGACGCGTGGACGCGCCATCGACTGCGGTCCCCGCGTCTACACACCGGCAACCGTGCCTCATCGTGTCGCGGTGCCCACGGCGACACCCGTCACCACGACGGCACCCCGGTCGACGAGAACCGTCAACGACCGCGCCCGCTTCAATTACTGAGGGACGCAGGTCAGGCAGATGCTCGGTTTCGGGCAGAAGACCGGCGCTGCGGTCCCGGACCCCTCCGACGAACTGGCGCTGTTGCCGGACGACGTGTCGGTCATCATGGTCTTCACGCTCGACATCGAGGCCGCCTCTCTGCCGCCGGTGATCGCCCAGCTTGGCCGACGATTTGCCCGCCACAAGCTTGTATTCGTGCATTCCGCGCTCGACTTCCGCCCCTTCATGGAGTCGAAGACCGCCTTCGAGGTGCTGCCCTCCTTCGACCAGATGGCCGCATTCCCGGATCTGGTGAACTGGCCGCGCTACCTTGAGGATCGGCGCGCGTTGCTGCTTTCGAAATGGCGGCCACGCCGGGCCATCGCCTACGGATACGACCTGCAGGGCTACGCGGACGAGGCGGCGCGCCGCTTCGGGGGGCGGGCCTGACGGTGGAGGATCTCGATCTCGTCTACGTGCTCGACCCGCGGTTCGAAGGGGGGGCCTCCACCGCCGTCGCCGCCGAGCTCGACGGGCTGGCACAGGCGCCCAACCCGCCGCGCACCGGCATCATGATGGTCAAGGCGCACCTGCTGGGTCTGCCGTGGCCGTCGCATCCGGGCATCCGTCGGCATATCGAAAGCGGTTTCCTGCGCGTTGTCTGGCCATGGGAACGGCTGACCGCGCAGATCGCCTTGGTCCACCACCCGGTGGTCTTCGCCAACCTGCCGCGCGCACGGCTGCCATTGCGTGCGGCGCGGGCGGTGCTGGTCCTGCACCACCCGATGGTCGATGCCAAGGGCACACGCCAATATGACCTCGACACGGTGTGCGAGGTCATCGCCGCGACGCTGTCGCCCGAGGTGCTCGTCACCCCGGTCAGCCCGGTCGTGCGCCGGTCGTTGCGGGCGCGCAAGGGCAAGACCGGCGTGCTGGTCGAGGAGGACTGGATCAACCTCATCTCGCCGGAGGACTGGCCGTTTGATCCAGACCGCATCGCACCCGATCCGAAGACCATCGTGCTGGGACGTCACGCGCGGCCCGACCCCTCGAAATGGCCGGACACGCTGGAAGATGCCGCGCTGATCTACGGCGCGGGCGAGGACGACATAGAGGTGCGCGTACTGGGCGGCGGAGACTTCCTGCAGGCCAAGTACCAAAAGCCCGTACCGGGCAACTGGCTCATGCTGCCGTTCGACTTCGACGGCGTGCAGGACTTCCTCGCCGGTCTCGACTTCTACGTCTACTACCACGACAGCGCCTGGAGCGAGGCCTTCGGCAGGACTGTCCTCGAAGCGCTTGCCATGGGCTGCGTCGCCATACTGCCGCCGCACTTCAGGGAGCTTTTCGGCGAGGCCGCGCTTTACGCCGAACCGAAAGAGGTGCTGCCGCTAGTGCGCGCCATCGCCGCCGATCCCGACCGCTGGCGGTCGTTGCGCCGAGCCGCCCGCCGCTGGGTGCTGGAAAACCACGCCGTGACGTGGCGCGCCGCGGAACGGGCCAAGCTCTTCGGCCTGACCGACAGTTCTGTATCGAAAGACCCTGCGCCGCAACGCCCGGTGCCCAAAATCGTGCAGGAAACGCCCGCGATCGACCGCCGATCGCGCGCGCCGGTCCTGTTTGTATCCACGAACGGCATCGGTGTCGGACACCTGACACAGCAGATGGCCATTGCCGACCGGCTGCCCCGCGACGCGCTCCAGCCGGTCTTTGCCTCCATGAGCTTCTCGCTCAAGGTGGCCTCCGATGCGGGTTACCCGGTGTTCTACCTGCCGCACCACCGCCATCTGGGCGCGGGGCACGAGACATGGAACACCGTGTTTGCCGAGGAACTGTACGACCTGATCTGCCACCTGCAGCCCGCGCTTCTGGCCTATGACGGGACGGCGGCCTTCGGCGGGCTGATCGATGCGCTCGACGCCTTCCCGGATCTCGTCTCGCTCTGGGTGCGGCGGGCCATGTGGCGCGAGATCCACCGGGATTTCCTGAACGTCTCCGACGCGTTCACCGGCGTCATCGAACCCGGCGAACTGCCCGGCGACCTCGACTTCGGGCCGACCCGTGACCAGCGTGGCAATACGCACGTCACGGAACCCGTGCTCCACATCGACCCCGCCGCGCGCCACGACCGCGCCGCCGCGCGCCGTCACTACGGTTTCGACGACGACGACCTTGTCGTGGCGCTGCAGATGGGCTCGGGTGCGAACTTCGCGACGGAGGACCTGCGCGCCGAAGTGATCCGCCACCTTCTCCGCCACGCGAAGGTCCGGGTGCTGGACATCGTCTCGCCGCTCGCCAAACGGCCGCCCTTGCCCGAAGGGACGGAGGGGCGCGTCCACCAGCTCCGCGAATTTCCCAGTTACCTCAACAGCCGTGCCGTCGACGCCGCCGTGGGGGTCGCGGGGTACAACGCCTTCCATGAACAGCTTTACGGCGGCATCCCCACGCTCTTCATCCCCAACGAGTCGCCCGAGATGGACAGCCAGCTTACGCGCGCGCAATGGGCCGAGATCATGGGCCACGGCCTCTGCCTGCGCGCCCGCGACGCCGCGGCCCGGCTCGACACGAAGATTGCCGAACTGCTCGACCCCGGCGCCCGCGCCGCGATGCGCTCCAGGATGGCCACGCTGAAACCCAGCAAGGGCGCCGCCGAACTGGCCGGGCTCGTCGCCGACCATGCGGGCATGGTGCGCACCGACCGTTTCCCATGGGACGCCTACCCGCGATGACCGGGGACCTGACCCAACCCGCGCGCGACAAGCGGATGCTGGTGGTCTTTTCCGGGCCGCGCGCCGGATCGAACCTGCTGGTCGACATCCTTGGTCAACTGCCGGACGTGCTGGCCCTGTCGGAGGTCTTCAACCCAGCAGGCATCTACGGGCTGAGCCTGCATCCCGAGCTCGAAGCGGAACTTGCGGACCGGGCCGGCGGTCCGCAGGTTCTGGCCCGGCTGTTCCGGATGAACCCTCCCGAGGCGCTGGCGCTGCTGGACGCGGCAGTGCCGCAGGACAAGGCCATCGTGCTGAAGATCCTGCCGCACCAGGTGCACCTCGCCGCGCTCCGCGAGTGTCTGAAGACGCAAGCCCTGGGCGCGCTTATCCTGACGAGGCGAAGGCTGGACCAATATGCCTCCTACCTGAAAGCGCGGGAGACCGGCGTCTGGTTCGGCGCCAACACCTCTGCTCTGGGTCCGGAGGGCCGGGCAGAGCAGGCGCTGGCCTTCGCGGGCATGCTCGATGCCTGGCTGGCGGACGTGGCGCGGCTTTGCGACGGGGCAGGGGTGGCGCGCGCGACGGTGGACTACGACCGCGACCTCCTGCCGGGCACGTCGGACGACCGGGCACGGCACCTGTCGCGGCACCTCACCACGCTGGGCTTCGACGTGCCGGCGTGGGAATTTCCTTCCGCCTCCTACTTCCAACGGCAGGACGGAACAGAGGACGCGCTGGACAAGTTCTGCAACGGGCTTGAACTGGGGAAGGCGCTGCGCGGCCTGGATGCGCTGGACCACCTCATGTCCGCCTACCGCCCCTGGCCCGCGCCGGGCAGCGCGCCCGACGACGACTGAGACCCGTCAACCGCGCGTTTCGAGCACCGCGGACTGCAATCCCAGGAATATCTCCGGCGCAGCCTCGCGCCGCCTGACAAGGTCCTGCAGGAAAACGTCGAGCGTCTCTGTCACCTTGCGCACCCCGTCGAACAGCGGCGCGCGCGTGTGGAAGACCACCACCCGCGACCGGCCGATCACGCTGTCGTCGACGCGGAAGGCGACGCGGGTTTCCGCCCGCGCCACGGCCTCCGAGAACGCCACCCGGACACGCCCGTCCTCTGCCGTCTGACGCAGGGCGGCCACGGCGTGCTCCGGCGCAAGGCGGTTTGGCAGCAGGTTGTAGACGACGCCCTGCACGTCCACGAGGATCACGTGCAGGTAACCCTCGGTCCCCTCCGGCAGAGCGACGTCGATGGTCGGGTTGTCGCCGGGGCGGAACAAGCCGTCGGGCCGCGACGCGCCGTCATCGCCGGACCCGAAGACGACCTCCATCCCCTCGGCAGGCAAAGCGGGCAGCGCCTCGTCGATGCGGCAATGCATGTCGTTCAGCACACCGGCGTCGATCTGCAAGGAGCGGCTGCCGATGCGTTCCGTCAGGGATTTCTCAAGCTCCGCGCGACTGGCGTCGGCGGCGAAGGTGCCGCTGATCCGCAGCGTGTCGCCAAGCGCAAAGCTGTCGCCCTGTGGCGGCTGAAGAGTCAGCGCCCCGCAATCGGCCCAGAAGTCGATCACGTCGGCCAGATCGTCGGGCGTCAGGTCGCGCGGCCCCAGCAGCAGGTCGGCCTTCACGTCCAGCCCGGGATAGAGCGCGCCGTCCAGCCCCTTCGTCGCGGCATCGAGCGTGGCGCGGTCCTCTGCCAGACCCGTGACCTCTGCCCGGTTGTCGCTGAGCGCGATCTCGAATTCTTCCAGCGTGGCGGCAGCATCCAGCATCGATATCACACCCTGGGGCCAGGTCTCGGCCAACGCGCCGCTGCCCAGCGACAATTCCGCCGTGCCGCCCAGGGACTCCACCCGTTGGGTCAAATTCGCCAGAGCCGCGGGCGAGGGGACAAATCCCGTCGCGGCCACCGCGCCGTCTGCCCCGCGCGAGACGGTCAGTTCGAACGGCGACTGTTCCGGAAAGCGTGCCCCGCCCGGCCCCTGCAACACGTACCAGGCGCCGCCCGCCACGACAGCCGCAACCAACAGCCCCGCACCGATCAGCGCGCCCTTGCCGCGTTTCACGGGTGGCTCCGGCACCGCCGTCCCGCCATGCGCGGTGCCGTCGGGCGCCACCGTCCATGTCCCGCCAGACGGCGGCACAGTCCCCGGCGGCATGGTGCCCGGTGGCATGGTGCCCGGAGGGACCGTACCTGGGGGAATTGTCCCCGGCGGCATGGTTCCGGGTGGAATCGTGCCTGGCGGTACGGTGCCCGGCGCCGTCGTGTCCCACCCGTTGCTCAGCGGCGGAACGGCCCGCACGGTTGGCGACTCGGTCACCGTCAGCTCCGGCGGGCCGTCCAGTATGTACTGCAGCGGTGTCCCGTTCTGCGCCCGCTTGAACGCCTCCACCGCCTCGTCCGCCGTCTGGAACCGCTTCTTGGCGTCGGGCTCCGTCATCCGCCGGATCAGCATGCACAACGGCTCCGGCACGCCCTCGGTGTCGAGCGGCTGCATCTTCTTGGGCAGCACCTCCATCGGCTGCTTGCCCATGTTCGGCTTCTTGCCGAGGTAGGTCGCCAGCAGCGCGGCCCCCAGCGCGTAGATGTCGGAGCGGGGATCGGTGTGGCCGCCGAACTGTTCGGGCGCGGCATAGCCCAGCTTGCCCGCAAAACCCTCGCCGACAATGGTCACCGCGTCGGGCGTCGTGTCCTTGGCGATGCCGAAGTCGATGATGACCGCCTGCCGGGGATCGCCCGCGCGCAGGATGATATTGTCCGGTGCTATATCGCGATGCACGATGTTGTTGCGGTGCGCGTCCGCAAGCCCGGCCAGCACACGTTCGCCCACGGCCAGCACGTCCTCCACCGACATGCCGCCCTCGCGCAGGAACATGTCGAGCGCCTTGCCCTCGATGTAATCCATCACGAGGTAGACGATGCCCTCCGGCGTGCGCTGGGTGTCGAAGTAGCGCACCACGGCGTCGTGCCGGATCTCGCGCACGCCTTCCTCGCGGGTGATGAGCGAGGTGTAGCTGTCGTTGTCGGAAAACTCGGCCCTGAGCGCCTTGATCGCCACCACACGCCCCGAGATCGTGGAGCGTGCGAGGTAGACCTCCGACAGGCCGCCACGGCCAAGGACCGCCTCCACCCGGTAGGTGTTGTTGAGGAGCTGGCCGAGCTGGAAGATGTCTTTCGCCCGGGGGTCCTTCATGCACGCATCCGATGTGGTCTCTGGTCAGACCCGACCTTAGCACCGCCAAGTCTGGGCGTCGATTGCAAGCCGCGCGTGTTCCGCTTTTCGGCACAGGGGCGTGCCGGGTGTGGCAGGCTTGCCCGAATGGCCGGGCAGGGGCCTCGTACGCGCCTTTCCCGCCCGATCCGACGGCCCCCCGCATCCGCACCACAAGGACGGGTTCCCGTTGACCCGACGGCCGCGCGCTTCCAGCGGCGGCGCGGCGCCTCTTGCCCCGCCCCGAACCGGCGGAAGACGGCCAACCCATTGGGATCAGGCCTTGAATGGCGATCCGCCGCGCAACCGAAATGGCCGTTTGGGCGGCGTTCCGCGCTGACATGCGGCTTGCGTCCGGCGGCCCTCGAAAGCGCCGCGGACCGCCCCCAGATCCCTGTCATCTTCGAACCAACCCGAAGGAGGAAAGAAGATGAAAACCGCAGCCCTGACCGCCGCCGCCCTCGCGGCCCTCACGCTTCCGGCCTTTGCGCAGTCCACCACGATGGACAGCGACATGGGCGCCGAAAGCCCCATGCCGGGCGCCGATGTCGCCGTCATGGAACAGATGGACGCCGACGCCGACGGTTTCGTCACGCTGGCCGAGGTCCAGGCAGTCTTCCCCGACGTGCAGGCCGAAGTCTTCGACGAGGCCGACGTCGACGCGGACGGTCTCCTGAACGCCGACGAGGTGGTGATCGCACAGGCCGACGGTCTCCTGCCCGAAGAGCCGGTTGACGACGGTTCCATCAAGGGCTGACACGCCCCACCCACAGGCCGCGCCCCGTCTTCTCCCCCGGACAGGGCGCGCGCCGGCCGCCACCGATGGGCGGCCCCGGCCAGCGCGCGGCTGACCTCCCGTGCCCCGCGCTGGCCGGCCGACTGTGGGTCAGGAACTGTGGGTCAGGATGTGCCGTTTCTGTCGGCCATGTCCGGGCCATGCCGGGCGGCACCCGACAGACGCGCGCAGAAACTACTGCGACCGCGCGATGTACCTGTCGCCGCGATGATTCACCGTGATCATCAGGTTGAGGATCACCGCGCCCAGCAACGACGTGGCCGCGACGTCCCAAGGGAACAGCGCGAAGGCCAGCGCAAAGACGCACAGATCGAAGGCCAGTTGCACGTTGCCAGCAGGAATGCCCCGCGTGTCCTGCAGCCACAGCGCCACGATGCCGACGCCGCCCAGCGTCGCCCCGTGCCGGAACAGCACGATCAACGCAACGCCACCCAGGACACCGAACACCACCGCAGCCACCCAGGGCTGCAATGCGGTCAGCGTCAGCCCCAGCGGCAGCAACTCGGTAAAGAGCGACAGCAACGCGACCGCCACAAAACTCTTCACCGTGAACTTCAGCCCCATGCGCCTCAGCGCCAGCAGGAAGAACGGCAGGTTCAGGACAAAGAACACCGCCCCAAAGGACCATCCGGCGGCATAGGACAGGATCAGCGACAGCCCCGCGATCTGCCCGGTGATCAGCCCGCCCGCGCGCAGCACGTGTACCGCAAGCGCCATCAGCAGCGTTCCGACAAGCAGGCCGACGATATCTTCGGAAAGCGTGTGACGGTCGGCGGGGGGAAGGTGCAACAAGGTGGGCATGCTCAGCCGATGCCCCATTACGCGGGCGCGAACAAGGGGCAGGGTGCGCAGGCGCAAGGCTCCCGGTGCACAATGATGAAACTCGGGGCGCTACGCGGTTGAAAGTCCCGCCGCGCCGCGAAACAGTGGCGCAAATGCAGATGCACGGCGTCGAAAGGGCCTCCATGCGCATAGCCTGCCTGACCATGGTCCACCGCGATCACTGGGCGCTCTCGCGCTGGTACGCCCACCATGCCCGCCAGCTGGGCGCCGCGAACCTCTTCGTCGTGGCGCATGGTCCCGACCCCGAGATCGCCCGCATCTGTCCCGGCGCCTCGGTCCTGACCATCCCGCGCGACCGCTTCGACAACTTCGACAAGGCCCGGGCCGAGATGCTCGACGGCTTCCACGCAGGTCTGGCAAAGGTCTACGACTGGGTGATCCGCACCGATGCCGACGAACTGGTGGTGATCGATCCGGCGCGATGGGACAGTATCGCCGACGCGCTGGCCGCCTGCGACGTCCCGGTCGTCACGGCCCTGGGGTTCGACCTTGCCGAACGTCCCGGAGAGGCGCCGCTCACCGATGCGGCGGTCTTCGGTCCCCGCCGCGCGCTGGCCTTCTCCGGCCACTATTCCAAAGCCGTCGCCGCCCGCCGTGCCGTAAGCTTCCAGCTTCACGGCACGAAGGTCGCCCCCCGCAGGCTCGACGGATTCCCGTTCCAAATGCCGCAGGGGCTCTACCTCGCGCATCTGAAATACGCCAACCGCGCCGTGCTGGCCGAAGGCAACGCTATCCGCATGGCGGTCGCCAGCGCCCCGGGCAAGGGCCTGCCCGGCGGCGGCTGGAAAGAGGCCGAAGACGACGCCCTGAAGTTCTACGACACTTTCGAGGCGCGGCCGCACCTGCCGTGGGATCAGGCCGAACCCAGGGCCCATGCCACGCTCTCGGTCAAACCCGCCCGGCTCGAACGTTTCAGCGTGGTAAAGACCCGGGCCCTGAAACTGCCGTTCAGGACCGACCTGCCAGACCGCTTCTTCGGACAGGGCTGATCCCGCGCGCATTGGCGGCCAGACCCGCCAAAGCCGCGCCCAAACCGCAAACGACGCCGGGCAAAACGCTCCCCTTCATCTTGGCACAAATACCTGCCGGGGGTCCGGGGGGCGGCGGCCCCCGGCGGGCAGGGGTCCGGGGGGCGGCAGCCCCCCGGCGGATCGCCGCGCGCCAGCGCGGCGAAACCGTCAAGCCGGAAGGCCGCAACCGACGGTTGGCCGGCCCACGCCCCGGCCTCAGCCCGCCAGCGCCTTGTTCAGCCGCTCGTCGATCTTCTCCAGAAATCCCATCGTGGTCAGCCAGCCCTGATCGGGACCCACCAGCAGCGCCAGGTCCTTGGTCATGTAGCCGGCCTCCACGGTCTCGACGATCACCCGCTCCAGCGTCTCGGCAAAGTCCTGCAGCGCCGCGTTGCCGTCCAGCTTCGCGCGGTGCTTCAGCCCGCCGGTCCAGGCATAGATCGACGCGATGGAGTTGGTGGAGGTCGCCTCGCCCTTCTGGTGCTGACGGTAATGGCGCGTCACCGTGCCGTGCGCCGCCTCCGCCTCCACGATCCGGCCATCCGGCGTCATCAGTTGCGAGGTCATCATCCCCAGCGACCCGAAGCCCTGCGCCACCGTGTCCGACTGCACGTCGCCGTCATAGTTCTTGCAGGCCCAGACGAACTTGCCGTTCCACTTGAGCGCGCAGGCCACCATGTCGTCGATCAGCCGGTGCTCGTACCAGATGCCCTCCGCCTTGAACTTCTCGGCAAACTCCGCCTCGTAGATCTCCTGGAACAGGTCCTTGAACCGCCCGTCGTAGGCCTTGAGAATGGTGTTCTTGGTCGACAGGTACACCGGCCAGCCCAGCGTCAGACCGTAGTTCAGCGAGGCGCGGGCAAAGTCGCGGATCGACTCGTCCTGGTTGTACATGCCCATGTAGACCCCGGCATCGGGCGCGTCGTAGACCTCGCGCTCGATCACCTCGCCGTTGGCGCCTTCCCATTTCATCGTCAGCTTGCCCGCCGAGGGGAAGTGGAAATCCGTGGCCTTGTACTGGTCGCCGAAGGCGTGCCGGCCCACCACGATGGGCGAGGTCCAGCCCGGCACGAGGCGCGGCACGTTGCGGCAGATGATCGGCTGGCGGAAGACGACGCCGCCCAGGATGTTGCGGATCGTGCCGTTGGGCGACTTCCACATCTTCTTGAGACCGAATTCCTCGACACGCTGCTCGTCCGGGGTGATCGTCGCGCATTTGACCGCGACGCCAACCTCCTTCGTCTTTTCGGCGGCGTCGATGGTGATCTGGTCCCCGGTCCTGTCCCGCTCCTCGATCCCGAGATCGTAGTAAAGCAGGTCCAGGTCGAGGTACGGCAGGATCAGCTTTTCCTTGATGAAAGCCCACATGATGCGGGTCATCTCGTCGCCGTCCATCTCCACGATCGGATTGTCGACCTTGATACGGGTCATCGGCTTTCCCCTCTGCGATGAGTCGTTTGTCCGCTGTCTAACGCATGCGACCTTGCACGGAAATAAAGTATACAGTCGCATACCGAAAAATTGTCGCCAAGACGGGCGTCCGCAGGCCATTTCCCGCAGGCTCTGCCCGCATTTGCGGCACTTTTTAAATAACTGAAATTTAGGAAGAAATTCCGAAGCGTTAAACGCCCGGTAATCTCCGTGGCCCTAGGCATGCTTCATGAAAACCCTCGTTCGACATTTCGCCGGAATGGCGGTGCTGGTGGCGACGCTCCTGCTGGTGACCGGGGTGACCCTCGTGATGACGGTGTCGGCCCTGCCGCCGCGGGACGGGGCACCGGTGGTGGTGATCGCCGCGCCATGGTCGCCGGGGGCCAGCGCCATGGTGCGCGCCTCGGGCGGGCGCACGATCACGCCGTGGCCGCAACAAGGGCTCGCCGCCATGGCAGTGTTCGACGGACGTGCATCCGCCGACCGCCTGCACGGGCTCGGGGCCTGGGCGCTGGTCGACGGCGCAGGCATCGCCGCTTTCTGCGGGGTGTCGTGACATGTTTGCCCTTCCGTCCTGGGCCCGGCGGCCCGGATTCCCGGCTCGCCGCCTTGCCTTCAGCGTGCTGTTCCTGCCACTGATCCCGCTGGCCAGCCTGTACGCCGGGACGCCATTCGTGCCCGCGCTCATGGGGGCGATGGCGCTTGCCCTTGCCATGGCCCTGGGTTCCGCCATGTCCTCTGGCCTGCGCGACTACGTGATGGCCACGGCGATCATGGGGCAGGCGATGATGATGACCGCCGTCTTCGCCGGGCACCCGTTCCAGATCGACACGCACATGCTGTTCTTCGTGCTGCTGGCCGTGGTCGCCATACCGGGGCGGATCGACGTTCTGATCTACGCCTGCATCATCACGGCTGTGCATCATTTCGCGTTCACCGTCGCCCTTCCTGCATTGGTCTATCCGACAGGCGACCTGATGACGAACGTCGCGCGCACCGCCCTGCATGCGGCCATCGTCGCGCTCGAAGGGGTGGTGCTGGGCCTTGCGGTCCACGACCGCAGTGCCACCCTTGCCCGCGTGCACAACAAGTCGCGCGCACTGGAGGTCGGCACCCGGATGGCGGAGGATGCCAGGCTTGACGTTCAGGCCGCGCACCAAAGCGCCAGCCGCGTGATCGAGGAAATGCGCATCGGCCTCAGCCGGCTGGCCGGACGCGACCTCTGCTTCGGCATCCGCGATCCCTTTCCCGCGCAGTACGAAATCCTGAGGTCAGAGTTCAACGTCACGGTCAGCATCCTGCGCGACGCCTTCGCCAACGCCAGCGCGGTGGTCGATGGCTTCTCGACCGACTCGCAAGGCCTGTCGCAAACCATGAACGAACTGGCCGCCCTGGCGGAGGTGCAGTCACGCGCGCTGTCGGAGATGACCGCAGCCACCGAAACGCTGGTCGACGCGCTCTCGAAGACCGCCGAACAGGCCAGGGATGCCGCCCAGAGTTCGGGGGAAGCGCGTGACAGCGCCGTCGACGGCACCGAGGTCACCGCCGCCGCCATCGCCGCGATGCGCGCGATCGAGGAAAGCTCCCGCCAGATCGGCACCATCGTCGATCTTATCGACGACGTGTCCTTCCAGACCAACCTGCTGGCGCTCAATGCCGGGGTGGAGGCGGCGCGCGCCGGGGAGGCGGGCAAGGGCTTTGCCGTCGTCGCCGCAGAGGTGCGGCAACTGGCCAAGAGCACGTCCGAGGCGGCCAGCGGCATCCGTCAGCTGATCCACGACAGCACACGGCAGGTCAGCGAGGGCGCAACCCTGGTGGACGCCGTGGGGCGGCGCCTGCAGGATATCGAGGACAAGATATCCCGCGCCAGCGACCTGACCGCCGCGATCTCCAACCGCAACGTGGAACAGGTCGGCGCGGTCTCTCAACTCCACGAAAGGGCGCGCAGCACCGAAGACAAGACCCGGCAGACCGCCGCCATGGGCGAACGGCTTGCCGGAATGAGCCGCCGCATGTCCCTGTCCTCGAAACGGCTGTCCTGCGACATGGAGGCGTTCACCCTTTCGGAGGATGATCTCAAGGGCGCGGCCGGGCGCGACCGGACCGACACCGCGTCCTAGACCGGCAACTTTCGGGGGTCATCCGCCGGGTCAGGCATCCTCGATGTGGCGCAACCTGCGCATGACGAACAGGGCGAGCGAGGCATAGATCAGCACCCCGGCGACCAGCGGCAACGGCGTGCCGTTGAACAGCAGCCCGATGGGAATGGCCAGCACGACCGAGGCCACGGTCGCCAACGCGCTGATGACCGAGGCGGCGGTGCCCGCGATATGCCCCATCGGCGCCATGGCGATGGCGTTGAGGTTGCCGAAGGTCAGACCGGCCTGGAAGAACTGCACCTGTTGCCACACGAGGAAGGCCACAAACAGCGTAAGCCCACCGGGGTTGAGCAGGATCACAACCAGCATGCCGGTGCTGACAAAGATCTGCACCACCAGGATGGAGGTGATCAGCCGCCGCATCCCCAGCCGCATCACGAGCCGCGCGTTCACGTAACTCGATGACGCCGCCAGGATCGCGGTCAGGCAGAACCACATCGGGAAGGTCTCGGCCCGGCCCAGCCAGTCCTCGTAGATCGGCTGGATAGACGAGATGACCGAGAACAGGCAGGCGAAGGCCAGCGTCATCACCACGATCGGCAGACGCACGTCGGGCAGGGCCATCATTTCGGTCAGGGCGGCGCGGATCTGGCGCGGATGGAACTTGCGGCGTCTCGCCTTCGGCAGCGTTTCCGGCAGGCGGATCGTCACCCAGGTCGCGGCGACCACACCGAAGACCGCGAAGGCGAGGAAGATCATGTGCCATTCCGAGATCCGTATGATTTGCTGGCCCAGCAGCGGCGCCATTGCGGGCACCAGCGCGAAGACCATCATCACGAAGGACATGATCTGCGCCATGCCGCGCCCCTCGTACAGATCGCGCGTCACCGCCATGACCACCACGCGCGGCCCCGCGGCCCCCAGCCCCTGGATCAGCCGCGTCAGCAGCAACCACCACAAGCTGTCCGACAGCACCGAGGTCAGAGCCCCCAGAACGTAGACCGCCACGCCCGCCACGATCACCGGCTTGCGCCCGAAACGGTCGGAAAGCGGGCCGGTGAACAGCGTGCCGACCCCAAGACCCAGCACGAAGCTGGTCAGCACCAGTTGCGCGGCATTGGGCGCGTCGGGGCTGAGATCGCTGGCGATATCGGGCAGGGCGGGCATCATCCCGTCTATGGAAAATGCCACCATCGCGGTCAGCATCGCCATCATGGTGATGAACTCGAACCGCCCCGGCAGGACGTAGTCGGGTGTGGAAGGCACTTCGGTCGTGTCGGTACGGGAGGTCATACCGTCGCCTCGCAGGCGTCAGCGGCGGTCCGGCGGGTCATCATCATTGGCGGGTTTCTCATCACTGGTGTCGAGCCGCGCGATCAACCACTCCGTGTGCTCTTCGCGCTTGCGCATGGCGTATTGCCCGAATTGCTGGACCGCAACCGCGAAAACGCCCAGACCGACGAGGATAAAGACCGTGGTCCCGATCTTGCCGACCGCCGTGGCGGGGACGAGCTCTCCGTAACCCACGGTCGACAGCGTCACCACCGTGAAGAAGTAGCTGTCCAGCCAGTTCCAACCCTCGACATGGTGGAAGAAGACCGTGCCCGTGGCGATGATCACCACGAGCGTCACGATCAGGGTCAGCCAGCGCAGCTTCTGCATCACGCGCTCGGGTCGGCCCCGCTGCGCAGTTCCTCGATCACCTTGGCCCACAACTCTGGCGGCTGTGCGCCCGGCACCGCATGTTTCTGGGCCACCACGAAGGTCGGGACGGATGTCACGCCCATGCCGCGCGCCGTGGCGTCCTGCTCGACGATCTCCTTGCGGTCGGCTTCGGAGTTCATCAGGCGCATGACCATCGCGGCATCCATGCCCATGCTGTCGGCGATATCGGCCAGCACCTCGCGGTCGCCGATGTCGCGGCCGTCGACGAAATAGGCCCGGAACAGCGCCGAAACCACCGGCGTCTGACGCCCTTCGATCCCGGCCCAGTGGATCAGGCGCTGCGCGTCGATGGTGGACGGGGTGCGCGCGATCCGGTCCAGGTTGATCGTCAGCCCGGCCTTCTTGGCATGCTCTTCCACCGGCAGGTAGGCCTTCACCGCGCCCTCCTGTCCGCCGAACTTGTCTTCGAGGTAAGCGCGCCGGTCCATGCCGCCCTCGGGCATCGCCGGGTTCAGCATGAACGGCAGCCAGCGGACGTTGAACGGGTGATCGGGATGCGCCTCCATCGCCCGGTCGAGATAGGCTTTGCCGATGTAGCACCACGGGCAGATCGGGTCGGAAAAGATGTCGAGTTGTACCATGAGACCTCCAGTCCCGGTCTCTTAGCAGGCGCGCGCTGCGGTGGCGAGACCGTGATTCCCGCCATATGGACGCGCCGCTTTCCGGTCCGTCCAAGGCCGGGTGCCGTCGACACGCCCGCCCGGACCGGGCCCTTTCAGGCGGGATCGGGCCGTTTCAGCGCCTTGCGGATCAGCTTGCCGTTGGGATTGCGGGGCAAGGCGTCCAGCCGGATGAACGCGCGGGGGCACTTATAGCGCGCCAGCCGCTCCGCCGCCGCGGCTTTCAGGCTCTCTTCGTCCAGCTCTTCGGCGGCGGTGTAGAAAGCGGCGATCACCCGCACGTCGTCCTTCACCTGAAGGTCGGTGACCGCCAGTTCCGTCACCCCCGGCAGACCGGCCAGCGCCGCCTCCACCTCCAGCGGCGAGACACGGTAGCCGCCCGCGTTCATCATGTCGTCCGAGCGCCCGAGGTACGAGATCTGGTCGTCATCGTCCATCGCGCCAAGATCGCCGGTCAGAAACCAGTCGCCGGCGAACTTCTCTGCCGTGGCGTCTTCGGCACCGACATACCGCAGCATCAGCCCGGGGTCGTCGCGATGGATGGCGATGGTGCCGGGCATGCCCCGCGCCACCGGCGCGCCGTCTTCATCGACGATGGCAAGGTGACGGCCCAACTGCGGACGGCCCAGCGTGCCCGGCGCCGAAGGCCGCGCAGGCGCGTTGGAAATGAAGGTCGAACACTCCGACATGCCGTAGGCCTCGAAGATTTCGGTCCCCGTCGCCGCGCGCCAGCCGTCGCGGATCGTTTCCGACAGTTTCTCGCCCGCGGCCAGCCCGTGCCGCAAACGCGGCATCGGCGCGACCGGGAACTTCAGGATCTGCCTGTAAACACCCGGCGCAGCGGCGAAAATCGTCACGTCATTGCGCTTCATCAGAAGCGGCAACTGCGCCGCATCTGTGCCCGCCGCCGGGATCAGCGCCGTCGCCCCCACGGTCCAGGGGTCCATCAGCCCGGTGCCCAGCGTGAAGGTCCAGTTGAACGCGCCCGCGTGCAGCAGCCGGTCCTCCGCGCCCAGCCCGTACCAGCCGTCCATCATCATCTGCCGCGCCCAGATCGCCCGGTGCGCATGGCCCACAGCACGCGGTGTCCCGGATGTACCCGATGTGTAGACGATGTAGGCCAGCCGCTCCGGGTCGCCCATGGCGTAATCGGCGGGCGGCAGATCGTGCCACCTCTCGTAGACCTCCGGTCCGAAGACCGGCACGGCGGTGTCGGGGCAGGGCACGCCGTCTGCCCTGAGGATCGCCGCCGGCGACAGGTGGTCGAGGATCTTCTGCACCTCCGGCGCCGTCAGTTGCGACGAGGACGGCACCGGCACCACACCGGCAGCAATTGCGCCAAGGTAGGCGATCGGGAAATCGACCGTGTTCCCCAGCCGCATAAGCAGCACGTCGCCCGGGCGCAGGCCGGCCTCCAGCAGCCCTGTGGCCGTGCCACGCACCGCCGTGATCAGCCGCCCGTAGGACCAGCGTTGCGCGCCGGTGGGCCTGACCACCGACAGCGCGATCTTGTCCGGGGTCGATGCGCCCGACGCCAGCACATGTGCCGCAAGGTTGAACGGCGCGGGGCAGGGCGCAAAGGCCCCTTCATCGAAGATCGAAGCTCTCATGCCCGATGGAGTAAGTCCGCCGCCCGCCGCTTGCAAGGGTGGCCCCACACGCATATAGAAGAGCGCCACGAGAGAGGGCGCCAGCACAGCCATGTCCAACGACCCGAAATCCCTGATCCGCATCGCGCGTGAAACCGGCCCCGACACGGTGGCGGAACCGCTCGACCTCGGGCTTCGGGTGCGCGAACTCAGGAAGGAAAAGGACTGGACCCTCGAACAGGCGGCGAAGAAGGCCGGGCTGGCCCGGTCCACGCTGTCGAAGATCGAGAACGGGCAGATGTCGCCCACCTACGACGCCTTGAAGAAGCTGGCCACGGGTCTGGAAATCTCTGTCCCGCAGCTCTTCACGCCCCCCGTGCAGGCGCAGGCCAACGGCCGCATGGCGGTGACCCGTGTCGAGGAAGGCCGGCACCTCGCCACGGCCACCTACGAACACGACCTCCTGGCGGAATCGCTCAGCCGCAAGAAGATGCTGCCCTACCGTGCCCGCGTCCGTGCCCGCACGCTCGAAGAGTTCGACGGCTGGGTGCGCCACGACGGCGAGGAATTCCTCTACGTGCTGACCGGTGTGATCCGCCTTTATACCGAGTTCTACGAACCGGTGGAGATGAAGCGCGGCGACACCGCCTATTACGATGCGACCATGGGGCACAACGTGGTCTCCGTCTCGCCGGAGGATGCGACGATCCTTTGGGTCACGTCGCTGGGCTGAGCGCGGATAGACGTCGATGCAGCTTGTCTTTCCGCCGCCTCGTGCCACCTCCTGCGCACAACCGGAGACAAGATGACCCCGCTTTTGACAGCCCTTCTCGGTGGCGCCGTCGCCGCGTTTGCCACCACCGCCGGCGCCATCCCTGCGGTGATCGGCAAGCGGATGAGCCGCGCGACATCCGACCTGATGCTGGGCTTTGCGGCCGGTGTGATGCTGTCGGCGGCCTATTTCTCGCTGATCCTGCCGGGGATCGAGCGGGCGGAAGAACAGACCGGCTCCGTCTGGCTGGCCGCGGCCATCGCGGCGGCGGGCGTATCGCTGGGCGCGGGTTTCGTCTGGCTTCTGAACGCCAAGATCCCGCACGAACACTTCAAGTCCGGCCCCGAGGGCGGCGCGGATCAGGCGACGATCGCGCGCATCTGGCTGTTCATCCTCGCCATCACCATCCACAATTTCCCCGAGGGCCTGTCCATCGGCGTGGCCTTCGGCGTCGATCAGGCGAAGGGCCTGTCGGTGATGACCGGCATCTCGCTTCAGGACATCCCCGAGGGGCTGGCCGTCGCCGTCGCCCTGACCGGCCTCGGCTATTCCCGCTGGAAGGCGCTTGCCGTCACGGCGATGACCGGCGCGGTCGAGATCGTAGGCGCGGGCATCGGCGCTGCCGCCGTCAGCGTCTCAGCCTCGCTCCTGCCATGGGGGCTGACGTTCGCGGCGGGGGCGATGCTGTTCATCATCAGCCACGAAATCGTCCCCGAAACCCATCGCCACGGCCATCAGGACAAGGCCACGCTGGGTTTCATCGTCGGACTGGTGCTGATGATGTTCCTCGACGTGACACTCGGATAGCGCCGGAGCGGGGCGGCAGCCTCAGCCCGCCGGCTAGGGCACCTCAGCCCGGCGCCGGTGCGGCCTCGGCGTCCGCTTCTGCCTCCCGTTCCGCCTCCGCCTGTTCGGCGGCCCAGACGCCAGCAGCTTCGACCGCCACCGGAGAGGCGGTGGGCAGGACGCCGAGGTAGCTGTCGGTATCCGCGACCGGCGTCACCGCGCGCTGCGCCATGCGGTAAAGCGCGTACAGCGCGACCGCCCCGAAGGTCACCGCCAGCACCAGCCAGAAGGCATAAGGCCCGAAGACCTGCATTGCGTAACCCGTGATCAGCGGCCCGGCGATGGCACCCAGTCCGAAGGTGAACACCAGGCCGCCCGACGCCGCCGGCATCTCCTCGGTCGAGAGGTAGTCGTTGGTGTAGGCCAGAAACAGTGCATAGAGCGGCGTCGTGACGCCTCCGGCAAGGAAGGCCGCGACCATCAGCGCCCGGCGGTCGGCACCGTAGAGCCAGCCCAACAGGCAGGCCGCGCCGCCCAGCACCGCCGCCCCGAAAATCAGCTTGCGGCGGTCCATGCGATCCGACAGCCAGCCGAACGGATATTGCAATACCAGCACCCCGCCGAACAGCATGGCGATGAACAGCGAAATCAGGTTGGCCGACATGCCGACCTGCGTGCCAAAGACCGCGCCCATCCCCGACTGCGTGGCGTAAAGCCCGCCCAGCAGGAAGGTGCCCACCACTCCCAGCGGCGAGCTGATGAACAACTGTTTCAGCGACATGGGTTTTGCCACCTCGATCACCGGCGCGGGCGAGATGCTCAGCAGGATCGGCGCGAAAGAGATCGACACGAGGATCGACGCCCCGATGAACAGCGTCGCCGTGCCCGCGTCGCCCAACGTCAACAGGCCCTGCGCGCCGATGATCCCCAGCGTCTGCGCGATCATGTAGGCCGACAGCACTTTGCCGCGCGTCTCGTTGGTGGCGGCGTTGTTCAGCCAGCTTTCGGCGGTGACGTAGATGCCGGACATGCAGAAGCCGAGGATCACCCGCAGGATCGTCCAGGCCCAGGGTTCCGCCAGCAGGGTCAGGGCGATCAGCCCGGCGGACATGAAGCTGCCAAGCGCGGCGAACACCCGCACGTGACCGACCCGCCGGATCAGTACCGGCGCGAACCGGGCGCCCGACAGGAACCCGACGAAGTAGCTTGAGGTGACGACCGCCAGTTCGCCGGCCGTAAAACCCTCGATTCCGCCGCGCAGGCCGATCAGGGTAAAGTGCATGCCGTTGCCCAGCATGATGAGGACGATGCCGATCAGGAGTGCCCAGATCGTTGCCAGCACTTGAAACATGAATGGACCTTTCGTCCGTCGGAATTTAGATTTTCCGGCAGACTACAGATCGAAACTGGCCGACGCGAAGAATTCATCGTCGCGACGGCCTCTGTTTACGACAAAAGCGTTCGCTTGCTGACTAAGGCGTCACCGTTACCGTTCGGGCAGAAGCCCCCTCGGGCTGAATCGCAACACCAGCAGCAGGATCACCCCCATGGTCAGCAGGCGCATGTGCTGCACCGAATCCAGAAGGTGCCCTTTCAGCCAGGACCCGTCCGACATGCCCGCGGTTAGGAGCGTCATGAACGCCTGTCCCAGCGGCTCGACCTGCACCCAGAAGAACCAGATCAGCATGCCACCCAGCACGGCGCCCAGGTTGTTGCCCGAACCCCCGACGATCACCATCACCCAGATCAGGAAGGTATAGCGCAGCGGCTGGTAGGTGGTGGGCGTCAGCTGCCCGTCGAGCGTGGTCATCATCGCCCCGGCGATCCCGCAGATGGCAGAGCCCAGCACGAAGACCTGCAAATGGCGGTAGGTCACGTCCTTGCCCATCGCGCGGGCCGAGACCTCGTTGTCGCGGATCGCGCGCATCATCCGGCCCCAGGGCGAATTCAGCGCCAGTTGCGCCAGCACCAGCAGCACGATCAGCACGGCGGCGAACATCAGCGAATAGCCGAGCTTGACGTAGATCGTCGATGCCGTCGCCGGGTCGAGCCCAAGGCCCACCGCGCGCTCCACGAAGGTGGGGTCGGCCTGCAGCGCGGTCTCGTAAGGGACGGGCCGGGGCAGGCCGTTGACGTTCTTCACGCCGCGCGACAGCCACTCCTCGTTCTTCATGATCGCGATGATGATCTCGGAGATGCCCAGCGTCGCGATGGCCAGGTAGTCGGACCGCAGCCCCAGTGCCGTCTTGCCGATCACCCAGGCCGCGCCCGCCGCCAGCAGGCCGCCCATCGGCCAGGCCAGCACCACCGGCAGGCCCAGCCCGCCGAGGAAACCGGTGCCCGCCGGGTTCACCGCCTCGATGGCGTTGACCGCGTCGTCCCGCACCCAGCGGTACAGGAAGAAGCCCGCGATCAGCACCAGCACCACCAGCCAGCCCTTGCGCGAACGCTTCCACAGCATGGCCGAGACGGCGATGACCGCGGTGCCCACGACCAGCGCCAGCAATGCGCGCGGCCCGCCCGCGGCCCAGGCCTCCGGCACCGGCGAGACGGAGGTCAGAACCACCGCCAGTCCGCCCAGTGCGACGAAGCCCATGACACCGACGTTGAACAGCCCGGCGATGCCCCATTGCAGGTTCACCCCCAGAGACATGATCGCGCTGACCAGCCCCATGTTCAGGATGACGAGCGCGGTGTTCCAGCTCTGGTAGAAGCCGGTGAACAGGATCAGCGCAGCCACCAGCGCGAAGAGAAGGACGGTTTTCAGCGACTGGTTCATACCGATTTCCCCTTGAACAGGCCCGTGGGGCGGAACAGCAGGACGATCACGAGGATCATGAAACTGACCGCGAACTTGTATTCGGTGGCCAGAAGCTGCACGAGCCCGGACGGCTCAAGCGCCTCGGGCATCATGTAGCCCAGCACCTTCTTCCACGCGTAGGTAATGCCCACCTCGCTGAACGCGATGACAAAGCCGCCCGCGATGGCCCCCAGCGGCGATCCCAGACCGCCGACGATGGCCGATGCGAAGATCGGAAGCAGAAGCTGGAAGTAGGTGAAGGGCTTGTACGACTTGTCGAGACCGTACAGCACGCCCGCCACGGTGATCAGCCCGGCGACGATCAGCCATGTCACCATCACCACCCGCTCGGGGTTGATGCCGGACAGGAGTGCCAGGTCCTCGTTGTCGGAATAGGCGCGCATCGACTTGCCGGTGCGCGTGCGGTTCAGGAACCAGAACAGCACCGCCACCACGAGGATCGCCACGATCACCGTGATCGCCTGCGTGGTCTTCAGGCCCAGCCCCTCGGCCAACCCGGTGGCGCGCTTGAAGTCGCCGGCCGAGATGATGAACCGCTCGCCGTCGGAAAAGATCTGGTCGTCCGCCCCCAGCACGAAGCGCGTCAGCCCGTTGTAGATGAACATCACCCCGATGGAGACCATCACGAAGATGATCGGCTTGGCCTTCTGCGCCCGGTAGAAGCGATAGACCACCCGGTCGGTCAGCAGCACCAGAACCGCCGTCCCGGCGATCCCGAAGGGAATGGCCAGCAGCGCCGTGGGCAGCGGACCCAGCCCGATCCCCCAGCTCTGGAACAGCCAGGTGACAAGGATCGTCACCATCGTACCGAAGGCCATCGTGTCGCCGTGCGCGAAGTTCGAAAACCGAAGGATGCCATAGATCAGCGTCACCCCCAGCGCGCCCAAGGCAAGCTGGCTGCCGTAGGCGATGGCCGGGATCAGCACGAAGTTCGACAGCGCCACCAGCGCGTTCACAAAATCCATCTAGCTCTCCTCGCAGCGCAGGCGGTCCACCGTGACGGTGCCGTCCTGCCTGTCGGTCTCGGCCAGGATCAGGACATCCCCGACCGTGGCGATCAATACATGGTCGCGCGCCGCGTCCCGCCAGAACCACGACCCGCGCGCCGAATTGGCCCGTGCCACGGCGCTTGTCCCGTCCAGCGTGATCTCGGTCCGCAGCTCACCCTCCGCGCCGCGCGACAGGGGCGCCAGCACCAGCGGCACCTGCCGCGTGACCCGGTCCGGGCCGCAGCCGTCTTCCGGGCATTCCGGCGTCAGCTCGCAACTCAGCGCAAGGCGCGCGCCCTCTGCCGCGACGGGGGCCGGGATCAGCGCAAAGGCCGCCAGCCCGGCCAGCGTCAGGCAGGGCAGGGAGGTGTCGCGCAAGGTCTTCGCAATCTCCCGCATCTCACCCCCCGAGAAAGCTTTTGCGCACTTCGGGGTCGGACAGCAGTTCGCGCCCCGTGCCGGTATAGGCGTTCGCGCCCTGCACCAGCACATACCCCTTGTCGGCGATCTCAAGCGCCTGCCGGGCGTTCTGTTCCACCATGAGGATGGAGATACCGGTGCGCGCCACCTCGATGATCCGGTCGAAAAGCTCGTCCATCACGATGGGCGACACGCCCGCCGTCGGCTCGTCCAGCATCAGCACCGTGGGCTTCGTCATCAGCGCGCGGCCCACCGCCACCTGCTGACGCTGACCGCCCGACAGCTCGCCCGCCGGCTGGCGGCGCTTCTCGTGCAGGATCGGGAACAGTTCATAGACCTGCTCCATCGTGCCCCGGTAATCGTCGGTGCGGATGAAGGCGCCCATCTCGAGGTTCTCCTCCACCGTCATCGATGTGAAGATGTTCGACGTCTGCGGCACGAACCCCATGCCCCGCGCCACCCGGTCCTGCGGCGTAAGCTGCGTGATGTCGTGCCCGTCCAGCCGCACCGCGCCAGACCGCACGTCCAGCATCCCGAAGACCGCCTTCATCGCGGTCGACTTGCCCGCGCCGTTGGGGCCGACGATCACCGCGATCTCGCCCTTGTCGACGGCGATGGTGCAGTCGTGCAGGATGTCCGGCCCCTTGCCGTATCCGCCCGTCATGCTGTCGCCGATCAGGAACGGCCCGCCGGGCGCATCGCTCACCGCGCCGGAGCGCCGGGTCGGATCGACCGTGCCCTCACCGCCGCGCCGGGTGATCGACGCATCGTGGTTGCCCCGGTCGTCGTGGTAGAACCCGTCCTCGCCGCTCATGCGCGCACCCCGTCTCTTGCTTTGTCCGTCCGGCCCGCGCCGGGCGTCCTCCCGTCAGCGGCCCTCATTCCTGCGCCACCTTGTCCTTGTTCTTCAGGCCGGTGCCGAGATAGGCCTCGATCACCGCTTCGTTGGCCTTGATCTCGTCCAGCGTGCCTTCCGCCAGCTTCTTGCCCTCGGCCATGACGATCACCGGCTCGCAGATACGGCCGATGAAATCCATGTCGTGCTCGATCACGCAGAAGGTATAGCCGCGCTCCCGGTTCAGCCGCACGATGGTGTCGGCGATGGTGTTCAGAAGCGTGCGGTTCACGCCTGCGCCCACCTCGTCGAGGAAGACGATCTTGGCGTCGACCATCATCGTCCGCCCGAGTTCCAGAAGCTTTTTCTGGCCACCGGATATCGCCCCGGCGGGATGATCCGCCAGATGGGAAATGGTCAGGAAATCAAGAACTTCGTCGGCCATCTTGCGCAACGCCCGCTCTTCTTCGGCGATGCGCTTGCGGCCGATCCAGGTGTTCCACAGTGTCTCGCCCGACTGACCGCCCGGAACCATCATCAGGTTCTCCCGGCAAGTCATGGAGCTGAACTCATGCGCGATCTGGAAGGTCCGCAGCAGCCCCTTGTGGAACAGCGCGTGCGGCGGCAGCCCGGTGATGTCCTCGCCGTCCATCGTCACCTTGCCCGACGTCGGCGGCAGCGCGCCCGCGATCACGTTGAACAGCGTGGTCTTGCCCGCGCCGTTCGGCCCCACGAGGCCGGTGATCGACCCCTTGGCAATTTCCAGCGAAGCGCCGTCCACGGCGCGGAAGGCACCGAAATGACGGTGCAGGTTCTCCACCTTTATCAATGAACGTCCCCCGTGGCGCGCACATGAAGTGCGCCCCATAAAGCATTGAAGCCGCCCGGAAAATCCCGGACGGCCCCAAATTGCGTGCTGGCTTACTTGAACTCGACGGTCTCTGCCGCGCCATCGGTGACGGTGTAGTAGCGGTACGAACCCGCCGCTTCGCCTTCGCCGATCAGCTCGACGCCCGATGCGCCGACGTAGTCGATGTCGCCACCGTCCTTCAGGATCTCCAGCGCCTTGCCCAGTTCACCCGGCAGGATCGGCTCGCCCGGGGCGTTGGCCACGTCCATCAGGTTCGCGGCGACGGCTTCGGAGGTCGCCTCGCCACCCTTCGCCATCGCCAGCGCGATCAGCGCCGCCGCGTCGTAGGATTCGCGGGTGTAGGAGGACGCCGCGTCGATGCCCGCATCTCCGGCCACCTTGTCGAACATCTCGGCGCCTTCACCCTGTGCCCACGGCGAGGTGCCGATGGAGCCTTCCAGCGCGTCCGACTGCTCGGAGAACAGCGTGTCGCCGTACATGCCGTCACCCATGATGTACATGTCGAAGGCGCCGGTGTCGTAAGACGCCTGGATCATGCCCTTGCCGCCCTGGTCGGTGTAGCCGAACACGGCCAGCGCGTCGCCGCCGGCAGAGGCCAGCGCGCCGATCTCGGCCGAGTAGTCCGCCTTGCCGTCGTCATGCGGTGCCGACAGCGTCACTTCGCCGTCGAAGTTTTCCGCGAAGGCATCGGCCAGACCCTTGCCGTAGTCGTTGTTGGTGTAGGTCACCGCGACCGAGGAGATGCCTTTTTCCTTCAGGATCTCGGCGATCACCGCACCCTGGCGCGCGTCGGACGGCGCGGTGCGGAAGAACAGGCCGTTGTCCTCGGCGGTGGACAGTGCCGGAGAGGTCGCCGACGGGGACACCATCGGGATACCGTTCGGCACGGCCACGTTCGACAGCACGGCGCCGGTCACGCCCGAGCAGTCCGCGCCCATGATCGCCACGACACCCTCGGAGGTCACGAGACGTTCGGCGGCGGCCGTCGCGGCGGCGGCGTCGACACAGGTCGAGTCCGCGCGCACCGGCACAAGTTTTATGCCGTCGAGGAACATGCCGCTGTCGTTCACTTCGGTCAGCGCCAGTTCGGCGCTGTCGGCCATGGCGGGTGTGATGGATTCGATCGGACCGGTGAAGCCCAGGATGATGCCGATTTTGACTTCGGACATGTGGCTCTCGGCGTGGGCGGCCCCAGAAGCAAGGGCGGCGGCCGACGCGGCAAGAAGCAGTTTTTTCATTATTCAACTCCCGTATTGGATCTGTTGTCCATCGCTGAGGCTATGCGGCGGATTGGCAAATGAAAAGCCCCGCCGGAGGGTCACGTATCGGAAATCGCTGCAGGGACGGCCTTGTCCGGACCCGGAAACGCCCCGCTTCGAACCCGAGGCCCAAGCCGGGGCTGCCGCCCATGTGTGCGTCGACCCAAACCGGCGGTCTGAACCTGATTCTCTGCCGTCCCGCGCCGGCCCGGGCGGACACCACCGCCGGTCCCTTGACCGTGCAGCCCGTGGGGCAGGGGCCGGACGTCCTTCTGTGGTCCCCCTCGGAACACGAGGGCGGTCTTTACAGGCTGTTGGCCGAAGGTCGATCCGGACGATCCGGACGGTCGAGGCGGTAATATGCCGTATCCGTCCATTCGACCCCGCCATAGAGGAAGTTCTTTTCCACCACGCCGGTGCACACGAACCCCAACTTTTCCAGCAACCGGGCAGAAGCCGCGTTGCGCGGGTCCAGCTCCGCGGTCAGATGTGCCTGATCCGGCCACCGACCGAAGGCGCGCGGCAGGATCGCCGACAGCGCTTCGAAGGCGAAGCCGCGCCCCCAGAAGGCGGGCACAACCATGTAGCCGACCTCCGGCTTGTCCCAGACCCCGGCCTTCCCGATGCAGCGGCCCCGATAATCGAGGACGTATTCTTCCTGCTTGCCGGGGTCCGGATGGATCAGCGTCCGCAGGATGCGTTCGGTCTGCGCGATGTCGTGATGCGCCGGACCGCTCCAGTACCGCATGGCGCGCGGGTCGGAAAACGCCTCGTGCAGCGCTTCGAGGTCGTCGGGCCGCGCAAGGCGCAGGGTAAGGCGGTCTGTCCGGATCATGGCGATTTCGAGCTACATTTCAAATTTTGAAAATAAGACGGTCGCACCGGTTTTCAATTTCTGGAAACTGGATGGGCTGTAACATCTTCAAAAGCAAGAGGTCAGCCTCCCCTTGACACAAAATGTTGTTGTAAATCTTGTAAATTTGGCTGTCCTGCAACAACTTATCACACAAATTTGAGGCCGGACTTATAGATTTGGGTGATGCGGTAGAATCACGGTTCCCTTGACGTGTCTACGTCAAACGTCAGCAGCCTGGGGGGGCTACTCAATGAGGACTGAAAGGGAAAGACCGCATGGCAACGCATTGGAGCTGTCATACGGAAAGAAATTCCAGCTGAAAGTTCGTGATAATTGGATTGTGTTGGCCTTTTTTGCGGCTGTGATCATTTGGCTGATTGCCTTCGAAGGCGAAGGTGGTGACTTGGCACCGTCAACGAAGGCGGCTGGGCAGAACGAACCTTCTGAATGACTCAGAACGACAACCGTGCGGCGTGGGTGCCACGCTCGCGGTAGGGGGTCGTCTCGTAATGCGCGCGGTAGCACTTCGAGAAATGCGAGGGGCTGGCAAAGCCGCAGGCCAGCGCCACGTTGATCACGCTCATGTCGGTCTGCATCAGCAGGTTGCGCGCCTTCTGCAGCCTCAGCTCCATGTAATAGCGCTTGGGCGAGCGATTCAGGTAGCGCCGGAACAGCCGCTCCAGCTGGCGGGTCGACATGCCCACGTCCTTGGCCAGAAGCGCCGGGGAAATCGGCTCTTCTATGTTGGCCTCCATCATCTGGATGACCTCGCTCAGCTTCGGGTGGCGCACCCCGATGCGCGTCGGCACCGAAAGCCGCTGCGTGTCCTGGTCGGTCCGGATCGAGGAATAGATCTGCTGGTCCGCCACCGCGCTTGCCAGTTCCTCGCCGTGATCGTTGGCGATGATCTGCAGGAACAGGTCGATGGAAGACGTCCCGCCGGCGGTCGTCATCCGCGTTCCGTCGATGGCGAACACCGACTTGGTCAGGAAGACATCCTCGAATTCCTCCGAGAAGCTGTCCTGGTTCTCCCAGTGTATGGTGGCCTTCTTGCCGTCCAGAAGTCCAGCCTTTGCAAGGGGATAGGCGGCGGTGCACAGGCCGCCCACGTTCAGCCCGCGCCGCGCCTCGCGCCTGAGCCACGAAATCAGCCGCTTGGTGGTGGCCTTCTGCACATTGGCGCCGCCGCACAGAACGATCGTGTCGTCGCGGTGCATCTCGTCGAGGTCGCCGTCAAGCTGGAACACCGTCCCGGTGGAGCAGGAGACGGTTGTCCCGCCTTCGCCGATCACCCGCCAGTCATACAGCTTTTTCGCCGACATCCGGTTCGCCAGACGCAGGCAGTCCATGGCCGCGGCAAAGGACAGCAGCGTGAAGTCCTCCAGCAGCACGAACACGAACCTGCGCGGCTTGGCAGGCGCGTTTTCGATTTCGACGATCTGTCGCTGGGTGGGCGGCAGCATGGAGAGCCTCTTGAGCATGGGGCCGGACCGCGTGCCCGGCTTGGCCCGGGTCCCGCGGAAACGGTGCGGATCAGATGGGCAGAAGGGATCGGCAGCGTCAAGACATGTCGCAAAAAACACGGCTGGCCAGAGGCGGATGGCTCGCCTATAACGCGGAACCGTCAAATGCAGACCGTTCAGGGAACGAAAAAAACCGGAGTAAGACACATGACCGAGTGGCAGAAATCGAACTGGCGCGCACTCCCGCGGGTTCAGATGCCCGAGTATACGGACGCCGAGGCGCTGCATGCCGTCGAGGCACAGCTGGCAAAGTATCCTCCGCTGGTCTTTGCCGGTGAAGCCCGACGCCTGAAGTCCCTCTTGGGGGCCGCGGGCCGTGGCGAGGCGTTCCTGCTTCAGGGCGGCGACTGCGCCGAGTCCTTCGAACAGTTCAGCGCGAACGCCATCCGCGACACCTTCAAGGTGATGTTGCAGATGGCCATGGTGCTGACCTTCGGCGCCAAGGTGCCGGTGGTGAAGGTGGGCCGCATGGCCGGCCAGTTCGCCAAGCCGCGCTCCGCCCCGACCGAGGTGGTGGATGGCGTCGAGCTGCCGAGCTACCGTGGCGATATCATCAACGATCTGCCCTTCACCCCGGATGCGCGCATCCCCAACCCGCAGAAGATGCTGCAGGCCTACACGCAGGCCGCCGCCACGCTGAACCTGCTGCGCGCGTTCTCCACCGGCGGTTACGCCGACGTGCACCAGGTGCACCAGTGGACACTGGGTTTCACCGAGGGCGAGAAGGCCGCGAAGTACCGCGACATGGCCGCGCGCATCACCGACACGCTGGACTTCATCCGCGCGGCGGGCGTCTCGAACGAGCAGGCGCACACCCTGCAAACGGTCGAATTCTACACCTCGCACGAGGGCCTGCTGCTGGAATACGAAGAGGCGCTGACCCGGATGGATTCGACCTCCGGCAAGTGGCTCGCGGGTTCCGGCCACATGGTCTGGATCGGCGACCGCACCCGTCAGCCCGACGGCGCGCATGTCGAATTCTGCCGAGGCATCATGAACCCGGTCGGCCTGAAGTGCGGCCCGACCACCACCGCCGACGACCTCAAGGTCCTGATGTCGAAGCTCAACCCGCAGAACGAAGAGGGCAAGCTGACGCTGATCGCGCGCTTCGGCGCCGGCAAGGTGGCCGAGAACCTGCCGCGCCTCGTCAAGGCCGTGCAGGAAGAGGGTGCCAAGGTGACATGGGTCTGCGATCCGATGCACGGCAACACGATCAAGTCGGCCACCGGCTACAAGACGCGCCCCTTCGACAACGTCCTGCGCGAGGTCCGCGAATTCTTTGGCGTGCACGAGGCAGAGGGCACCGTGCCCGGTGGCGTGCATTTCGAGATGACGGGCCTCGACGTGACCGAATGCACCGGCGGCGTGCGTGAAGTGACCGAAGAGAATCTCAGCGACCGCTACCACACCGCCTGCGACCCGCGTCTAAATGCGTCCCAGTCGCTGGAGCTGGCATTCCTCGTGGCCGAGGAACTGACCGCCCGTCGCGAAAACGCCGCCGCTGCCGCGCACGGCTGATCGCGCCAGACGTCTGGCCGAGCATCTGGCCAGACGCTTGAAACAACGAAGGCCGGTCCACCGGGGCCGGCCTTTTCATGTGTGGTATCCGCCTCGGACCGGCGCGCAGGGATGCGGTGTGTCCGGTCCCTTGGCACTTGCCCGTCAGTCGTTGTCCACGATCAGGCGCAGGTGCCCGCGCTGAACGACGGGCTGCGCCTCGTCAGACGTCCCGACCGGGGCAGGGGCCGGGGTGAACGTCCGCTGCTCTTCGCGAACCTCGAATGCCGGGCGCGCCGGCTTCGGTGCCTCCGCGGCGGCCAGGCCGGGCGTGGCCGGTGTTCCGCTGACCGCAGCCGAAATGTGCATCCGCACGACCTGGAACCGGCGCGGCGTCCGGCCGACCCGACCATGGCTGATCAGCGCACCCAGTCCGCGGGTCATGTCGCCGAAGTCCGACCGCAGCGGCAGAAGGATAAGGCTCGCTTCCAGTTCGGGCTTGCCGAAGCCGCCTTCGGCCCGCAGGTCGATGCGCACGATCGCCGGATCGGCGAACAGCGCCGTGACGCCCTGGCCGAACCGTTCGCGGTCGCCCGGCGCGATCAGGCTCGACAGCGGCATGCCGGCCACCTGCATGCCCATCAGGTCATTGAGATGCGAGCCCGCCACCCGGATCTTCGCCATCGACGGTGCGATCCGTTCCAGCAGGAACGCGTTTTCCAGCGCGCTCTCCATGCCTCTCGGATCGACCTGGCTGCGAAGCGGGACAGAGGTCCCGTCGCACAACCCGCGCCAATAGGTTTCCACCTGGCGCAAGGGCGCTTCGCGCCGTGCCTTTTCCCGCTCCGTCATCGAAACGATCCCTTGTCCGTTTCCGCCCTTGCCAAACATGTGTCCGCTCCTTTTGGTTCCGGATGCGATCTGGCAGAGCCCCCTGCCACCATGTTCGCGTGTCAACAATCCTTATAGAATGATTACTACCAGAACGCCGCCCGAATTTCGCCCCATTTCTGGCTCAACGGTTAACGTCTTGCTAAGAATTGTAGCGAACTGCCCACTGGAGGGGCGCAGCGCGGCCCGCCCTCGGCGCTTGCCATGGGCCGCTCCGGGCTTTACCCGGAACCCATGACAGGAGAGACAGACATGCGCCAGTCCATGACCGGCTTCGCGAATGTGCAGGGCGCGGCCTTCGGCCTGTCCTGGGCGTGGGAACTGAGGGGCGTCAACGGCAAGGGGCTGGACCTTCGCCTGCGCCTGCCCGACTGGGTCGAGGGGCTCGAAGCCCAGGTGCGGGCCCTTGCGGCCAAGGCAATTGTGCGGGGCAACGTGCAGATCGGGTTGCGCCTGACCGCCCAGGCGGGCGAGGGCGCGCTGCGGCTCGACGAAACGCAACTGACCGCCGTGCTCGACGCGATGTCGCGGATCGAGGCGGAGGCGATGGAGCGCGGCCTGTCGCTGGCACCGTCCACCGCCGCGGAAGTGGTGGGCCTGCGCGGCGTGCTGACCTCGGAGGCCGCAGAAGTCGACCAGGAGGCGCTCCGCAACCTGCTGGTTGCCGACTTCTCCCGGGCGCTCGATGCCTTTGTCGGAATGCGGCAAAGTGAGGGCGCGGCTTTGACAGAGATCGTGATGCGCCAGCTGGCGGAGATCGAGTCTCTGGTGACAGAGGCCGAGGCCGCCATTGCCGCCCGGGCCGAGGCACAGGTCCAGCGCTTCCGCGCCCAGCTTGCGCGCGTCACCGACAACGTGGACGGCATCGACGAGGCACGCATCGCGCAGGAACTGGCGCTGATCGCGGTGAAATCCGACGTCACCGAGGAAATCGACCGCCTGCGCGCCCACATCGGCGCCGCCCGTGACCTCATGGCCACCAAGGGCGCAATCGGCCGCAAGCTCGACTTCCTGTGCCAGGAGTTCAACCGCGAGGCCAACACCCTGTGTTCGAAGTCGGGCGATGCCGAACTGACCCGCATCGGCCTGAGCCTCAAGACCGCCATCGACCAGATGCGCGAGCAGATCCAGAACGTGGAATGACCGCAATGACCGACACACTGCCGAACCGCCGCGGTCTGCTGATCATCCTGTCCTCGCCCTCAGGCGCGGGGAAATCCACGCTGTCGCGGCGCCTGCTGGACTGGGACCCGTCGCTCAGGTTTTCGGTCTCGGCCACGACCCGCGCGCCGCGCCCCGGCGAGGTGGACGGCCAGCACTATCACTTTCTCGCCGAAGAAGAATTCAAGCGCACGGTCAACGATCAGGGGATGCTGGAGCACGCCCATGTCTTCGGCCACTTCTACGGCTCGCCCCGCGCGCCGGTGGAGGCCGCGATCGGGCAGGGGCGCGACGTGCTCTTCGACATCGACTGGCAGGGCGCGCAGCAGATCGTGAACTCCGCACTCGGGCCGCACACGCTGTCGGTCTTCATCCTGCCGCCCTCCATCGCCGAACTGCGCCGCCGCCTTGTCGGGCGCGGACAGGACTCGCCCGACGTGATCGCCAAGCGGATGCAGAAAAGCTGGGACGAGATCTCCCACTGGGGCAGCTACGACTACGTGCTGGTGAACGACGATCTCGACGCCGCGTTCGACCGGCTGAAGACCATCGTCTCCGCCACCCGTCTGCGCCGCCTGCAACAACCCTGGCTGGTGGACCACGTCCGCAGCCTGCAATCCGAATTCGAGGAACTCGCATGACCATCTACGCCCTGGACGACATCGAACCGCAACTGCACGCCACCGCATGGGTCGCGCCCGGCGCGCATGTCATCGGCCGCATCGTGATGGAAGAGGACAGCTCCGTCTGGTTCGGCAGCACCCTGCGTGGCGACAACGAGGAAATCCGCATCGGCCGTGGCTCCAACCTGCAGGAGAACGTCGTCTGCCACACCGACATGGGCTTTCCGCTGGTGATCGGCGCGGGCTGCACCATCGGCCACAAGGTCATGCTGCACGGCTGCACCATCGGCGACAACACCCTGATCGGCATGGGCGCGACGATCCTGAACGGGGCGAAGATCGGCAACAACTGCCTGATCGGCGCCGGCGCTCTGGTGACCGAGGGCAAGGAGATCCCCGACGGCAGCCTCGTCATGGGCATGCCGGGCAAGGTCGTGCGCGAGCTCACCCCGGAGGCCATCGAGGAGCTCAAGCTGTCCGCGCTTGGCTATCAGGCCAACGCACGGCGCTTTGCCAAGGGTCTGCGCGCGCTCTGAGCGCACCCTGACGTCACACGGAAAATCGCGCCTGCCCGAGGGTTTGCGCGATTGACAGCCCCTGCGCGTGGTGATCCCTCTGTCGCCATCAGAAGACCCGCTAGGAAAGACGCCATGAAACCCACGCTGCAACGCCCCGTCACCGTCCCGCCAAGCCTGTCGACACCGGTCATCACGCCGCTGATGCCGTCGGTCGTCTACGCTTCGACCACGCCGGACGAACTCGATTCGCAGTACGAGGGCAGGGCGCAGGGCTACACCTACGCGCGTGAAGGCCACCCCAACGCGGACGTCCTGGCCCGCCGCATCGACGCTCTGGAAGGCTGCGAAGGCGGCATGGTGCTGGGGTCCGGCATGGCGGCGGTGGCGGCTGTGCTGCTCGGCCTGACGAAAGCCGGGGACCACGTTGTCGGGGGCGACCAGCTTTATGGGCGTTCGCTGCGGATGCTGACCGAGGACCTGCCGCGCCTCGGCATCGCGACCACCATGGCGCAGGTGACCGACGCCGCCTCGGTCGCCGCCGCGCTGCGTCCCGAGACGAAGATGGTGCTGATCGAGGTCGTCTCCAACCCGACGCTCCGGCTGGCCGATCTCGACGGGATCGCCGCGCTTTGCCGCGAGAAGGGCGTGCTGCTGGTGGTCGACAACACCTTCACCACCCCCGCCACGGTCAAGCCGTTCGAACACGGCGCCGACATCGTGCTGCACTCGGTGACCAAGCTGCTGGCGGGCCATTCCGACGTGACGCTGGGCTGGATCGGCGCGACGGACCCCGACCTGATGGCCAGAATGCGGATCTTTGCGGTGACCACCGGCATGACGCCCAGCCCGTTCGACTGCTGGCTGGCGGAACGCGGGCTGCACACCTTCGCCCTGCGCCAGACGCGCGCGCAGGACACCGCGCGGCGGCTGGCCGATCACCTCGCCGGGCAGGCCGGCATCGCGAAGGTTCTTTACCCGACGCGGCCCGACCATCCCGACATGGCGCGCGCGCAGGGGCTGCTGCAGGGGCAGGGCGGCAACATGGTCAGCTTCGTGCTGGACGGCGGCCGGGCCGAGGCCAACGCCTTCGCCGAAGCCGCCAACGGCGTGGCCTTCGCGCCGACGCTGGGCGACGTGGGCACCACGCTGTCGCACCCGGCCTCCTCCTCGCACCGGGCCCTGACGCCCGAGGGACGCGCGGCACTCGGCATCACCGAAGGGTTCTTCCGCGTGTCCGTGGGCCTCGAAGACCCCGATGCGCTGATCGCCTGTTTCGATGCGGGTTTTGCCGCCGCGGGGAGCGCCTGAGATGACGGAGGCCGAGGCGGGCTTCGTCGAGGCGATCCCGCTGCCTGCCGTGATGATCCGCCGGGACGAGCGGATCGAAGCGGCCAACGGTCCGGCCCTGGACCTGCTGGGACAGGCGATCCGCGGCCGTCACTTCATCACCGCGCTGCGCCAGCCCGGTCTGCTGGACGCGATCGAGACCTGCCTGCGCGACGGCTCGCCCCGTGCCGCCGACTACCTGACCAACGACGGGCGGCAGGACACCACCTACCGCGTGACCGTGCGCGCCGTGACGCTGGAAAGCGGACGCGGCGTGCTGGTCTGTTTCGAGGACGTCACCCCGATGGAGCAGATCGGCCAGATGCGCCGGGACTTCGTCGCGAACGTCAGCCACGAACTGCGCACGCCTCTGACGGCGCTGATCGGCTTCATCGAGACGCTGAAGGGACCGGCGCGCGACGATCCGGTGGGGCAGGCGCGGTTCCTGTCGATCATGGAGTCCGAGGCCGCGCGCATGAACCGCCTGATCGGCGACCTGCTGTCGCTCAGCCGGGTGGAGGCGGACGAACGGGTCAGGCCCACGACCCGGATCGATCCGGCGGAGATCGCCCGCTCGACGCTGCACGGCCTGCGCCCCATCGCCGAGGAGGCGGGCGTGAAGCTCGACCTCTCGGTGCCCGCCACGCCCGTGACCATCCCGGGCGACGAAGACCAGTTGCGCCAGGTGCTGACCAATCTTCTGGAGAACGCCATCAAGTACTCCGGGCGGGGCGCGACGGTCACCGTGGCGCTGAACGCGGTCGAATACGAACCGCGCGTGCGCGGGCGTGGTGTGCGGCTGACCGTCAGCGACACCGGCCCGGGCATCGACCAGATTCACCTGCCGCGCCTCACCGAGCGTTTCTACCGCGTCGACAGCCACCGCTCGCGTGAGATGGGAGGCACGGGTCTGGGGCTGGCCATCGTCAAGCACATCGTGAACCGGCATCGCGGGCGGCTGCGCGTGGACAGCGAACTGGGGAAGGGGACGACCTTCACAGTGATCCTGCCCGCCACCTGAGCCGAACAGCATGAACAAAGCCGTCACAAACCGGCGAATCCGGTAAACGCCGCGTCACGATTCGACACGGTCGGCGCGCCGTCCGGGAATCTGGCTTGAGTGACCAAGGGGCACCCGTCATTTCAGTCGCTCGACGGCGGGGACTGGCATGACACCCCGTAAGCATCTGTAATAAATTACAAAACCGAGATTACTTCACGACTGAAGTACGCTCATCGGCGACGTCTGCCCACGCACGCCCCGCTCTCATTGCGTGAAAATTCGCGAAATCGCCCATCGTCATGAAACTGTTACGTCGCCGTCACAAAAGCATTGCGCGCTGGCCTTAGCGAAGGGCCCGACGGTCATCACTGGGGATGATCGATTCCTGACCTAGGGAGCAAACCTGATGAAATTCGTGAAACTGACCGCCTCTGCTCTGGCGCTCGCTTCCGCAGCCTCCGCAGCCTACGCACGTGACAACGTGCAGGTTGCAGGCTCCTCCACAGTTCTGCCTTACGCCTCCATCGTGGCCGAAGCGTTCGGCGAAAACTTCGACTTCCCGACCCCGGTCGTGGAATCCGGTGGTTCCTCCGCCGGCCTCAAGCGCTTCTGCGAAGGCGTGGGCGAGAACACCATCGACATCGCGAACGCGTCCCGCGCGATCCGCGAAAAGGAAATCGCCGCCTGTGCAGACGCCGGCGTGACCGACATCATCGAAGTCCGCATCGGCTATGACGGCATCGTCTTCGCCTCCCAGATCGACGGCCCGGCCTTCACTGCCTTCGAACCGGCGGACATCTACAACGCCCTCGCGCCGAAAGTGGTCAAGGACGGCGAGCTGGTCGACAACCCGTACACCATGTGGTCCGAGTTCAACGGCGACCTGCCGGAAGCCGAGATCATGGCCTTCATCCCCGGAACCAAGCACGGCACCCGTGAAGTCTTCGAAGAGAAGGTCCTGGCGGCTGGCTGCGAAGCGACCGGCGCCCTGCAGGCGATGCTCGACAGCGGCATGTCCGAAGACGACGCCGAAGACGCCTGCATCGCGGTTCGCACCGACGGCCGTTCGGTCGACATCGACGGCGACTACACCGAGACGCTGGCCTCCATCGACTCCAACTCCAACGGCATCGGCGTGTTCGGCCTGGCGTTCTACGAGAACAACACCGACAAGCTGAAGGTCGCGACCGTTTCCGGCATCGAGCCGAAGACCGAGACCATCGCATCCGGCGAATACCCGGTGTCGCGCCCGCTGTACTTCTACATCAAGAAGGCACACCTCGGCGTCATCCCGGGCCTGAAGGAATACGCGGAATTCTTCGTCGCGGACGAGATCGCAGGCCCCGACGGCCCGCTCTCGGCATACGGCCTCGTGGCTGACCCGGAACTGGCACAGACCCAGGAAAAGGTCGCGAACGAGACCACCATGGCCGACGAAGGCATGTAATCGGACCCTCACGGGACCGGATACCTCTCCGACGGGGCGGCCCTTCCCGCCGCCCCGTCGTTCATTCAGCCAAAGACCAACAGAAACAGGGACTTCGGGGGGCACATGCCATTACTCTGGCTCATCGTGATCGTGCTTGCGCTGGCCGCCATCGGCTACGTCGCAGCGCGCGGCCGCGCAATGAAGAGCGCGGGCGGCGACAGCCGTCACCTTCACTCGCTGCCGTCCTATTACGGCTCGAACGCGGCGATCAAGGTCGTCGTACCCGCCTTCCTGCTGCTGATCGTCTGGCTTCTGGCGCAGCCGCTTTACGTGAACGCGGTGGTTTCCGGGATGATCCCCGACACCGAGGTCGCCGAGGGCAGCAACCTGTCGCTGGTGATGGCCGAGGTCCGCCGCGCCGCCGACGGCATCGACAACGCCATAGCGGCTGGTCTGATGCGGCCCGACGCCGTGGCCGACCTCGGCGCGTCCGACGTCACGCAGACGCTGAAGGACGCCGGCCAGATCGTCACGTCCGAGCTGACCCCCGCCGTTTTGGACGCCGCGCGCAAATTCCGCGTGCTCAACAACAGCGGCACCCTCTACATGACCGTGGCCGTGATCGTCCTGGCGCTGGCCGGGCTGGGAATCGCCCTGCGCGAGACCAACAAGGACTTCCGTGCCCGTAACGTGGTCGAGACCTCCATCCGCTACCTGCTGATCGCGGCCGCCTCCATCGCGATCCTGACGACCGTGGGCATCGTGTTCTCGCTGATCGGCAACACCATCCGGTTCTTCAGCCTCTACCCGGCGGGCGACTTCTTCGGCTCGCTCACCTGGTCGCCCTCCTTCGGCGGCGGGTCCGAGCTGGGCATCTGGCCGCTGCTCTGGGGTACGCTCTACATTTCCTTCGTGGCGCTGCTGGTCGCCGTGCCGATCGGGCTGTTCGCCGCCGTCTACCTGTCGGAATACGCCGGCCCGAAGATGCGCGCCTTTGCCAAGCCCGCGCTCGAAGTTCTGGCCGGTATCCCGACCATCGTCTACGGCCTCTTCGCGCTGCTGACGGTCGGCCCGCTGCTGCTGTCGGTCTTCGGCAGCGACGGTCTGGGCTGGATGCAGGGCACCCGCGCCGTCATCACCGCCGGCATCGCGATGGGCATCATGCTGATCCCCTTCGTCTCCTCGCTGTCCGACGACATCATCAACGCCGTACCGCAGGCGATGCGTGACGGATCCTACGGGCTGGGGGCGACGAAGTCCGAGACCATCAAGCAGGTGATCCTGCCCGCAGCCCTGCCGGGCATCGTCGGCGCCATCCTCCTGGCGACCTCACGCGCCATCGGCGAGACGATGATCGTGGTGCTGGGGGCAGGGGCCGCGGCCAAGCTGTCGCTCAACCCCTTCGAGGCGATGACCACCGTGACCACGCGGATCGTCTCGCAGCTGACCGGCGACGCCGACTTTGCATCCCCCGAGGCTCTGGTGGCCTTCGCCCTCGGCATGACCCTCTTCATCCTGACGCTGGGGCTGAACGTCTTCGCCCTCTACATCGTGCGCAAGTACCGGGAGCAGTACGAATGACTGACGCATCCATGGACACCGCCGATGCACCGCGCGGCAAGATTTCCCTGACCGCCGCCGACGCCCGCACGAAGCACCGCAACGCCGCCGAAAAACGGTTCCAGATGTACGGCCTTGCCGCCATCGGCACCGGCATCTTCTTCCTTGTGGTGCTGCTCTGGGCGATCCTGGCGAACGGCCTGACCGCCTTCCAGCAGACCTTCATCGAGGTGCCCGTCTACCTGGACGAGGCGAAGCTGGACAAGAACGGCAACCGCGACATCGAGGACATCAAGAAGGTCTCGACCTTCGGCTACCAGCCGCTGATCCAGCAGGCGATCCTCGCACAGGTGCAGGACGAGGGCTTCGACACCCCGCTTGAGGACGCGAAGGACATGAAGGCGCTGATCTCCGCCTCCGCCGCGGCACAACTGCGTGACTACGTGATCGCCAACCCCGACCGGATCGGCCAGACCATCGACTTTCGCATCCTCGCCTCCTCGCGCGTGGACGGCTACTTCAAGGGCCGGGTCAAACGCGACGACCTGGCGCGGGACAAGAACATCGACGCCGAGCATCTCGACCTCGTGGACCAGATGCGCAGGGCCGGCCTGATCCAGAAGTCCTTTAACACCGAGTTCATCTTCGGGGCCGACGCCTCCGAATCCCGCCCCGAACAGGCCGGGCTGGGCGTGTCGATGCTGGGTTCGTTCTTCATGATGCTGGTGGTGCTGGCGCTGTCGCTGCCCATCGGGGTCGCCGCCTCCATCTACCTTGAGGAATTCGCGCCTCAGAACCGCTGGACCGACCTGATCGAGGTGAACATCTCTAATCTCGCTGCCGTGCCGTCCATCGTCTTTGGTATCCTGGGTCTTGCGGTCTTCATCCAGTTCATGCACCTGCCGCAGTCGGCGCCGCTGGTCGGTGGCCTGGTGCTGACGCTGATGACCCTGCCGACGATCATCATCTCGACCCGCGCCTCGCTGAAGTCGGTGCCGCCGTCGATCCGTGACGCGGCGCTCGGGGTGGGCGCGTCGAAGATGCAGGCGGTCTTTCACCACGTGCTGCCGCTGGCCATGCCGGGGATCCTGACCGGCACCATCATCGGTCTGGCGCAGGCACTCGGCGAAACCGCGCCACTCCTGCTGATCGGCATGGTGGGCTACATCGCCACCAACTATCCCGACGGCATCGCCGAAGGCTTCATGTCGCCGAACTCCGCCATGCCCGCGCAGATCTACGAATGGGCCAAGCGCGCCGACCCGGCTTATTACGAACGCGCCTGGGGCGGGATCATCATCCTCCTGGTCTTCCTGCTGACCATGAACATCATCGCCATCATCCTGCGACGCCGCTTCGAGCGCCGCTGGTAAGCCGGAGACATCCGGCCCCACCGCCAAGGCCCGGCATTCCCGACGGGCGGCCAAAACGCTAGGATAGGACCCATGAACATGTACGACGCATCGCATACGGAACGAGACGTGACCCAGACCGAGAACAAGATCAGCGCCCGTGGCGTTCAGGTATTCTACGGCGACACCCATGCCATCAAGGACGTGGACGTTGACATCGAGGACAAGACCGTGACCGCCTTCATCGGTCCCTCGGGCTGCGGCAAGTCCACCTTCCTGCGCACGCTCAACCGCATGAACGACACCATCGACATCTGCCGCGTCGAGGGCAAGATCGAGATCGACGGCGAGGACATCTACGACAAGCGCGTCGACCCGGTGCAACTGCGCGCCAAGGTCGGCATGGTCTTCCAGAAACCGAACCCGTTCCCCAAGTCGATCTACGACAACATCGCCTACGGCCCGCGCATCCACGGTCTGGCCAAGAACAAGGCCGACCTCGACGAAATCGTCGAGAAGTCGCTCCGCCGCGGCGCCATCTGGAACGAGGTGAAGGACCGCCTGAACGCCCCCGGCACCGGTCTTTCGGGCGGCCAGCAGCAGCGCCTCTGCATCGCCCGCGCCATCGCCACGGAACCCGAAGTCCTGCTGATGGACGAACCCTGTTCCGCGCTCGACCCGATCGCCACCTCGCAGGTCGAGGAACTGATCGACGAGTTGCGTCAGGACTACTCGGTGGTGATCGTGACCCACTCCATGCAGCAGGCCGCGCGCGTCAGCCAGAAAACGGCCTTCTTCCACCTTGGCAACCTCGTGGAATACGGCGAAACCGGCCAGATCTTCACCAACCCCGAAGATCCCCGCACCGAAAGCTACATCACCGGACGGATCGGATAATTCAATGACCGAACTGAACCAGCACATCGCCTCGGCCTTCGACCGCGACCTCGAAGGCATCCAGGCCCGGATCATGAAGATGGGCGGCCTCGTCGAAGAGGCGATCATCTCCGCCGCCATCGCGCTCGAAAAGCGGGACGAGGAACTGGCCCAGAAAGTCCGCGAGGGCGACAAGGCCATCGACGCCATGGACGAAAGCCTCAACGAGGAAGCCGCCCGGGTCATCGCGCTCCGCGCGCCCATCGCCTCCGACCTGCGGGTCGTGCTGTCGGTGATGCGCATGTCCGCAAACCTCGAACGCATCGGCGATTTGTCGAAGAACATGGCCAAGCGGACCTCCGTCCTGTCGCAGATGCAGCAGATCGGCGGAACCGCCGCCTCGCTCCGCCGCATGGCCCGCGAGGTCGAGCTGATGCTCAAGGACGCGCTTGATGCCTATATCCAGCGCGACGAGGCGCTGGCGCTCGACGTGATCGAACGCGACCGCGACGTCGATCAGATGTACAACACGCTGTTCCGCGAGTTCCTGACCTTCATGCTGGAGGACCCGCGCAACATCACCGCCTGCATGCACTTGCATTTCATCGCCAAGAACATCGAACGCATGGGCGACCATGTGACCTCGATTTCCGAACAGGTGGTGTTCCTCGTCACCGGCCAGATGCCGACGGAGGCGCGGGTGAAGCACGACCGCACGTCGACGGACTTCCGGCTGTCGTCGGAATTCACCCAATCGGACAAGGACTGAGCGCGATGGCGGCGGATCAGCCCACGGTATTGCTTGTCGAGGACGAGCCGGCACAACGCGAAGTCCTGTCCTACAACCTGGAGGCCGAAGGCTTCCGGGTGGCCAGCGCCGGCAACGGCGAAGAGGCGCTGCTGATGATGGCGGAGGAAAACCCCGACATCGTGGTGCTCGACTGGATGCTGCCCAACGTGTCCGGGATCGAGGTGTGCCGCCAGATCAAGACCAAGCCGGAAACCCGCAACGTGCCGATCATCATGCTGTCGGCGCGCTCGGAAGAGGTGGACCGGGTGCGCGGTCTGGAAACCGGCGCCGACGACTACGTGGTCAAACCCTATTCGGTCGTCGAACTGATGGCGCGGGTGCGGGCGCAACTCCGGCGCGCGCGTCCCTCTGCCGCCGGTCTGCGGCTGGAGTACGAGGACATCGTGCTCGATTCCGAAACCCACCGCGTCACCCGCAACGGCAAGCCGCTGAAGCTGGGCCCGACAGAGTTCCGCCTGCTGACCACCTTCATGGAAAAGCCGGGCCGCGTGTGGTCGCGCGAACAGCTTCTGGACCGGGTCTGGGGCCGGGACATCTATGTCGACACCCGCACCGTCGACGTCCACATCGGACGCCTGCGCAAGGCGCTGAGCCAGCACGGCGGCCAGGATCTCCTCCGCACCGTCCGCGGCGCGGGGTATGCACTGGGGTGAGGCGCGGTTCCGGCGCAGCCGGATGAAGTGTCCTGCGGACCTTTCAAGCGACGAGCGGGCGAATCCCCAAGGCGGCCATGCCGCGTCCTGAGCGTGGCGAACCGTCAGCGGGACGGTTCGTGCCAATCACGGGCGAAGCCCCGGGGCAAGGGAACGGTTCCGGCGCATCGTCCGGACCGTTGCAGAGCGCAGGTGAGGCGCGACGTCCGACCGGCGGCAGCACAAGGGGCAGGGCGCCCGCGCTTGAATTGTGCCTGCCCGGCCCCAACCTCCATTTCACAAGGGAGGACACACCATGCTCATCAGATCCATCGTCGCGGGCGCGTTGCTCAGCACGCCGCTGCTGGCCGAAGAGGTCAACATCACCCCCGACACGCCCTCGGTCACGGTCGAGACGGCGGGAGGAACGGCCACCATCAGCCGCATCCAGGACCAGACCAACGAGCTTGACGGCGAATGGGCGCAGACCTCGCGCGCTTGCCCGCCGTTCTGCATACAGCCGATGACGCCGGCACCGGGCGTGACGACCATCGGCGAGCTTGAGCTTCTGGACATGCTGCAAGACCCCGACGCCATGGTGATCGACAGCCGCACCGAAGACTGGTTCCGCACCGGCTCCATCCCCGGCGCGGTCAACATCCCCTACGCCTACGTCATCGACGAACTGGCGCAGCTTGGCTGCGAGCCGGACTTCGACGGGTGGGATTGCGCAAACGCGCGGCCGGTCGCGCTGTTCTGCAATGGCATGTGGTGCGGGCAGTCGCCCACCGCGATCCACAACATGATCGAGGCAGGCTATCCGGCAGACCGCATCTTCTACTATCGGGGCGGCATTCAAAGCTGGCGGATGCTCGGGCTGACGGTGACCGACAAGACCGGCTGACCGTTCCCCGCATCTGTCAGAGCATCAGGCGGGCAGGGCACGTGACGCGACGTTTCCGGGCGGATTAACGAAAAATATTCCTGCGCAACGGTTTAGCGGCACAGATTCGTGGAAAAGATTAACAACCGGCCGGGAATCGGGGGCGAACCGGCCGGTTCGCACCTTAACGCGCGGATCGAATTATTAAGATCTGTTAACCCGTTGTGGTGTCGTCTTTTTCGAACCGCTGCATGTTGTATGTCCTTGGGCCGCACGCTCCGTTACCCTTCCGCGCGTGCCATTTATTCGTCCGGGGCATGCTATGGCAGGTTACCGGCGTACGGTTGGGCCGCATCAGCCCTTGATCCCATCGGACATTGCGTCATCATGGTTCGAAAATGCCGCCACGGAGACCTCCATGATCCGCGCCCTTGCCGCCCTTCTTGCCAGCCTCCTGTGGCTCACAACCGCCGCCGCCCACGAGGTCCGCCCAGCCATCGGCGACCTGACGACCGATGGGTCCGACCTGTCGCTGGTGCTGCGCCTGTCGGCGGAGCCGCTGCTGGCCGATGTCGATCTCGAAGGGCTGGAGGACACCAACGCCTCCGACAAGGCAGCCGAGGTCGATACCCTGCGCGCGCTGTCTCCCGATGACCTTCGGACGCGCATCCAGACCGAGTCTCAGGCCATCCTCGCACCGGTCACGATAACGACGCAGGACGGCACCGACGTGCCGCTGTCGCTGGGCAACGTCGAGGTCGAAGACGTGCCCAACATCGAACTTCCGCGCGAAAGCCGCTTGTTTTTGAACGGAAATCTGCCGTCCGGCACGCAGTCGTTGACCGTGTCCTGGCCGTCGGAATACGGCACGCTGATCCTGCGGCAGATGGACGTCGAGGACGGATATACCGGCTACCTGACCGGTGGCCCGTCCGATACGATCACCCTTTCGGGCGGAGACGCCCAAGGCTGGTTCGCCACCTTCGCCAGTTACATCCCCGTAGGCTTCGAGCACATCCTGCCCATGGGCCTCGACCACATCCTCTTCGTGCTGGGGCTGTTCTTCCTGTCCACCCGGCTCGGCCCGCTGCTTTGGCAGATCTCCGCCTTCACGCTGGCCCACACCGTGACGCTGGCACTTGGCGCGCTCGGCTATGTGTCGATCCCCGGCAGCATCGTGGAGCCGATCATCGCCGCCTCCATCGTCTACGTCGCGGTCGAAAACATCGTCTCCGACAAGCTCCACCGCTGGCGGCCACTGGTCGTATTCGTCTTCGGCCTGCTGCACGGTCTCGGTTTCGCCTCGGTCCTGCAGGAGTTCGGATTGCCGAAAGGCCAGTTCATTCCGGCACTTATCGGCTTCAACGTGGGTGTGGAATTCGGCCAGCTCACGGTCATCGCCCTGGCCTTCCTGCTGGTTGCCCTGGCCCAGCGGACCGACCGCATGAAAGCCGATCAGCGCATGGCGCAGGTGGTCTACGGTGTGCTGGCCATCGTCTTCGTGGCCGCGGGATACCTGCTGAATGGGCCTGGCTTCACTGCCGCCATGGGCGCAGAGGCACCGATCTTCCTCTGGCCGCTGGCGGCCCTGTCGGTGGCCTGCCTGTTGTCGGCGCATTTCGTGGACCACCTCCACGCCTACCGCCGCTACGTGGCCATGCCGGCCTCTGTCGCGATTGCCTGCGTCGGCGCCTACTGGTTCGTGGAGCGGGTTTTTCTCTGACAGGGCCATCTTTTGAACGTCAGCGTTTTCAAAAGGTTCAGCGGCGCACTTGAGGGGCGCCGCACCGGTCGATCCCGGAACGCGCCCACCCGAACCAGACACGGGCGTTTGTCCAGACGCCTTGCGTGATCGACCGGTGCGACATGCGCAAACCGCTTTGGGTCTTGCCATGGTGGTGAAACCTCTGTAATGGCCCCTCACGAACCCGCAGGCGGGGGCGGGCCTTATGGGGGAGACATCCCCATGGGTCCACCGGTTGGCCCGGAATGATCCGGACAAATCCCCCGCCGAGGCTAAACCGGAAAGGATAGAAGGCATGGCTCTTCCCGAGTTCACCATGCGTCAGCTGCTTGAAGCTGGCGTTCACTTCGGCCACCAGACGCAGCGCTGGAACCCCCGCATGGGCGAGTTCATCTACGGCGCGCGCAACGGCATCCACATCATGGACCTGACGCAGACCGTCCCGCTGCTGGACCAGGCACTGCAGGCGATCCGTGATTGCGTTGCCAAGAACGGTCGCGTGCTGTTCGTCGGCACCAAGCGTCAGGCTGCCCAGCCGATCGCAGAAGCCGCTGAAAAATGCGCTCAGTACTACATGAACCACCGCTGGCTCGGCGGCACGCTGACCAACTGGCAGACCGTTTCGCAGTCGATCAACCGCCTGCGTTCCATCGACGAGCAGATGGAAAACGGTGCAGAAGGCCTCACTAAGAAAGAGCGCCTGAACATGGAACGCGACCAGCAGAAGCTGCAGGCGTCCCTGGGCGGCATCCGTGAGATGGGCGGCGTGCCGGACATGCTGTTCGTCATCGACGTCAAGAAAGAGGCGCTGGCCGTCGCTGAAGCCAACAAGCTGGGCATACCGGTCGTCGCGATTGTCGACACCAACTGCTCGCCCGATGGCATCGACTACATCATCCCCGGCAACGACGACGCGGCCCGCGCCATCGCGCTTTACTGCGATCTGGTGTCCCGCGCGGCCCTGGACGGCATGACCGGCCAGATGGAAGCGGCAGGCGTCGACCTCGGCGCGCTCGAAGAAGCCCCGGCAGAAGAGCTGCTGGCTGGCGGCGAAGCCAGCTGAGCCACGTCCGGGCAGGCCTGTCGCAAAAGCGATACCTGCCCGTGACATGAGGTTCGCGATCCGGCGCGGGGCAGGGGACTGCAATGCGCCGGTTTGAAGGGGCCCAGGCGCCCCACCAAGATGACATGAGGAGAGCCAAGCGATGGCGATCACTGCTGCACAGGTGAAAGAACTGCGCGAAATGAGCGGCGCAGGCATGATGGATGCGAAGAAGGCTCTGGTCGAGAACGACGGCAACATGGAAGCCGCCATCGACTGGCTGCGCACCAAGGGTCTGGCGAAAGCCGCCAAGAAATCCGGCCGCACTGCGGCTGAAGGTCTCGTCGCGGTGAAGGTCGAAGGCGGCCAGGGTGTCGCGGTCGAGGTCAACTCGGAAACCGACTTTGTCGCCAAGAACGCCGAATTCCAGAACATGGTGTCGGGCATTGCAGGTGCCGCGCTGACCGTCGACTCCGTCGAGGCGCTGGCCGACGCACAGCTGAATGGCAAGCCGGTATCGGAGAACATCACCGACGCGGTTGCCAAGATCGGCGAGAACATGACCCTGCGCCGGATGGAGAAGATCTCGGGCGAAACCGTGTCCACCTACGTGCACAACGCTGCCGCCGACGGCATGGGCCAGATCGGTGTGCTGGTTGCGCTGACCGGCGGTTCGGAAGAGTTCGGCAAGCAGGTCGCGATGCACATCGCTGCCACCAACCCGGCCGCCCTGAACGAGACGGACCTCGATCCGGCTGTTGTCGAGAAAGAGCGCCAGGTGCAGATCGACATCGCCCGCGAGTCCGGCAAGCCGGAGCAGGTGATCGAGAAGATGATCGAAGGCCGCATGAAGAAGTTCCTCGCCGAGATCACTCTGGTCGGTCAGCCGTTTGCGCTGAACCCGGATGTGACCGTCGCGCAGGCCGCGAAGGAAGCAGGTGCAGAGATCACCGGCTTCGTCCGCATGCAGGTCGGCGAAGGCATCGAGAAGAAGGAAGAGGATTTCGCAGCCGAGGTGGCGAAGGCCGCTCAGGGCTAAGATCCCTCACGCACGGCGCTGTCGTTACAGGCGGCGCCCTCACGCGACAGTTCAAGTTTGCGCCGGTTCTGAAAGGGACTGGCGCTTTCGTTTCCTGAATATGGGAAATGGTGGGGTCCCCGGTGAGACATTGGGGATGAGACCGGGGACCCCTATTGGGATGCCGGCCAACGGGGCGGAAATTACCCCGCTGGACCAGCGCCGGTTTGCACCGGAAGATCGACAGGGCCCGGAAATACACGGGGTGCCGCTCCTTCGCTCCATGGCCAAAGCCACCACTCACGGAACGACGACACAGTCGCAATTTACCCATGGTAAAGAAAGTCGGGATTTCCTGACCAACAGGTAAAAACGGAAAATTAACGATCTTGCGTCGGCAGATTTCGAAATCTGAAATCTTGGCATAACATAAATGGAAGAAACCGCGCTCAGTCGAAAGCCGATTGCCCGTTTCCGCATCATTTTGACGCCACAACGAAGGTGCGGCGCAAGAGGCGCGTGGAATCAGGCCTCGATAATGTACATCTGGTTGTGGAATGCCGCCTTTGCGACCGCCTGTGCCGTGGTTTCCACGTTGAGGGTCTCGCGTGCGAGGCGCAGGTGCTTTTCGATGGTGGCCTGTGTCAAACCCATGATCTGCGCAATGTCCTGCATGGTCTTGCCGTCACCGACCCACTCCAAAGCCTCGCGCTGGCGTGGTGTCAGTGTCTGGTTGTGCAGCGGAACGGGCAGGGTGAGGATCTTCAGGTGCACAAGGTTGTTCAGCAGGACGATGTCCGGCCCGTGCTCTGCCCAGACCGCATCCGCGTCGTCTTGTGTCATCTCGGCCCGCGCCGTCAGGGAAATCGCGCCCTTGGCGCGGCTCGACACAGACTTGAAGCTGATCGTGTAACCGGCCTGAACCTTGTGCGCGACGTTGAAAGCCACGACTTTCTGGGCCTTTTCCGAAAGCGCGCCGGTGGTGATCTGTTCCGCCAGAACGCGCCATGAACAATGGCCCTCATTCTCCAACGCCCAGCGAACCATCGGTGCATCGCGGTACAGCCCACCTTCGACAAAACCTTTACGATAGGCCGGTAAGTGGTTGCTGAGAATGACGAAATCGTTCGGGTCGCCCATCGAGTTCGGCGTCAGGAACCGGGTGAACCCATAGATCAGACGGTCGAACCCGTAGGCGTCCATCAGGTTGCAATGTTCCGCCCACAGGACTTCGACACGGTCGACGTTGGTCAGTTCGATCAGCTTGTTTCGTAAGTCCGGCGTCACGGATCAGCCCTCCAGATGGCCCAACAGGGCGTCGATAGCCAAAGTATAGCCTTTGGCGCCGAATCCCGCCATGACCCCGATTGCGACAGGGCTGATGTAGGAATGATGGCGAAAGGCTTCGCGCGCGTGCACATTCGTTATGTGAAGCTCGATCGTGGGCATCTGCGTGCCCTTGATCGCATCCATCAAAGCCACCGAAGTATGTGTGTATGCGCCGGCGTTCAGGATAATGCCGTCATGCACACCGCGCGCTTCGTGGATCCATGTCACGAGCTGGCCTTCGAAGTTGGACTGCAGGCACGTCACCTCGACACCCTTGGTCGTACCGTGTGCGCGGCACATTTCTTCGACATCGGCGAGCGTGGTTGATCCGTAGATCTCGGGTTGACGTGTGCCAAGCAGGTTCAGGTTCGGACCATTCAGCACGAGAATAGAAGGCATGTTGGGACTCCGGTAGTGAGGTCCGCGAGTTAACGACTGGTCAACCTGCTTGTCCAGCCTCATGCGTGTGTCGGTTGTGAACTGTGTGGTTAGCTGCGCGCAGTAGTGGAAGCGCAAACACCTGGGAGCACGCATTGATCAGCCGCATTGGCTACGGCTGTTTTAAACATAATACCGATTATAAGATGGATGACCGCACTAGGCGATCTCACAAACGAAGTGCAAGTTTGTATCAAACCAGATGCTTGCACGGAGACCATGAATGGCCCGTTGCCAATGCTGTCCTCACCTGCGCAGTACGACCAGTCCGACAACCCTGATCCCAAAGCGGTTGAGGGCCACGTGACGCAAAGCGCCAATCAAAGCAAAACCTTTCTGTGAAATCAGTGCCCTGCGCGCCACTTTTCATGTTTTCACTGGGATCTTTCACGCATCGACCGTAACTGGCCACTGCGTGCACGTTGAGGTGTGCCCGGCAGCCGCAGCGCCGGGCACCGCGTATCAGAAGAACGCCTGAAGCCCGGTCTGCGCCCGCCCGAGGATCAGCGCGTGCACATCATGGGTGCCCTCGTAGGTGTTCACCGTTTCAAGGTTCATCATGTGCCGGATCACCTGGAACTCGGCCGAAATGCCGTTGCCACCATGCATGTCGCGGGCCATTCGCGCGATCTCAAGCGCCTTGCCGCAGTTGTTGCGCTTGAGGATGGAAATCATCTCGGGCGCCCCGCGGGCCTCATCCATCAGGCGTCCGACACGCAGGCAGCCTTGCAGGCCGAAAGCGATTTCGGTCTGCATGTCCGCCAGCTTCTTCTGGAAAAGCTGGGTGCCGGCGATGGGTTTGTCGAATTGCTTGCGGTCGAGGCCGTAGGCACGCGCCGCGTGCCAGCACGCCTCGGCGGCGCCCAGAACGCCCCAGCTGATGCCGTAGCGTGCGCGGTTGAGGCAGCCGAACGGCCCCTTCAGCCCTTGAACGTGCGGCAGAAGCGCGTCTTCTCCAACCTCAACGTTGTCCAGCACGACCTCGCCGGTCACCGAGGCGCGCAGGCTAAGCTTGTTTTCGATCTTCGGCGCGGTCAGGCCTTTGGCGCCCTTTTCAAGGACGAAACCGCGGATCTTGCCGTCATGCGCCTCGGATTTCGCCCAAACCACGAAGACGTCCGCGATGGGGCTGTTCGAAATCCACATCTTCGAGCCGTTCAGCCGGTAGCCGCCTTCGGTCTTCACTGCCCGTGTCTTCATGCCGGCAGGGTCGGAACCTGCGTCCGGCTCCGTCAGGCCGAAGCACCCAATCCACTCGCCCGTGGCGAGTTTGGGCAGGTATTTGCGGCGCTGCTCTTCCGAGCCATAGGCGTAGATCGGGTACATCACCAGAGACGACTGCACCGACATCATCGACCGGTAACCGGAATCGACGCGCTCGATCTCGCGGGCGATCAGGCCGTAAGACACGTAGGACGACCCCAGGCCGCCGTATTCTTCCGGGACCGTGACACCCAAAAGGCCCATGCCGCCCATCTCTGCGAAGATGTCCGGCGCGACGGTTTCTTCCAGGAAGGCCTGGGTCACGCGGGGCGCCAGCTTTTCGGCGGCGAAGGCACGCGCACCCTCTACCAGCATACGCTCTTCTTCCGACAACTGGTCCGTCAGCCGGAAGGGATCTTCCCAGTCGAAGGCCCCGAGATCGGGGGCGTCCTTGGCCTTCAGCGCCGGTTTCACATCCTTCATTTCGTTCATGGTTCCCTCCGGAGTTTGGCCAAATCATACGCTTTCCGGCGCGGGCCGAAACCCCTCACCGTACGGATTTGATCAAACGATGCCACGATTGAGCCGCGCCGGCGGAATTTGGTTGCCGCGTGGTGCGCCATGGCTCCTCTTGCGCCGCGCGGATGAACCCGCCAAAAGGCACGCATGACACGGGCCCCGGATATTCTATGCATCGGTTCCGTCCTCTGGGACGTGATCGGGCGCGCCAACCTGCACATGACGGTCGGGTCCGACGTGCCGGGGCGGATCACACGCATTCCCGGCGGAGTTGCCCTGAACATCGCCATGACACTTGCGCGGTTCGGGCTGCGCCCGGCGCTGCTGTCCTCGGTTGGCCGTGACAGCCAGGGCGACGAGCTGCTGGCCGAATGCCGGGCCCTCGGGCTCGACACCGACCATGTCTACCTGTCCGAGGACCTGCCGACCGACCGGTACATGGCGATCGAAGGTGTCAACGGGCTGATCGCCGCCATTGCGGATGCGCATTCGCTGGAAGCTGCCGGCAAGAAGATTCTGCGGCCGCTCATCGACGGGCCGCTCGGGACCGCCGACGCGCCCTACCCCGGCGCCGTCGCGCTGGACGGCAACCTGACCGAGTCGCTCCTGTCGGAGATCGCGGACGCCCCGGCCTTCGCCGCTGCCGACCTGCGTATCGCCCCCGCCAGTCCGGGAAAGGCATTGCGGCTGATGCCCTTCCTGCGCGCAGGCCGGGGCACGCTTTACGTGAACCTCGAAGAGGCCGGCCTGCTGTGCCAGCAGACCTTTGCCGATGCACCGGAGGCCGCAGCGGCTCTGCTGGCGCGCGGCGCCTCGCGCGCTATCGTGACCCACGGCGGCGAAACCTGCGCCGACGGCACCTCTGAAGGCGTGATCCGGGCCTGCCCGCCAAAGGTCCTCGTGACTCGCATTACCGGTGCGGGCGACACGTTCATGGCGGCTCATATCGCGGCAGAGCGCGCCGGCAAAGACCGACCGTCTGCCCTGTCCCATGCTTTGAAGGCGGCCGCCGCCTACGTTTCCGGAGACATGCCATCATGATTACGCTTTCGCCCGAAGTTCAGGCCGCAATGGACGCCAAAAAACCGGTCGTCGCGCTTGAATCGACCATTATCACACATGGAATGCCCTATCCGCAGAACCTCGAAACCGCCCGCCGGGTGGAGGAAGAGTTGCGCACTGCCGGTGCCGTGCCCGCCACCATCGCGGTTCTCGAAGGGCGCATCCATGTCGGTCTGACCGACGAGCAGCTTGAGCGCCTCGCCCAGGCGAAGAACGTGGCGAAGCTGTCGCGTGCCGACCTTGCGGCGTGCCTTGCCAGCGGCGGCACCGGGGCAACCACGGTCGCGGCCACCATGATCGCGGCGCACCGCGCCGGCATCGACGTGTTCGCGACCGGCGGTATCGGCGGCGTGCACAAGGGCGCGGAAGAGAGCTTCGACATCTCCGCCGACCTACAGGAACTGGCGCAGACCCCCGTGACGGTGGTGGCGGCGGGTGCGAAGGCGATCCTCGACCTGCCCAAGACGCTGGAAGTTCTGGAAACGCTCGGCGTGCCGGTCATCGCGGTCGGACAGGACCAGTTGCCGGCCTTCTGGTCGCGCAATTCCGGCATGAAGGCGCCGCTGCGCATCGACACCGCAAAGGGCATCGCCCTTGCCCACAAGATGCGCCGCGACCTGGACCTCCCCGGCGGACAACTCGTGACGAATCCGATCCCCGAAGCAGACGAGATCGCCGCAGAAACGCTTGCGCCGATCATTGCCCGCGCGACAGAAGATGCGACGAAACATGGAATCACAGGCAAGGCGGTGACACCCTACCTGCTGCAGCGGATTTTCGAATTGACAGAAGGCCGCTCGCTGCGAGCCAATATCGCACTTGTCCTCAACAATGCCCGTCTTGCGGCTGGCATTGCTCAGGAACTCGGCAGATTGTCCTGACTTTTCGCTTGAACGTGTGGCGCCCCATTGTGGCGCCGCATCCGAGTGCATACTTTCGTCGGAAACCTTTTCAGACGGATCATCGATGAACGCGCCTTTCGAACCAGAGCCGAAGAAACGTGGACGCCTGTTGGCGAACCTTCGGAACTCTTTCCTGACGGGCATCGTCGTGATCGCGCCCGTCGGTCTGACCGTCTGGCTGATCTGGACCGTGGTTGGTTGGGTCGATGGTTTCGTCTGGCCCTTCGTGCCCGAACGTCTGCAGCCCACCGCGCTTCTCAACAGCTGGATGGTGAACGCCGCCGGTGACCCGCGTATCCCGTGGCTTTTCGACTTCCTCGACCGCAACAACGACGGACTCCTCGAGGTCAACGTCCGCGGGCTGGGCGTGGTCGTCTTCTTGTTGTTCACGATCGTCGTCGGCTGGATCGCCAAGGGTCTGATCGGCCGCTCGATGATCAGTTTCGCGGAAAGCCTCGTGGACCGCACGCCCGTCGTCCGGTCGATCTATTCGGGGATCAAGCAGTTGGCCGAGACGGTCTTTGCACAGTCCGAGCGCAGCTTCGAAAAAGCCTGCCTGATCGAATATCCGCGCAAGGGTATCTGGGCCATCGGCTTCATCTCGACCGACGCCAAGGGCGAGATCGCGCGCCGTACCCCAACTTCTGCCGGGCTGACCTCGGTCTTCCTGCCGACAACGCCGAACCCGACCTCGGGATTCCTGCTGTTCTTTCCGGTCGAAGACGTGATCGAACTGGACATGACCATCGAGGATGCCGCCAAGCTGGTGATCTCGGCGGGGCTCGTCTACCCCAACGGACAGGACGCCAAGCAGGCGGTGGAGGAATGGGCGAAGGCGTCCTGACGCAGTCTCACTCGAACATCGCCCGCAGGTCCGCGGTCTGGCATGTGCCGACATCGTCGATGTGATCCGCGAGGAAGGCACCCGCCGCACGGCGTCCGGCCTCCTTCAGCTGCGCCAACACCGACGGCACGGCAACAGTCTTTGTCGCGACGGATAGCGCGTTCATCAGCGTATCGTCCGAGATCATATGCACCCGCACGTCCTTCATCGTGCCCGGCGCCAGCACGCCCGAGCCAAGCAGCCGCTGGACGAAGTCGATGGCCCTGAGTTCCCTCAGCAGCGACGAGTTGAAGCTGATCTCGTTGATCCGGTTCTGGATCTCGGGTGGCGTCACCGGCACCTTCTCCCGCACCAGAGGGTTGATGTTGATAACCACGATATCGTCCGGCAATTCGGCCTTGAAGAACGGATAAAGCGCGGGGTTGCCGGTGTAACCGCCATCCCAGAACGCCTCCGACACACCGGTTTCAGGATCGTCCATCTCCACCGCCTGGTACATCGTCGGCAGACAGGCAGAGGCGAGGATGGCGTTTGTGTCGATCCGGTCGCCCTCGAAGATGCGGATTTTTCCCGTCCGGACCAGCGTGGCGCACACGAAGAATTCCGGCGAAGCGTCGGCACAGACCGAGTCGTAGTCCAACCGCGAGACGATGGCCGCCAGCGGATTGCGGTAGAGCGGGCCCCAGGCGTAAGGCGACATCATCCGGCTGACGGTGTCTCCCACCATGTACGGCAAGGAATACTCTATGCTCTTGGACACATGCCCGGGGTCCGGAAACCAGGCCGAGAACCAGTCGGGCAGCATCGAGGTGTCCAGCGCGCCGATTTCGCCCCAGACCCAGTCGAGGTTGGCCCGCGCCATTTCCGGGCCGCCGACGACCAGCCCAGCTTTCAGTGCAGCGCCGTTCAAGGCCCCGGCGGACGTGCCGGATACGCCCGCAATCTCCAGCTCCGGCTCTTCCAGCAACCGGTCGAGCGCGCCCCAAGTGAAGGCACCATGGGCACCGCCGCCCTGCAGGGCAACATTGATCCGTTTCTTCATGAAAAGCCGTTCTCCCTTACCTGTGCCGTCGCGTCGAAAGCATGCGTTCGGGCCGGAAGTGTAACGCCCGGCCCGAGGCAACCTCTTGGTCAGAGCGCCGTCCAACCGCCGTCGACCGAGATCGTCGTGCCGGTGATCTGGCTTGCCGCGTCCGAGCACAGGAACACCGCCGTGCCGCCAAGCTGCTCGACCGTGGCGAACTCCTTCGACGGCTGGCGTTCCAGCATGACCTTCTCGATCACTTCTTCCCGGCCCATGCCGTATTTCTCCATCGTGTCGGGGATCTGCGCCTCGACCAGGGGTGTCAGCACGTAGCCCGGACAGATCGCGTTTGCGGTGATCGGTTCTTTCGCGGTCTCCAGCGCCACGACCTTGGTCATGCCCACGATGCCATGCTTGGCGGCGACATAGGCGCTCTTGTACGGCGAAGCGGTCAGGCCGTGGGCAGAGGCGATGTTGACCACCCTGCCCCAGCCAGCCTTGCGCATCAGCGGCAGCGCGGCGGCCGTCGTGTGGTAAGCCGAGGACAGGTTGATCGCGATGATCGCGTCCCACTTCTCGACCGGGAATTCGTCGATTGGGGCCACGTGCTGGATGCCCGCGTTGTTCACAAGGATGTCGCAGGCGCCGGCCTTCTCGATCAGGGCACGGCACTCATCGCCCTTGGACATGTCAGCCTTGATGTAGCGGACCGTGACGCCGTGCTGTTCGGCGATCTCTTTCGCGAGGGCGTGGTCCTCGTCGCGGTCCGTGAAGGAATTGATGACCACGTCTGCGCCGGCCTTCGCCATTTCGTGCGCGATACCGAGGCCGATGCCGGAATTGGAACCGGTGATCACCGCCGTCTTACCCTTGAGGGTCATGTCTCTGTCTCCCTGCGAGTTCATGCTGTCCTGCAGCATCCTAGTCCTTGGCGAATGACGCAACAGGGGCAATCCGTCTCGGACCAGAGGATTTTCAGTGGCAGGTCTCGCACCTTGCCGGACGGACCGGCTGGAAAGCGCCGCCGGGCCCGGACCCCGGCGCCTTCGAATTGACCGGCAGCCGCGAGCGCTCTACGTCACGCCATGGCGCGTTCCTCACGTCGGCACCGCCCTTCCGGTTTCCGCAACTTCAGTCAGGCCAGAGCCACTCGATCAACGGGCAGAAAAAAACCCCGGCCGAAGCCGGGGTTCAGTCATTGAGGCAGGTTTCATACAGGCAAGAAACCTATCGAGCAGTGCACTCTGTATAAGCAATTCGCCGCGCGAGTCCAAGCTAAAAGTTTGAAAAGGCGTAAAAGCGACGGTACGGTCAGAGCCAAGAAAACAAGGGCAGACAGGGATTGTAGCCGAAATGAACATAAAATCTTTCCGGATTTCGGGGCGGTTTCGGGACCGGATCGGAGTGACCGCGAGCGCGATTCTTTGCGCCTCTGCGCTGATGGCGGAGCCGCAGCACGGCATAGCTATGTATGGGGAGCCCGCGCTTCCACCTGATTTTGTGTCCCTGCCCTACGCCAATCCCGACGCGCCCAAAGGCGGCAAGATTGTCCTGGGCGAGGTCGGCAGCTTCGACAGCCTCAATCCCCATATCCTGAAAGGCACGCCGCCCTGGCAGTTGCGTTTTCTTGCGTACGAAAGCCTGATGGGCCGCAGTTACGACGAGCCCTTCACGCTTTACGGCGTCCTGGCCGAATCAATCGAGGTCGGACCGAATCGCGAATGGGTCGAATTCACCCTCAGACCGGAGGCAAAATTCTCTGACGGCAGCCCGGTGACGGTCGAAGACGTGATGTGGTCCTACGAAACGCTCGGCACAAAGGGGCACGGGCGATACCGCGGTTTCTGGGCCAAGGTCGACAGCATGGAGCAGACCGGCGAACGTTCTGTCCGTTTCATCTTCAACGAGGATAACCGCGAACTGGCCCTGTTGGCGGGGATGCGTCCTATCCTGAAGAAAGCGCAATGGGACGGCGTGGACTTCGAAAACTCCGGCCTCGACGTGGTTCCGATCACATCGGCGCCGTATCAAATCACCGATTACGAACCTGGCCGTTTCGTCGAACTGACTCGCGATCCAGATTACTGGGGCAAGGACGTGCCATTCAAGGTCGGCACCGACAATCTCGACACGATCCGGATGGAGTTCTTTGCCGACGCTACCGCGCATTTCGAGGCATTCAAGGCCGGTGTTATAACGTCGCTGCGCGAGACCAATGTCGAAACGTGGAACTCGCAATACGATTTCCCCGCCGTTCGGAATGGCGATATCGTCAAATCGGAAATCGGCCACCAGCGGCCTACCGGGATATACGGTTTCGTCATGAACACCCGGCGCGAGCTGTTCGCCGATTGGCGCGTGCGGGATGCCATGCTCCATGTGTTCAACTTCGAGTACATCAACGACGTCCAGACCGGCGGCGTGCAACCGCGGATCACCTCCTACTATTCGAACTCCGAACTTGGGATGCGCGACGGCCCAGCAGAGGGCAAGGTGCGCGAGCTGCTGGAACCCTTCGCCGACGCGCTTTTGCCCGGCGCACTGGAGGGCTACAGCCTGCCGGTCGCCGACGGCACGGTGCGCAACCGGGCGAACACGGCACAGGCGCTCGACCTGATGGCAGAGGCCGGTTACACGATCGAGGACGGTGTCATGACCTCGCCCGAGGGCGAGCCCGTCACCTTCGAGATCCTGATCCGTCAAGGCCAGACCGACAACGTTTCCATCGCCGAGATCTTCTCCACCTCGCTCAAGCGGCTTGGCATAGATGCGACGGTGGTCATGGTGGATTCCGCCCAGTTCGAAGACCGCACGAAGTCCTACGACTTCGACATGGCGTATTACGAACGTGGCCTGTCGCTGAGCCCTGGCAACGAGCAGTACCTCTACTGGGGCGCGGCAGGCGTCGACACGCCCGGGACCGGCAACTGGATGGGGATGAACAGCCCGGCCGCCGATGCGATGATCGGCGAGATGCTGACCGCCGACAGCCACGACGACTTCGTCTCGGCTGTGCGTGCTCTGGACAGGGTGCTCACGACCGGCCGCTACGTGATCCCAATAATGTACCGCTACGATCTCAGCCGCATCGCCCATGCAAAGCAACTGAAGTATCCGGAAAAGCTGCCGGTTTACGGCGATTGGCTGGGCTTCCAGCCTGATGTATGGTGGTGGGAAGAGTGATCGGATCGGGCCTCTCGGGGCCCGACCCTGCCCCTCAAACCGGCGACATGACCGGCGGGGCCGACGAGGCAATGAAACAGGCAAGAAAGAAGAGCGAGGTTTCCATGAGAACGTTCCTGATACTGGCGCTGGCCGCGGGGCTGGCGGGCTGCGGCACAGTCGAGGGGCTGGGCCGCGACATTTCGGGCGGCGCCCGCACGGTCCAGAGCTGGTTCTGAAAACCGCTCGGCCTTTGATCCCCTGACCTGATACGGGGCACCCGATGCCCCTGCCCGGCCGCTTCCGGCAGCCGGGTCATTGCGTTTGGCAGCGAAACGTCTTGATCCTCGGCCGACCAAACTTGGACAAGCGTTCCGGCGCCAATGGGTCTGGTCTCGTATCCTGCGGCGGGCATGGCGGGCTATGAGACTTTTCGGCAAGAGACCCGAGACGCGGCAACGCCTATTCTGGTAGCGTCATCAAGAAGGCACGGACGAAATGAGTATGCCCGCTGAAGTACAGTTGCGCGATCCGGAAAAGGCGCTGGTGGTCGACGATCACCCGCTCTTTTGTGACGCGCTGACGCTGACCCTCCAGTCCATCGCCGACTTCCAGGAGATCCGGACCGCCGGCACGCTGGAACAGGCGCTTGAGGTCATGGCGCAGGACTCGGCTATCGGGCTGATTGTGCTGGACCTCAACCTGCCGGACGTGAACGGGCTGGACGGCCTTGTTAGACTGAGGAACGCGGCGCCTCGCGCGGCGATCCTTGTCGCCTCCTCCATGGCCGACAACGGCATGATAAGCCACGCGCTGAAGGCAGGGGCGGACGGTTTTGTGCCAAAGCACTCGCAGCGATCGGTTTTCCGGCGCGCTTTCGAGGCTGTGACCTCGGGCCGCTCCTTCGTGCCGGACGGATTCATCGACCCGACCGGCGGGCAGTCGTCGGAGCCGGACGATGCGCTCGCGCGGCTGGCGTCTCTGACCAACCAGCAGGCGCGTATCCTCCACCTGATCTGCGAAGGCAAACTGAACAAGCAGATCGCGTTTGACCTGTCCATCGCCGAGACCACGGTGAAAGCCCATGTGACCGCGATCATGCGCAAGCTGGGGGTGCACAGCCGCACGCAGGCCGTGCTGGTCGCGCAGGAAGCGCGGTTCTCCAATGCGGCGGACAACGGTTTCCGGAAGGACTTGCCAACCGGAATGTGAATACATAATCCTCGGGTGTCGCACAAAGAGGCGACCATAAGGAACACCTGGAGTGGACGGAGCGCAAGAACGTTCCGCGCGGGAGGAAAAGACCGGGTCAACGGCTCTGCGCACCGCACAGGTGCACTGCCTGAACGACGATCCGGTCACTGAACTGGCAAAGGCCCTGGGGAACTCTCCCCTTGAGCTGGTTTGTCTTTTCGCTTCACCCGACGCGGATTTCGCCGCCTTGACGCGGGACGCCGCCGACGCCTTCGGCGGGGCCGACGTGTTGGCCTGCACCACGGCCGGGGAACTGGGCAGCGCGGGCTACGAGGACGGCCAGATCGTCGCCATCGGGTTTCCCAAGTCTCATTTCGAAGTCATCACCTGCGCCGTTGAAACGCTCGACCGGTTCGACGAACAGGGGTTGATCGACCGCCTTATCAACGACCGGCTGGAACTGACCCGGCGCGCGCCCGAGATGGGTTCGGAGTTTGCCTTCACGCTGGTCGACGGCTTGTCCCTGCGCGAAGAACAGCTGACCGCCGTTCTGGCCACCGGGCTGGGTCCGGTCCCGCTGTTCGGCGGTTCGTCCGGCGACGGCACCAATTTCGGCGCCACCTTCCTGTCGCGAAACGGGGTCGTCCTTCAGAACGCCGCTCTTGTTGCCATGGTGCGCACGCGCTGCCCGATCAAGGTGTTCAGCCTCGATCACCTCGTGCCGACTGGAATACGAATGGTCGTTACCTCTGCCACGCCAGAGATCCGCGTCGTCCATGAAATCAACGCAGAACCGGCCGCGCAGGAATACGCGCGGCTCCTCGCCAAGGACCCGAACCAGCTTGGCCCGTTTACGTTCGCGGCGCACCCGGTCGTGGTTCGACTGGGCGACAGCCACCATGTCCGCGCCATCCAGCGGGTCAACGATAACGGCGACCTCGTATTTTTCTCGGCGATCAACGAAGGGATGGTGCTGACGCTGGCCAGCGACCAGGACATCGCCCAACACCTCGAAGCAGGGCTGAAGGCCATGGCAGAGGATTGCGCGCCCGATCACATTCTGGGCTTCGACTGTCTTCTGCGTCGCATTGCGGCGGGACAGGTTCAGAAAACGCGGGAAATCTCTTCCCTTCTGCGGCAACACCGGGTGGTGGGATTTTCCACGTATGGTGAACAGATCGGAGGCCTGCACGTGAACCAGACCCTGACCGGCGTGGCCATCTACCCGCCGGACGACGAACCGGCATAACGCACATGTCGCTAGTCAATCCGAACGACAGCCTCGAACGACAGAACGAGAAGCTGCTGCAGATCGCACAAGCGCTGATGAAGCGTGTCGAATACGGCGCCGAGCAATCCGGCGCGGCCTATGCGCAGTTCGAACGCGCCGCACTCCTGGAAAAGCGGGTGCGCGAACGGACGCTGGAACTGCAACGCACGCTCAACCTGCTGCACGAATCGAACGCACAGTTGTCTGAGGCGAACGCGCAGGCCGAGGCGGCCCGCCGCAACCTCGCCGACGCGATCGAGGCAGTTTCGGAGGGGTTCGCCCTCTTCGATGCCGACGAGCGGCTGGTGATGTGCAACACGCGATTTTGCATGGATTTTCGCGACACCACGCGCGACCTGTCGCCGGGACTGTCTTTCGATGGCTACGTGGCGCGGATCAGCCGCTCGGCCTATCTGGTCCTGCCCGACGGAGAGACCCCGGAAAGCTGGTCCGCGCGACGCATCCGCAGGCATCAGAACCGGCACGTCATGTTCAACGTGCAGGTTCGGCCGGGCCGTTGGCTTCAGGTGTCGGAACATCGTACCGCCAACGGCGGCACAGTGGTGCTGCAGACCGACGTTACCGACCTTGTTCGGATCGAACGGGCTGAACGCGATCGGCTGCGCGACAAGCAGGCGGTCATGGTCCGCGCGACGCTGGACCACCTCAACCAGGGTGTCGGAATCTTCGACGATCAGGGCCGGCTTGTGGGCTGGAACGGCAAGCTCGGGTCTTTGCTGACACTCGATGCGCGGCGGTTGCAGATCGGGGCCTCATTCATCGGATTGATCGAGCGGCTGGCACTCGACGTGGAGTTCACGCAGGGCATAGACCGGGAAGGGTTCCAGCGTTGGGCCATGAGCCGCGATTACCGTGCACCGATCTCGTTCGAGGTTACGCGCGGTGCGCGGACGGTGCTGCAGGTCTTTGGCCGCGGCATGCCGGACGGGGGCTTCGTGGTCTCTGTGACGGATGTGACGTCCGAACGCGAAGCGGCGCGCAGACTGTTCGAGATGAACGAGGTCCTCGAACAGCGCGTTATGGAGCGGACCCTGGAGCTGGAAGATGCATTGTCGGCGGCAGAGAGGGCCAATGCGTCAAAATCGCGCTTCGTGGCAGCGGCCTCTCATGACCTCTTGCAGCCCTTGTCGGCGGCAAAGCTCTATATCTCTTCGCTTGCGGATCGTTGCCAGGGCACCGCCGAACACAGCGTTCTGGAGAAAGCGGAATCGGCCCTGAACTCAGCGGAACAGATCATCGACGCGCTGCTGGACATTTCGAAGCTCGACTCGGATGGCACCCACTTCAACGTGCGTTCGGTCATGATGTCCGAGATTCTGCGCCCCCTGAGCGACGAGATGAGCGTGCTGGCCGAGCGCAAGGGGCTTGAGCTGACCATCGTCGATTGCAATCTGATCGTCGAAAGCGACCCGACCTATCTGCGCCGCATCGTTCAGAACCTTCTGGGCAATGCCATCCGCTACACCGTGCAGGGCAAGGTGCTGGTCGGCGTACGCCGCAACGGAGGCTCCGCCCGGATCGAGGTCTGGGACACCGGCCCCGGCATTGCCGAAGAGGACCAGAATGCCATCTACGAGGAGTTCCGCCGCCTCGACACCAAGGCGTCCAGCAACGAGGGCCTCGGGCTGGGTCTGGCCATCGTAGAGCGGGCCTGTGCGCGACTGGGGCATCCGCTGGGGCTCTGGTCCGAAGTCGGGCGCGGCAGTTGCTTCATGGTCAATGTGCCAATTGCCGGCCACGCTCCGGGAACGGCCGATGCCCGTCCGCGCAGCGCCCGCCCGGTAAAGCTGTCCCACGCCGGTTTGATCGCGCTTATGGTTGAGAACGACCCGACGCTCCGGCGCGCGCTGTCGATCATGCTGGAAAGCTGGGGCGTCAACGTGATCGAAGCGGCAGACGCGGCGTCTGCCCTCTCCTTGCTGGACGATCTGCAACTTCGTCCCGACGTGCTTCTGCTGGATTACCAGCTTGGACCGGGGGCGAACGGGATCGGCCTGTATCATGCCATCAACGACGGGGCCGCGCGGCCCCTGCCCTGCGCAGTGATCTCGGCCGACCGCTCGCCGCAGTTGCGGCAGGACTGCAAGTCGCTGGGGATCGAGTTGCTGGCCAAGCCGCTGGACAGGCACAAGCTTGGCCGGTTCCTTGAAGAGGTGGCGCGCGAGATGAACTGACACGCCAGGGCGCGCGGCGAACGTTTCCCTTCACCACCGTTGGACACGCCCCGGCCCCTCTCGGGCCGGGAAAAACGCCCCGGTATGCACCGACGCTTGCGGACGTATTCGCGTAGGCGATCGACACACGCCCGACCGCGCGGGTAGGACAAACTGTCAGCGCATCCCGCTACACTTGCCGCGCGCAACGCCCTTGCCCACATGGTGCGGGTTAAGCACGAGGATCCAGCGCGGCGGATATCCAGGCGCCTGTGTCCGTCGGTAAGTGCACCCTTCGGGCGTGGTCATGTAGTCGCCACCCTGCGGCGCGACATAATTCTGCGCGAGGTACGGCTGCGCCTGCGCGAGGATCATCTGCTTGGGCGTCTCCGCCTCTGATGCGGTCAGCGATGCCAGTCCCAGCGTTGCTGCGGCGAATGCGGTGAAGGCCATTTGGCAATATCTCCCTCGGGGTTGATCTGCGGCGCATGAAGCGCATGGCCGGACAGTCCCCCCGATACCCGACCGCCACGTGAACAGAACGCGGCAAATTCGTGTCCCGAGCCTCGCATTTGAATATTAGTGATTTCTTTACAAAGACCTGCGCGCCACCGTTAAAGCGCGATCACGATCTCGGCGCGGAGGCCACCCAGGTCGTCGCTTTCGCCAAGCCTCAGCACACCGCCGTGCGACCGGGTGATGTCGGCGGCAATCGCCAGGCCAAGACCCACACCGGACCCCTTGTTCTGGTTGCGGGCCGGATCGAGCCTGACGAAGGGCTTCAGCGCGCTCTCCCGGTCTTCCGGCGGGATGCCTGGTCCGTCGTCTTCGACCCTGATGCGCAGGGACCGTTCCGTCATGTTGGCCGAAACCCGGCACTGCGTGCCGTAGCGCGTTGCGTTGCCGATCAGGTTCTCGATTGCGCGGCGCATCGATCTCGGCCTCAGCGCGGCCTCGCCCTGCCCGTCCAGCGCACCGAGACTGACATTCTGTCCCGCCCGCTGCGCATCCTCGACGATGGATGTGATCAGGGCCATAGGATCGACCGGCTCAGGTGGACCAGCCTGCGCATCGCCCCGCGCGAAATCGAGGAAGGTGTCGATCAGGCGCTGCATCTCCTCCACGTCGCGCTCCAGCGGTTCGCGATCCTCGTCATCCAGGAGCGACAGCCCCAACCGCAGCCGGGTGATCGGGGTCCGCAGGTCGTGGCTGACCCCGGACAACATCATGGTGCGCTGTTCGATGTGCCGCTCGATGCGGCTTCGCATATCCAGAAAAGCCCGCCCCGCGGCGCGTACCTCGGTCGCACCCGCAGGCGAATACCGCACGATCCGCCCTTTCCCGAAGGCTTCGGCCGCTTCGGCCATGCGCGTGATCGGCCGCAACTGGTTGCGCAGGTAAAGAAAGGCGATCAACGTCATCAGAATACCGAAGAACATCATGTTGACGAACAATTGGTGCGCATTGGCCGCCGAGCTTCGGGTCCGGTCCACCGACACCAGCCAGAGTTGCCCGTTGCGCCGGATGTAGAGACGCACGATCTTGTCGTCCGGCAGTTCGACCTTCTCCAGCCCGCGCACCCGCGCGTCCAGTGTACGTATCACGATAATTCCGGTGAAGTCGTACCATCGGCGCAGGTTCTCCGCCGGCTCTGCCGCGTCGTCGACGGCCCGCGGAAAAACTCCCAGCACGCCGTCGATGCCGGTGGCCACGGCCTCGTCCACCGCAAGGTTGACCGCCCGCGACAGTTCCCGGCTCAGCTGTTCGGTGACGTCCTCGAAATGTCTCTGAACGAAGACAATCGACACCACCAGTTGAAGCGTCACCACCGGCAGCACCAGGATCAGTGCCGCGCGCCCAAAAAGACTGCGCGGCATATAGCGTTTGAGCCATTGGAATGACATTGTGCCCTCCGGACAAGCCGCATGCGCGGCGTCGATGGAGAGGCATGATGCAGGACCCACAGCCGGACTTCCAGCCGGTTCCAGGCAAGCCGGAGGAATTGCTGCCGGGCGTCCGCCGTCTGGTGGCCCCGAACCCATCGGCCATGACGTTCCGTGGCACCAACAGTTATCTTGTCGGCACAAGAGGTCTCGCACTGATCGACCCAGGGCCGGAGATGGGCAAGCACCTCGACGCGCTTCTTGCGGCAGTCGGCCCCGGTCAGCACATCAGCCACATCCTGGTGACGCACGCGCACCTCGACCATTCTCCGCTGGCTCGGAAGCTGTCCGACGTGACCGGTGCACCGGTGTTTGCCTTCGGAGACGCACTTGCCGGCCGCAGCGCCGTCATGACCCGATTGGCCGAAGGCGGTCTTGTCGGCGGCGGCGAAGGCGTCGACACGGCCTTTGCGCCCGACCACCGCCTTGCAGACAGAGAAACCGTGGAAGGCGACGGATGGTGCCTGGAGGCGTTGCACACGCCGGGCCACATGGCCAATCACCTGTCCTTCGCTCTCGACGACGTTCTGTTTTCCGGCGACCTCGTCATGGGCTGGGCCACCTCTCTGGTCTCACCTCCGGATGGCGACCTTACGGCCTTCATGGCATCGCTCCGCAGGCTGGCCGAACGGCCCTGGGCTTGTTTCCTGCCGGGACACGGAGACGTGGTGTCGCAACCCGCCGCACGCATCGCCAAGCTGCTGTCCCACCGTGAAAGCCGCGAAACCTCGATCCTCGCGGCACTGTCGGATGGCCCGGCTACCGCCTCGGAGCTTGCGGCCCGCATCTACATCGACACCCCCCCGGCTCTCCTGCCCGCCGCCACGCGCAACGTCCTGGCCCATCTCATTGATCTCGTTGAAAGAAGCGCCGTCGCCCCAATCGAGGAAATGGGCTCCGAAGCCCGATTTTCCCTGTCCTGATACCGGACTGTCAGGTTTTCCGAAAAAAGTGCCGAAACCCTCTGGACGACCCAAATCGCCATTGCTATACGGCCCACGTGTTCCGGCGTAGCTCAGCGGTAGAGCAGTTGACTGTTAATCAATTGGTCGTAGGTTCGATCCCTACCGCCGGAGCCAAAATCCCCTAAGTGGTTGATTTCATTGGTTGAGCCCCGACCGGAGTCGGAGCCACGCGTGCACGTGCACAAATAGGTGCAGAAACGCGTGCCCGAACCGGTGCACGGATCCCGACTCCCGGATGCCCTGGAACCGTTTTCGGAGCACCTGCCATGGCCGGAGTCGAACACACCCCCCATCTCGAAAAACGCCCCTCGGGCTACTTTTTCCGGCGCCGTCTGCCGAAGGCCTGGGTCGAGATATCGAACCCTGGTCAAAGTTCGGCCATCTGCCTCTCGCTACGGACCGACGTCCTCTCCGAAGCGACATGCCGCGTCCGCGCCCTTACGGCACTCACGGACCTGGCCGTCGCGCTGACGACGGAGAGACCGGTGGACCACCTGAGCGCCGAGCACGTGACATTGCTGACTGAACTGGCCCGCTGCCAGATCGCTGCCCACGAGGCCCTGCGGGCCTGCACCGAGCCGCGTTCGGAGGCGGCGGCGAATTTCGCGGCGCAAACGGAGCGCGCGACTCAGGACATGCTGCGCCGGGCCCTGGCGCTCGGCGACCGAACGCCGGTTACAGAGCCCTTGCGCGAGATGGCGCGGCAGTTCGGCGTGACCCTCGACGAGACCAGCTCGGACTGGCGTGCCCTCGCCTTCGAGGCTCTGCGGGTCATGCTCGACGTGTCCCGCGAACGGGAACGGCGCGAGGTCGGGACCTACGAGGAAGCGACCCCGATCTTCCGGTCGGTCATGGCAAGCCGGTTGGCTTCCCCTGCCACCGCCCTGCCCGTGGCTGCCTCGGATTCGTCCGCCCCGCCCTGGCCATCCCGGCAGCAGCCGCGCCAATCGCGATTTCCGTGCCGGTGTCAACGATGCCGGCGGCCACCACACCGGCCGAACCAAAGATGGCCTGTCCCGTTCAGAACCAAGTCGAGACGCTCGGCGTCGAGCCCGAAACCGCAGCGCTCAATTTCGAGAACAATAGCTCCCGTGCGCCATCTTCCCAGGAACGCGCCCTCGTTCCCGCCGCCCAGGCGCAGGAGACGGCGCCGATGCGCTCCGTAACGTCACGGGAGGAGCCCCAGATCCTGATCGATCAATCGCTCCTCTCGGACGAGGCGCGCACCGCCCTGGCGAAAGGGCCCAACATTGAGCTTCGCGAGGCCTTCGATCTCTATTTCGAACTCAAGGAGCTCGGATATGGAGATCTCTTCGGGACCCGCCAAAAGCGCTTCCCGGATAAAGGCAAGGACTGGAAACGGACGTCCGGTGGAAACGCCAGAAAGGGCCGTGATATCTGGGTTGATGTCCTGGGCAACCAGCCGTTCCACCAGATCGAGTGGACCGAGGTCGACGGCGTCCTGAACGTCATTCGCCGGATCCCCAAATACCACGGCAAGAAGAAGAATCTTCTCAATACGAAAGGTTTCCGCGACCTTGTCGAGCGTGCCGACGAGCAGGAACTCGCGGCGGCGACAGCCGCAAAGGAGTTGCTTGCCGCTCGTGGGAAGGCGACGCCGGCCGAGCTCGAACGCGCGGACCTCGATGCGAAGATCCCCAGGCTTCGTGTCGCCACCTTCCTCCGCCATGGCCGCATGGCGAACCGAGTCGGCAAGATGCTGAAATCCATGAAGCTGATCGAGAGGAACCCGTTCGAGATCTGTTCCTGGACCAACGACGAGGCGAAGGACATGAAGGCGAACGAGGAAGACCGGTCGCGCATGCTCTGGGACGACAGGATTCAGAAGCTCTTCGCGTCTCCGGTCTATCAGGGGCAATGCGAGGGAAAGGATTACCCGCTGTTCTGGGGCCCTCTTATCGCGCGCCTTGCCGGCTGTCGCGCCGAGGAAATGCTGCAACTCGCACCAGAGGATTTCGGGTCGGAGAACGGCGTCGCTTATTTCACGGTCCGCAATGTGACCGGCAACCACGTGAAATCCACCGCCGGGGAGCGCCGCATCGCCGTGCACCCGAAGCTCGTCGAGCTCGGACTTCTCCACTTCGTGGAGATGCGGCGGGGGCAGAAGCAGTCGCGCCTGTTCCCGAACCTCAACCGCGGCCAGACGAAGGAGACGTTTTCCGAACTCTACAGCAAGACCTTCGGCTATTACCGCAAGACGAACGACTGCTACTGGCCGGGCCTCGACTTCCATGCCTTGCGCACGACCTTCCACAACGACCTCGGCAACCTGCTCTGCCCCGATATGGTGCGCCGGCGCCTCATGTGGCACGAGAAGCCGGTCGACGAGGGTGACGGGTCCTACACGCGCGAGATCTGGGTGAAGACGCTTCACGAGGTCATCAGCCGGATCGATCTGGATATCTCGAGGATCAAGAGCCCGTTCGCCGCGTCCGAGGCCGCAGCTCCCGAGACCGTGCCGACCCAGGTTCAGGGCGATCACGGTAATGTCGTCGGGTTTCGTCGCCGGCCGGCCTGAAATTCCGAGTCGGCACTGCCCACCGCGGAGACATTCGACCTCACGAAGGCGTGATGCATCATGGGAGATAACGATCCGAAATTTTGACTTGGATCAACTGTTTCTCGCGTATCCGGGGCATAGGGGCGGCATTCCACCACTCACGGAGATACAGGAAATGCGCGATAACCTCGCCACCCGAATTGACACGGAAATGCCTCAGGAAACCACCACCTGGCAGACACCTCGATCCCTTCTCGAGGCCGCCAATATCACTGAACAATCACGCGCCGTCCTCGACGGGGAAATGCAAATCTGCCTCGAGACGGCCTTCGAGCTCTTCATCAACGCACGGTCGCTGGGATATCGGCCTGGTGCCCTGCGGCTCGATGCCGCTCGTGGTGAACACTGGCACCGGATCAGCGGTGCGAATACGCAGAGTGCGAAGCGTGTATGGACGCGGGCCCTCGGGAATCCGTTCTTTTCCGATATCGAGCGGGAAGATATCGTCGTTGCGTTGGAAAAGATCCGGAATCTGCCGAAATGCCACGGGAAACGCAGCAGCAGTGGCACCGATCATGAAAGTGGGTTGGGAAAAGAAACTTCCGCTCGCGACCGCATCGGGATTTCGACATTCCTGAAGTTCGGGCGGACGGCACGGCAGGTTGGCGATCTACTGGTCGAATTGAACCTCGAAGACGCGAACCCGTTCGACATCTGTTCCTGGTCGACGGCCGAGGAGGCCTGTCTACGGCAGCAGGAGCGCCCATCCGAGACCCGTGAATGGTCTGAGGCAGTAGAGAGCTACCTGTCCTCGCCGATATTCAAGGGAGACATGAGGGATGCCGGGGACCCGTTGTTCTGGATCCCGCTCTTGATGTGTCTCGGGGGTCTGCGGCTCGACGAAGCCGTCCACCTCACGACCGAGGATCTGCAGTTTCGTCACGGTATGCCGGTCATCTGCATTGATCGTGACGGGAAGACACCAGCGGCTTGCCGGGAGATCCCTGTCACTCGGAGGCTGCAGGACCTTGGCCTCGTCGAATTGTTCGAATTGCGGCGGGACCAGAATGAAGCATTGCTCTTTCCGCAACTCGCGGCGGATCGGCCCGGAACTGCCACAGCGCGGTTTCGAAAGGATTTTATTCGCTACTGCGAGACGCACGGGATCGATGCTTCGACGCTCCACGCTCAGGATTTCCGGAGAGCCTTGCATCATGCGCTGCTCGACCAGGAATGCCCGGATCACGTGGTCAGAAACGCCATGGGTCAGATGTCTCGGGATACGTGGGGCAGGTTTCTCGACGACAGCCTGCTTCAAACCGTCCAGCAGGCACTAACCGAGGCAGGCGCGGGTCTTACGGATATCGTCGGCCCGAACCGCTGAACCATAACAAAGAGAAGGCCCGGGCATATGCTCCGGGCCTTCTGCATGATTTCGTATTATTTCCGTCTACGGCAACTCCTTGGCGCGACGAGCCCCCTTCTCCGAAGCCAGGCCAACGCACGTAGGGTCTCATGTGCGGAAAGCCGCCGGGCGAATATGAACGCGGTTGGATAGTGCGCATACCACCTTGTCGGGGCTTCGAGATAGCCGAGCGTGCCGAGTGCCTCGAGGGACGTCTCCCGTATGACACCACACTCGAAATACCACTCGGTTTCCTCGATTCCCGGTTCGACCCCGAAGCGACCATCCCCGAGATCGAAAACCCCTCCGACAAGGGTGAATGGCCGGAGATCAGGATGAACATATTCGCACCATGCCCAGGCCATGCCCATGTGGTCGGCAATCCTGCGGCGGTCTCCGGTGAACGGGTCATTCCTACTCACCATGGGAGCTTGCGCCGAACCCCGAGGCGGTAGGCACGCCGAAACGCGCTTTCGTGCTGTCACCGGTATGCATCAGCCCGCGAACCTGCGATTGACCATCCGCTCGCCACGGAGACGCGCGTCGAGGATCCGCACCATGCGCGCGAGGTAAAGAAGCTTGTTGGACCAGACCTCGATCGCTTCGCCACGGTCCGAGAGAACCCTGTGCCTGTAGACCGCGCCAGTCGCTCCGTATTCGGGATCATTCTCCCCCTCGAACACGTCCTCGTAGCCCAGCGTCTCCGTCTCGCGTTCCGCTCGGAGAATGTCCGCGAGCAGACCGACGGACTGCAGCGCACGCGGACCAGCTGGATCATCTCCAGAGATGTCGTTCAGCAGGCCGCGGATATGACGGTGCTGATGTGCATCTGAGCACAGTAGGTTCACGGGCAGGTCCTCGGCAAGAGCCCTGCAGGCCACGATTGTCCGCGCGGCAAGCTCTTCGATTGGCATCACATAGAGTCGTATGTCGTTCATCCAGTCTCTCCAGAAATCGGTCACTGGCACCGCACAGCGCAGTGCCTTCAAGAACCGGCCCATAGGGCCGGGGAGAGAGATCAGGCGGCGACGCGGGCACCTTTCGCGGGCAACGGCGTGGCCGCAGGCACCGACGCATCCGGCAGAGCACACAGAACCTCGGTCATTGCGTCCCCAAGGCGGCAAATTCCGGTGACCACGAGATCCTCGGGATGGATGTCGCAGAAGTGGCCAGGATCGGTCGCATCCGGATCGCCGACCAGCTCGAGGGTCAGCACCCCATGGAGCCAGCGGATCTCGCGCCGCAGGTGGGGCCCGAGTCCGGACGCGTGTCGAAGCCGCGAAACCAGGCGCAGAAATCGGCGCTGCGCCGCCGGCCCGCCGAGCAGCAGTGATGCCTCCCAGAGATCTGCGCGATGATCGGCGACAAACCTCCGTATTGACCATAGGGCAATTGCACCTGCAGACCGGGCGGGGGTGATGTTGGGCATGGGTGAGTTCCTTCTGTCACGGACAGTCCGTGTCCGCTTCAAGCGCCCTGATTTCTCCTTTCTTCGGGGCGGGATGCGGGGCTCGACTCTCTTCGGTAGCAGCCAGGAGAGTGACAGTAGTATCGAACCCGTTCCTTCTGTGTTGGCGCGCGAGGCGCAGGCGGCGCGCCCTCACGCAGAGGGGCGCGCAGTCCGACGGCTCGTGCACGAATATCTTGCTGCGTCTTGTCGCTCGCGGATCCTGCGGGACTGCCAACCGACACCATTCGTATCGCGTCTCGTGCGGCAGCTTTCATGCCGATCAGCTCGGCCTCGTCGATCGCGGCCTCACCCGGATGGCCGCGATCGATCGGGGACGATCCGCTCTTCCAATTCTTGCGCGCTTGCCGCCAGGCAGACACCGTCGCGAAGCTACAGATGCGTCGCGCGGGCCCGAGTCTTGCGCTTGCCGATTGAATTTTTCGACTGCGCCGCAATGGTCTTTCGCGCCACTTGCCAGATCGCCTCCCCCGCCGCCCCTTCGCACTCGGCCCGATAAGCCTTGCCGGCTTTTCGCGTGCCATGCCCCAGTTGGGTCGCAATGACATCGGCGGCACGTGCCGGGTCGTGACGACGCATGTAGTCCGCGGCAAGGGTCCTCAGATCGTGTGAGGGGACACCAATCGCAGCCTTTGTAAGTTCGGTCGGCAGATTCCGGTAGGGCTGGCTGTGATCGAGCGATAACCAGTTGCTGCCGACAAGCTCCTGGTAGCGGATATGGATAAGGCGATCGGGCCGTCCGTCGAGGATCCACTCGTCGAGGATTTCGCAGATCTCGGGCCAGATCGCCCCCGTTTCCGCCTCGGCCCGGGTCTTCTCCTGCGCCCACTCGGCGCGCCAGGTTCCGTCGATCTCACGGACGATCTGATGACCGAAGCGCCAGGATACGAGATCGCCCTTGCGCGGCGGCTTGTTCATGATGACCGCGCAGACGACCGCCTGCTGCATGCAGCGGCGTCGCGCTGCGCTATGTGCCGGCAGGTCATGCGCGCGTTCCCTGAGTTCGCGGATCCGGTCGGCGACATGAGCATAGCCTCCGCGTTCCATGAGTCGCGACAGCCGTTCATACTTGTTCTGCTCAGCCAGTTCGGCCTGGTCCCGGAGGTCGCGCGAGATGACCCGCATGGCGGTCAGGCTTTCGTTTGCAACCCCACCTTTCGCGCCCAAGGCAATCAGGCCGTCGAGGTAGTTCGCGGCCGAGACCGGCTTCACGCGCCGTTCCGGGTCGGGGTGGAACAGGAACGCTTCCGACAGTTCGCACGCCGCGACGAAGCCGTGCACGTCGGATGCGAGACCTTCCGCGACGATCGTGGCGCATCGATCAATGCTGGCGATGTAGCGCTGCCTGGTGCTGGCCTTGATACGTGCGTCGTCGAGGTCTGACTTCATCCGCCGCCACGTTTCGGGCCAAGCCGCGCCGATGATCGTCTCAAAGGTCGGCGCGACCTTCAAGGCGGGCTTCGGTCGCCGGGCATACCATTCCGCGCTGACGACCTTGGCCAAGGCGGTCGAAACATGCGGCGCGTATCGCGCGAGTGCGCGCAGCAGGCATCTAAATGTCGATTCCGAAGCGGCCGCGTGCCGGTATGCCTCCGTGGGCGGCATGGCGAGACTGCCCTTGCCTGCCCTGACCGCCGACCAGAAACGACCCATCACCTGCGCCGCACCCGGCTCGAGTTGCGGCGCGTCTTCCAGCATGGCACGGCGGATCGCGGCCGGCACATCTTTCAGTTTCGCGTCGAGCTTGGCTTTCATATCATGTTCTCCTTTGCATGCGCGCAAAAATGTCCGGGTGCCGCTCAGATGGGCTCAGACTTGGTCATCGATGCCGGGATCGAAAACGCCGCCTTGGACAGCGCCGTCACCGACACTCTTTTCGAGGAAGCCGTCTCGCCGCTCGGTGCACTCTCCCTGTTCCGGCTCCTGATCGGGTTGCCATTTTAGTCGCCCTCCGGACAGGCATAAAGGGACCCGATCAGACGTCACACGGCGGCCCAAAGTGCTGCATCGCAGCGGTCAGCTGCCCCCTTCGCATCGCTGCTCGAAATGCTGGTCCGGGACGCGGTGCCCGCGTGGAGCCGCGACCATCTCGGCATGCTCCGGCAAGGCGACCTTCGCCGCCCGTTCCACGGCTTGCCGCGCGAGGCTGCTGATAGTGCTTGATCTGGTGCCCGATGTACGACACGACTCCGGGCACATCTTGGAGTCCATCCGGAGCCGGTGCACGGTCGCGTCGGAAATTCCTTTGAAATCAAAGGGACTTGGCTGCGCGGAGAGGCCCCTACCGCCGGAGCCAAAATCTAATAGAGATTACAATACGATAAAGGCCGCCCTTCGTCGTTTTCGGTAGGCTATGCAACAACTATACAACCTTAGGCGGTTGCGCAACGGAAAGGCCGCGCCCGAAGGCGCGGCGAGGGTTTCAAAAGAGTGCGTTGCGGCAGGTTAGGCTCAGGATTCATAACCAGTAGATGACGAGGGCGGCGAGGGCGCTGGCCGAAAGGAAGACCTTCGGGCACCGGTCATATCGGGTGGCCACACGCCTCCAGTCTTTGAGTCTTCCGAACATGATCTCGATGCGATTGCGCCGCTTGTATCGGCGCTGGTCCACTGCCCGGCAGGGCATCACGCAGTGATGGCCCGAGAGGGGTATTTGACCGGCGTCTTGCGTTTCTTTCGGCCTGGGATACAGGCGCGTATCCCCTTGTCCTGCAAAGCTTCTCTGAACCAGTCAGCGTCGTAGCCCCGATCCCCGAGCAGCCATTTGACGTTTGGTAGGCCGCTGAGCAGCGCCCGTGCTCCGATGTAGTCGCTGACCTGTCCCGCGGTGACGAACAGGTCGATCGGTCGTCCCTGACTGTCGCAGATGGCGTGCAGTTTGGTGTTCATGCCGCCCTTGATGCGACCGATCAGGTGACCGCGCCCCCCCTTTTTTGCGGCCATGCTGGTCGCCGGTCTATGTGCTTTCAGATATGTCGCGTCCACTGCCCGGCAGGGCATCACGAAGTGATGTCCCGAGAGGGGATCATCACGGTCTTCTCTTCGCCGTGCTCAGCGGCCAGACCTGCCATCATCCGGGCGAAGATGCCCTTCTCGCTCCACCGCTTCCACCGGCTGTAGAGCGTCTTATGCGGACCATACTCCTTCGGCGCATCCCGCCAACGCAAGCCATTGCGATTGATGAAGATAATCCCGCTCAAAACACGCCGGTCATCAACACGAGGCTTGCCGTGGGACTTCGGGAAGAAAGGGGCCAGGCGCGCCATCTGCACGTCGGTCAGCCAGAAGAGATCGCTCATGTCATCGCTCCGTTTTCGAAGCCGTGAATCATGCTGTTCGCGCGAAATCAATGCAGCCTGACCCTAGGGTCAGGACTCGTTCTCTCTCAAAGCCAGAAGATCACGGTCGCAGCGAGTGCGATCGCTGAGAAGAAGGTCTTTGGGCATCGGTCATAACGGGTCGCCACCCGTCTCCAATCCTTGAGCCTGCCGAACATGATCTCGATCCGGTTGCGACGCTTGTACCTGCGCTTGTCGTACGGGACGGGCGTCTTCCGTTTCGTCCGGCCCGGGATGCAAGGGCGTATCTTCTTGTCTTGCAAGGCTTCTCTGAACCAGTCGGCATCGTAGCCGCGATCTCCGAGCAGCCATTTCACGTCTGGCAGCCCGCCGACCAGCGCACGCGCCCCGATGTAGTCGCTGACGGGGCCGGCAGTCAGGAACAGGTCGATGGGCCGGCCATGGCTGTCGCAGACGGCGTGCAACTTCGTGTTCATGCCTCCCTTCGTCCGGCCAATCAGCCGTCCACGCCCCCCTTTTTCACGCCCAGGCTGGACGCCGTGCGATGGGCCTTCAGATGAGTTGCGTCGATCATCACGGTCGTCTCCTCACCATGCTCGCCCGCCAGCCCGGCCATGATCCGGGCGAAGACGCCTCTATCGCTCCACCGCTTCCAGCGGTTGTAGAGTGTCTTGTGCGGGCCGTATTCCCTTGGCGCATCTCGCCACCGCAATCCATTGCGATTGATAAAGATAATACCGCTCAGAACGCGCCGGTCATCAACCCGGGGCTTGCCGTGCGACTTGGGGAAGTAAGGCTCCAGACGCGCCATCTGCGCATCGCTCAACCAGTAGAGATCAGACATGTTCACCGCTCGTTTTCGAACGGTGAATCACGCTCGCTCAACCAAATCAATGGGTCCTGAACCTAGGCACTAAACCATGACCGCCCGAGCGCCCGTCTAATGTGCGTGTGGCCGGTTCTGGCACAAACGGTATTGGCGAAACGAAAACACCACACGAGATCGACGCACTGCCCGGGCGCTTTACCAGTAGCCCTTGAGCGGCACTTGCCCGATGTGTGCGCCGACGCTGCGGTGATCGGATAGCCACAGCGCCAGCGCGGCGGAAACGGCAAGGTCCGCGTGGCCGAACTTCGTGCCCCCTTCGATCCTCACGCGCCCGCTCGATCCCACATCGGCCTCAAAGCTCTCAAGCTCTTGGCGCATGAGGCCAAGGTCCGCGAAGTTGCCGATGGAAAGGTCGCCCGTGTGGATTGCCCAGTTTAGCGCCGACAAGATCCGGGTTCGCCCCACGTTGTTGAAGGTGCGCCCGCGTTCGGTGGTTTCCGTCTCGTTCTCCCGGGCCACCATCTGAACGCGGGTGTGCTGGACCGGCTTCGTGTCGAGCAGGTCGCAGAATGCCCGCCTGACGCCAGAGGAATCCACGACGAGATAGGCTCGGCCCGCGATGGACGGGTCCACCATCAGGTTCCGGGTCACGATGGCGAGGTCGGCGTATGACATTGCGGGCAGATGGTCCGCCTGCACGATCTCGCGGCGGCGTTTAGTCAGTTCTTGCCGTCCGTTCGCATCGTAGTTTGGCATCCGCTCGTCGATCCGAACCAGCTGCCGCAAGTGATCGGGGACGGCCACCCGGAACCGGCAAACCTGTCGTGTCTCGAATGGATGCGAGGCAACCAGACCACGGTGTCCGAGGACCGCGGAATCTTCCTGCCGATGTCGCGCCAGATGCATCCCGACCTTTGTGCCTATGTCTCGGATCAATTCTATGCAGGCCGCCTGAGCGCCCATGACACCGCCGCCGCCCCTTCGGTTCAGGTCGAAGGTATGCCCGAAACCGGCGCGTGGTGGATCGATGTCGCGCATGAGGGCAACACCCAGATTGAATACGAGGAAATCTCCGCGATCCGGGACTGCATTGCCCGGTTGATCCGTGGAACTTGGCGAGACGGCCCGACCCGGCGCCCTTTGCGAGGATCGGATACCATCGTCGTCGCGCCCTTCAACGCCAAGGTCAATGCACTGCGCGACGCCTTGCTCGCTGAGGTGCGCGGCGGCACGGTAGACAAGTTCCAAGGTCAGGAGGCGCCTGTCTGTCTCGTCTCGATGACCGCCGCCAGTGCAGAAGAGCCTTCACGCGGCATGGATTTTCTTTTCTCCCGCAACCGGATGAACGTTGCCGTCTCCCGCGCCAAGGCGCTGGCCTTGGTCTTTGGCACGTCTCGTCTGCGCGACAGCCGTTGCGAAACGGTCGAACAGATGCGTCTTGTGAATGCACTCGCCGCGCTGCCTTGCAAGATCGCGGCAGGACAACACGCCCCTGACGCATACCGAACGGCACGCGATCCTGCACCGCACCGGGAAAAAAGCCCCGTGCGGTAAAACGCATTTTCCCGGTAGTCTCAAGCTACCCGAGATCTTCAACCGAAGCTGCCCCAATCGCCATGCACCGAGCACTGCCAACAAGGGTTAAATCAACCGAACTCCGGTAGTGGGCCTTGCCTTGTCCCCAAGCCGGTGAGCCTCCAAGCGGGACAGGCGAGCAAGCATGCGGCTGAGTACGGTAGGCTCGAAACCGGGCATTTTGGATTCCCCCGGACCTTGGACGCTTCAGCAAACCCACCGTTGTATCCAAGCAGCGTGCGAACCAATACGCTTTTCGGACACCACCCGCACGGTCAAAAGGCCCGCCCCAACTCGGCGGGCCTTGATGATTGGCATACAAGGCGATTTGGCCTAGGCTGCGGTCGGGTCGCCCTTCAACGGCCTGAACGGATTTCAGAATGACTTTTAAACTGGCCTTTTATCGCCCAGAACCATGCGGGAGAACTCGATTGAAACACACATTTTCCGTATTGAGCGGCGTGCTCCTTCTGGCGCAGGCAGCCCCAGCTCAGGATCTGCTGATGTTCGACGCCAGCACCTTTGGAAATGCCGTTCTGTCGCGCAACCAGTCCGCCCTTGCCGGAGCCGAACTGGAGGCGCAGATCGGTGACTACAACAACGAGTTCATCTCGAACTATGGTGCGACCTCTGTCTTTGCCCGCACGGGGAGGCCGGTCGGGCGGCTGGATATCCTGACCGACAAGGGCCACGCGCCCTGCACCGCCTTCCTGGTCGACGGCAACCGATTGGTGACCAACCACCACTGTGTGCCCGGAATCCTTGACAATGACCGGCTGGGGGCCAGCGCGATTATCGCCGTCCAGATCCGCCTTGGCTATGTGCGCGACGGGATCGAGGACGGCACCCGCATGTTCCACGTCAATCCAATCCCTCTGGAGACGAACAAGGATCTCGACTACTCGGTGCTGCAAGTGGTCGGGGGCGATGCCAATGCCGAATTCGGCGCGCTCGATCTGTCGGCCGCGCTGCCCGGTGACCGCGACCCGCTATGGGTGATCGGCCATCCCATGGGCGAGGCGCAGCGCATCAGCCGCGAGAAATGCCAGACCGACAGTCCCGCCGTCGCCTCGGGTCGGTTGCGGCACACCTGCGATACCTTGCCGGGCAACTCCGGCTCTCCGGTGATCGATGCCGACCTCAAGCAGGTGGTGGCGCTGCACCATGCCGGATCGCGCGCCGGGGCGGTGAACTTTGCCGTGCCCATGGCCGACATCCTCGCCACGTCCAACTTGCTCAAAGCGTCGGTGCAGACAGACGTTGTGCGCGACGACATCGAGGCAGAGCGCGCGCGCCTCGCGGCGGAAAAAGCGGCGCTGGCCGATGAAAAGGCCCGCATCCTCGCCGAAGCCGAGGCCGAGCGCCAACGACTGGCCGCCGAGGCAGAGGCCGCAAGGGCCGCGGCCGCCCGTGCAACCGCCGAGCAGGCCGACAGTGCCGCCGCCCGCGCCACCGTCGCGCGTGAGAGCCGCGCCAACACCGCGCTGCTCGCCGCCTTGGGTGTGGCTGACAGCACCGCCCGCTCCGCCGCCTTGCAACAGGTCATCCAGGACCACCCCGCCACCATGGCCGCACAAGCTGCGCAACTGGCCCTGACCCAGCTCGACAGTCCTGCACCCGCGCCGCGGGCCACCAAGCCCGAGCCCGCCTCCCGAGGGTCGGACAACCGCTTTGCCGCATTGCTGAACACACCGGTGCCCTCTCCCGACACGGCCCCCGAACTGTCGCCCGAAGAGGCTGAGGCCGCGCTGGCTTTTTCCCGCGAAGAATACCGCGACATCCAGCACACGCTGGACGCGCTTGGCTATGGGCTTGGGGAACCGGACGGGCTGTTCGGCCCGGCCTCACGTAGTGCCGTCCGCGCCTTTCAAAAGGAAAACCTGATCGAGGAAAGCGGCTATCTGTCCGCCAGCCTGCTGGACCGCATCGCCGACGAATACAACGGCGCGCCCGCCACACTGGATGGCACTTATCGCATCTTCATCCGCCGCCGCTGGGACGACGCTTATCACCGGCGCAAGCCCGACCCCGCCTATCGGCCCGGCAAGATCGAGACGATCGGGTCCGTTGCAATCCGGGTGGAAAATGGCCGCACCGACGTGCTGGGCTTTCAGGATCTGGCGCGCGTCGAGAGCGATGCCTACAAAGACCTGCGCGTGTCGCTCTCGCCCGACGGTAGGCTGAAGCTGCGTTCGACCATCAACTTTCTGTTCGGCAAACCACGCCCCAAAGTGCTGGACCTGAACGAACAGCTGGCGAAACGCTGGACAACCGGCCGCGCGATCACTTTCGAGGATGGCGAATGGGACGAAAGTTTTCACATCAATATCCGGGTGATGCGTCAAGAATAGGTGTTTGCTCCCCGCGAACTGTTCGACGTTCTGGGTGATGCGACCTGATCAGCCGACGCGATTTTCGGCTTAGCTGACGGCGACATCGTCGGAAACAATGACGCATTCACTAGATGATCTCGACGTCCTCTTTACCCGGGATATAATGCTGACCCATGGCCGCACACACCCGGAGCACCTTCGGCACAAACGCGGCACACAAATCCAGCCTTCCGGCGTGAGAATTTCGGCGGGGCACAGAACCAAATCAATGGCTTAAGAGGTATCGGCGAAAATGGCTCCGCACCCCACCGTCGGATCCAAAATCTCATATAGATTACAAAACGATACAGGCCGACCGCGGAGCGGCCTTCGTCGTTTTCGGTAGGCTCTGCAACAACTCAACAACATTGGGCGGTTCACAGTGAGCTGCCCCCCGAAATTCGGACACTGACATAAGCTACGATTTGCAGTCTGCTGATCTTCGACGAGAAGGAGATCAGAGATGTCGAAACGCAAGCAGCACGCGCCTGAGTTCAAGGCAAAGGTCGCGCTGGAAGCCCTGAAGGGTGAAGAGACAGCGGCCGAGCTGGCGAGCCGGTTCGGGGTGCATCCAACGATGATTCATCAATGGAAGCGTGCCCTGCTCGAAGGCGCGTCGGGCGTTTTCGAGCGCGGGAGCCGCAAGAAGGCCGAGATTGACGAGGAGCAGGTGAAGGAGCTCCACGCCAAGATCGGGGAGCTGGCGGTGGCCAACTCTTTTTTGGAACGAAAGCTGAAGCCTTGGGGCGGGAAGTGAGGCGCGGCATGATCGAGCCTGACCACCCGGACCTATCGATCGGCCAGCAGTGCAAGCTGCTGTCGATCGCGCGCTCGTCTTTCTACTACACCCCCAAGGGCGAGACCGAACAGAACCTCTGCCTGATGCGGGGGATCGACGAGCAGTTCTTGGAGACCCCGTTCTTCGGCGTCCGGCAAATGACTTGGCACCTGCGTAACGACGGACACCCGGTGAACGAGAAGCGGATACGGCGGCTGATGCGCCTGATGGGGCTCATGCCGATTTACCAGAAACCCAACACCAGCAGGCCAGCAAAGGGCCACAAGACCTATCCATATCTGCTGAGAGGGCTGCGGGTGGAGCGTCCGAACCAGGTCTGGTGCTCGGATATCACCTACCTACCCATGCGGCGCGGGTTCCTCTACCTCGTGGCGATCATGGACTGGCACACCCGCAAGGTTCTGTCTTGGCGGATCTCGAACACGCTGGAGGCCGACTTCTGTGTCGAGGCGCTGAACGAGGCCATCCACAAGTTCGGCCCGCCCGAGATAATGAATACGGATCAGGGTTCTCAGTTCACGCCCTTCGCTTGGACGGATCGGCTCCGCCGGTCGGGCGTGAAGATCTCGATGGATGGGAAAGGCCGGTTTCTCGACAACATCTTCATCGAGAGGCTGTGGCGCACCCTGAAATACGAGTGCGTCTACCTGCATGCCTGGGAGACAGGATCGGAAACGAAGGCGGTGATCCGGAAATGGATGACCTTCTACAACCACCAGCGCCCTCACTCAGCCCTCGGCGGCAAGCCACCGGCGCTGGTCTATTGGCAGAGAAATGATATCAACCAACCCGGTCAGCAGGTGCAACGAGTAGCTTAATTTACGCCAGATACTGTCCAAGAGATGGGGAGTAGCTCACACCTTCGCTGCGGCAAGGCCGCTGCGCAGAACGTCGATTTGCTCGATGGTATGGCAGAGCGCCCACGGCGACTGCCGCTCTTGGTCGATCAACTGCGCTGCGGTCCGAGAGCAAGCCGTTGGGTCGGCCTGCCATGGAACGCATCTCGGTCACGCAGCGTCTCTTGCAGTTGCTCGCGCAGTTTCGCCGTCGCGCGGGTCTGATCGTGGTTCATGCCGACACCTCGCTATTCTGGACGGCTTCGGTCAAGTAGGGTCAGGACCAATTGGTTTGGTTTGGTTTGGCGTGGATGATTCACCGTTCGAAAATGGGTGGTTACCATGTCTGATCTTATCTGTTTGAGCGACGCACAGATGGCACGTCTAGAGCCTTGCTTTCTGATGTCCGATGGCGAGCCCCTAGTTGATGATCGATGTGTTCTGAATGGCATAACCTTCATTAATCGCAACGGTTTGCGTTGGCGCGACACCCCAAGGGAGTATGGCCCCCACAAGACGCTCTAAAACCGTTGGAAACGTTGGAGCGAGAACGGCGTCTTCGCCCAGATCATGGCGGGTCTGGCCCTAAGCCGGGAACTGGGCATCAACCCGAAGACGGTGGCCAAATGGCGGAAACGGGCGACGGTCGGGGACCTGAAGACCAACCTCGACTTTGGCGAATGGCCTTCCGTCTTTGGCCCCTCTCGTGACAATGCTTCGCAATGCACTGCCGGGCAGTGCATGCCAAGATGACCACGGCTCTCCTCGACCGCCTGACACAGCACTGTGACATCGTCGAAACTGGCAACGAGAGCTGGGGCTTCAAGACCCGCGAATGACCACGCCCCCGCTGGCCCGATACGGCTGCGCTGCATATGGGCTACACCGCATCGGGCCAGCTTCCGTGGTACCACAAGGGGAAATTTTTGGGCACCGATAGGAGGGCCAGTTTTCTGAACCTTTTGAAGGTCCCGACATGGCACCCAGCGCGCCTTCGGAAATCCACGAACGCCTTCACTGCCGCGTCGATCAGGACAAAGTGAAGCGCGGGATGGCGGTCTGAGGTTTAGTCCGGAGCATGTATGAGGCGCGTGGCAAGCCGGTTCCAACTGTCAGCACCGGCCGCAGCTTTCAGCCCTAGCAAGGGCGTACTGGACATTCAGACGGCTTCGAATTCTACGCTTGAGACCTGTCAGGCCGATCTGCGTCATCCGGCACACAAGAGCCTGCCGTTCTCACTCTCGATCACACCCTGGTCTCACCCGCGGTGCGCGCCCAGATGGCCGTCGACCAGGGCACGGCTGTACACGTCCTCTGTCCTGCGAATGTGAATATTCAGTGCGGCGTCGAAGGCTTCCAGATCGCCATCGGCCAGCAGCCGGGTCATTGTCACGTGTTCAGCCATGGATTCCGCACGTCGTTCCGCATAGGGCGCCGTGATGTTGGCACGCAGCGCGGCGATGCGCCCCGCCACAAGCGTGTTGGCATCGCGCAGATAGGAATTGCCGCAATGGGTGAAGGCGGCGTTGTGAAACTGCGTGTCCAGCCGCCCGTAGGTGTCGGCGTCGTCCCTGGCCAGGGCGTCTTCCATGGCCGTGACCACCGAGGCCAACTCGTCGAGATAGGGGTGTCGCGCGACCCGCAACGCAACCCGCACGCCTTGGGTTTCCAGAAGTTCGCGGTAATCGCAGATCGCCTTGATATCCTCCGGCGAGGTCTGGAACACGAAGGACCCACGCTTGGGGCGCACCACCACCAGACCTTCACGCGCCAAGAGCGCCATGGCGTCGCGGACCGGCGTGCGCGAGACGCCGAGCCGTTCCACCAGCCGATCCTCGGAAATGTTTTCCCCCAGCCGAAACGCACCCGACAGGATGGCGTCCCGGATTTGCGCAGCGGCGGTTTCGGCCAGCGACTTGGCCGGTCTTATCCGTTCGAGCGTCACTTCGCGGCCCTGCGCCGGAACAGCCACATCACCACCGGAGTGACCCAGACAAGCAGGACAAGAAGGGCAAGTCCTGCCGCGATGGGACGTTCCACGAAACCCGGTGCCATGCCGTCGGCCTTGATCAGCGATGTGACGAAGTTGCGTTCCACCAGCAGCCCCATGACGATCCCCAGGATGGCGGGCGCGACCGGAAAGCCGTTTTCCTCCATCACATAGGCAACGATACCTAGAACCAGCATGATCACAATCCCCGAGGCCGAGGAGTCGATGGAATAGGAGCCGACGATGCAGAAGATCAGGATCAGCGGTGCAAGTGTCAGTTTCGGCACCCGCAGTACCTGCGAGGCCAGCGCGACGGCCAAAAGACCCAGCGGCACGATCAGCAGGTTCGCGATGAGAAAGACCAGGAAGATCGCCATGATCTTGTCCCCCGACGTCAGGAAGACCATCGGGCCGGGGTTCAGTCCCTTGACGTAGAGCACACCGATCACGATTGCCGTGATGCTGTCCCCGGGGATCCCGAACACCATCGCGGGCACGTAGGCGCCGGATAGAGCGGAATTGTTGGCTGCGCAGGCTTCGGTCAGGCCGGTCTCGGTGCCCCTGCCGTACTTCTCCGGTGTTTTTGAAAAGCGTTTCGATACCGCGTAGGAAATCCACGAGCCGATGTCGGACCCGGCTCCGGGCAGAATGCCGATCACGGTCCCGATGGTCGATCCGCGCAGCAGGCCTGTCTTGGTCTTCCACAACAGGCTGCCGATGCCTTTGAACATGGCCAAAGGGTTGCCGATGGGCGCCACCGGGGGCACCTCATCGCGGTTGACGAAGGTGCGGATCAGCTCGGGGATGGCGAACATGCCGATCAGTGCGGGCACGAAGGCCACGCCGCCCAGCAAGGCGTCGATGCCGAACGTGAAGCGCGGAAAGCCCGATGTCGTGTCCATGCCGACGCTGGCGATCAGCAGCCCGAACAGCAGCGACAAGAGCGATTTCAGGATCGACCCGGTGCCCAGCATGACTGCCGCCGACAGGCCCAGGAGCGCCAGCCAGAAGTATTCGAAGGATGTGAAGTTGAGCGACACCAGCGCCAGTTTCGGGGCTGCGAGCATCAGTACGAGCGAACCGAAAACGCCGCCGATTGCCGACGCCGTGACCGAGATTCCCAGTGCCCGGCCGACGCGGCCTTCTCGGGTCAGGGCATTCAGGTCGTCGATATAAGCGGCAGAGGCGGCTGTGCCGGGGATGCGCAGCAAGGCCGCAGGAATATCCGACGCAAAGATCGCCATCGCGGCGGTGGTGACGATGGCGGCAATAGCGGGAACCGGGTCCATGTAGAACGTGATCGGCACAAGCATCGCTGTGGCCATGGTTGCCGAAAGCCCGGGCACCGCCCCGACGAACAAGCCGAATGCCGCACAGGCCAGCATGACAAACGCCATGTGCCAGTTCAGCACCAGCGGAAGGGCCTCGGACAAATGGGAGAGCATTAGAACACCCCTTTCAGAACGCCCGGTGGCAGGGGCACCTGCAGGAACCGCGTCAGAAGTACATGCACGAGGCAGACGAAGACCACCGCCACCGCGATCCAGACCGGGTGGCGTTTGCCGGAAACCAGGAAGAGCACGGCCAGCAGCAGACTGCCACCGAGGGGAAAGCCGACGGTTTCAAACTGGGCGGCCAGCACACCGGTGCCTACGATCATGACGAGTGCGGTGAGAAGCCGGTCGTGTCGTCGCCAGCCGGGATGAAGCGCTGCGATCGCCGCGCCGCTCCGCAGCCCCGCCACGACCATGACGGCTCCGCCGAGCGCACAAAGGGTGCCGAGAACGACCGGGAATGTGCCCGGCCCGATGGGCTGGCCGGTCAGTCGCGGAAAGCCCGAAGCCGTCAGCGCGACCCAGGCGCCGAACATCACCAGCACGGCGCCGATGACGCTGTCATGAATTTTCATGCGTATTCCTCCCCCCTGTTCCTCCCATGGTACAGAGTGTGTCTGGCGCCCGAATATTTCCGGCGCCAGACGGATTGCCAATGCGCGGTCAGATCAGTTGGACAGGCCAACCGCCTTGAGCGTGTCGCTCAGCGCCGCGTCGGAAGACTTCATGAAAGCCTCGAAATCAGCGCCGGTGGTCCATTGCATCGCGTAACCGCGATCCTGCATAAACTTGGTGTATTCCGGATCCTGCAGGACATTGCCCAGAGCAGCGGTCAGCTTGTCGGCGACCTCGGGTTCCAGACCGGCCGGAGCGACCAGCCCACGCCACGACCCGAGCGCGAACTCATGTCCTGTCGCCTCGGTGAACGTCGGCACGTCGGGTGCGATGTCCAGCCGCGCGTCCGAAAAGACCGCCAGCGGACGGATCAGCCCGGCCTGCATCAGCGCGGCCGCTTCGGGCAGCGAGGCAGTGGCCATCTCGACCCCGCCCGCCGCCAGGTCCTGAAGTCCCGGCGCCGCTCCTTCGGAAGGCACCCAGGCGACGCGCTCGGCGGGCATTCCGGCGGCCATCAGCATGCCGGCAAGGGCAAGGTGATTGACGCCGCCCTGAGCGGAACCGGAGGCCTTGAACTCGCGGTTCTCGGAGCCTTCGAGAGCGGTCAGCAGCGCCTCGATATCGTCGTAACCGCTGTTGGCGTTCACGAAGATCGCGGCTGGGTCGGAGTTGTAGAGGCCAAGCGGCGTATAGCCGGTGTAGTCCAGTTCGGTCAGGCCCAGGTTGTGCATGGTGCCGATCTCCAGCGTTGCCACGCCGATGGTCTGGCCGTCGGGGGCTGCGTCCGCAATGGCGCTGTGGCCGATCACGCCGGAACCGCCGGTGCGGTTTTCAACCGGCACGGGCACGCCGATTTCCTTTTCCAGCAAGGATGCGATCATCCGCGCGGTCGCATCGGTGCCGCCGCCCGCACCCCAAGGCACGATCATGGTCACCGGCCCGTCGGGCCAGTCCTGTGCTGCGGCGGGCAGCGCGCTTGTCGTCATCAGGGCTGCCATCGCGGCCAGCAAATGCCGTTTTGTCAGGGTCATAATAAGTCTCCTCCTCTGCAGTGAACGCCTGCCCGGAAGTGTCACCGGCGTCAGGCGGTGGTCTTTGCGATCAATCGAAGATCTTCGTGGGGTTCATCAGGCCCTTCGGATCCAGCGACGTCTTGATCTGCCGCATCAGGTCCAGTTCCGCGGGGCTACGGCTGAGCGGCAGATAAGGTTTCTTGAGCGCTCCGATACCGTGTTCGGCCGACACGGTGCCCTTCATTTCGCCCACGATGCCGTAGACGACTTCGCTGGCCGCGCTCAACGGCTGTGGATCGGCGCCCGGCACCCAGGCGACGACGTGCAGGTTACCGTCGCCAACATGGCCATAGTAAACCGAGTGGCAGCCAAGCCTCTCCATCAACGCGGCCTTGGCACGGTTGGCGAACTCGTCCATGCGCGCCACGGCCAGACCGACGTCGAAGCTGATGTGCGGGCCGATGATTGCGGGGTTGGCGAATTCCGCGGCGGCGTCCCGGGTTGCCCAGAACGCCGCGATGTCGCTCAGGCTTTGGGCCACCGCGCCATCCTGAACCAAACCCTCGTTCATCAGGTGTTCCAGCAAAGCCTCGAAGCGCGGGCCGTCGATGTCTTCGTCCAGCCCCTGCATTTCGATCAGGATCGCGTGGCTCCCCTGCCCCATCGCCACGGGCGCACGAAGCCCTGTACGCTCGGTCGCCTGGTGCCAGTAGTCCGCCCACATCACCTCGAAGGCCGACAAGAGCGGGCCAAGCCGTTTGCGGCTGGCGGATAGCACCGAGAGCACGGTGTCGTAATCGGGCACGATGCAAAGCGCCGCACTGGTGCAACCCGGCTGCGGGTAAAGGCGCAGGACGACGCGTGTGATGACCCCAAGCGTCCCTTCCGTCCCCAGGAACAGTTGCTTGAGGTCATAGCCCGCGTTGTTCTTGATCATCCGGTTCAGCATCGGCAGCAGGGTGCCGTCAGGCAGAACGGCCTCGACCCCCAGAACCAGATCGCGGGTCATTCCGTAGCGGATTACCCGGTTTCCACCCGCGTTGGTAGAGAGGTTGCCGCCGATGGCACAGGAGCCGCGCGCACCGAGGTCGAGGGGAAAGAAGAGCCCCGCTTCGGCTGCGGCTTTCTGGATGGTTTCCAGGGGCGTGCCCGCGCGGACCGTCATCGTCATGCCGTCCGGGTCCAGATCCTCGATCCCCGCCATACGTTCCAGAGACAATGCGATCCCACCGTCCAGCGGGCGTGCGCCGCCGCATAGGCCGGTCAGCCCGCCCTGAGGCGTGACGACAATATCGTGTGCGTGGCAGTGTTGCAGGATCGCGACCACTTCATCCGTAGTCGTCGGGCGCAGAACGGCGACGGGGTTTGCAGGAGGAAGAAAGCTCCAGTCGGTGCGGTTGCGCGCTGGCAGATCCGCCCCGGCAAGGTAGCCTGCAGGCCCCAGCAGATTGCGCAGCGCCGACAGGGTGTCGGTTCCGGTGCTCTCGTCTGACATCTGCTCCTCCCCGAACTGATGTATGTTACGTATAACGAGCGGTGAGAACTGGCAATTGATTTCTTGCAAGGCGCATTGCCATGAATCGGTGGGACATGGTTGTCCGGGGAAGAGACGGATCGGAACGTCTGTTGTCCTTCAGCGGCGGCCTGCATGCGCAACCCGCAGACTATGACCGATGCCAGTAGATGAAGACGGGTGGCGCTGCGCTTCTGGGCAGCACCATGAGCGGTGCCGCAATCACCCCGACAACGGTGTCATCGACCAATCGATGATCCAGATTTTGCCGCACGGGAATTGTTTGGAGCGAGCCAGGCTATCTTCCGTAATCTGGGCCGCGATACCCCCGATCAACAGAGATGCCAGCGGACACCAGCCAAATTCCGGCGCCGTGGTGCGAATGCCCGGCAGGATCAGCAGTTCTGTGAGTTGTCCCGCCCGATCCATACGGCTGGCGGATCACGGGCGCGATGGCGCCGCCCTCACGACGGGAACTGCACGGGCTTCGTATCGCGCGACTGCTGTCACTCGCCTCCTTCTTCCTGAGCAGCAAGAACGGGGCGTCGAGCATGGCGACCGGCGTCATCGCCAGCAAGAAGAAGCCGGGGCACAAATTCAGGTCTGTCACCCGATGCAAGACGCGGCATCTTGAACAGTGAGCCCTTGCGAAAAGCCGCCATTACCAGGCTCACCGGCGTCATCATAAGCGGCTTGGAGACATAGCACGCACCGATCTGCGCGGTATGCTCCAGCGGATGGAAAAAGGGCACCACGGACGACAGGTCCGTGGCAATAACCACCCGCATGTTTCGCTCCGCCTGTGCGCGGGCTTCAAGGAACCGGCTGGTTTTTTCCCCGGAACTGAAGGATGCTGAATCAGGGAGGATTGTTTGCCGATATGCGTCTGCTTCTGGTCGAAGACACAGCGGATGTTGCGGATGCCATCGTTGCGAGCTTCGGGCATCGCGGCGATGCAGTGGATCATGTGAATTCGGTCGAGGACGCTTTGGGCGCACTGGCTGTTCAGGACTACGACGTGATCATCCTCGATATCGGCCTGCCCGACGGACTGGGAACCGACATTCTGTCCAGCCTCCGCAGCCGCGGCACACCCACGCCCGTGATGATGCTGACCGCACGTTCCAACATCGAGGACCGCGTCGCGGCGCTCGACAAGGGGGCCGACGACTACCTGATCAAGCCCTTCGATCTGCGCGAATTGCACGCCCGCGTCCGCGCGATGTTGCGCAGGCAGGACGTGGACCGCTCGGGCGTCATCGAGTTCGGCGACATCACCTTCGACCCGGCCGGCCTCACGGTGGAGGTCAAGGGTCGCCCGGTGGCGCTGGTCCGCCGTGAGTTCAACGTACTGGAGATCCTGCTCGCCAACCGCGAACGGGTGGTTCCGAAGGACAAGTTGCTCGAACGTATGTATGCCTTCAACGACGAAGACGTCAGCCCGAATGCTGTCGAGCTCTATGTCGGCCGCTTGCGCAAGAAGCTCTGCAATAGCCAGATCACGATCAAGACACTGCGTGGGCTCGGCTATCAGCTGGTCGATGGGGACTGAGCCGCTGAACGGAACACGGCTGCACGGATCTCTGAGTTTCCGGCTCGGCGCGGCACTGGTTCTGGTTCTCGCCATAGGCGGTGTGGCCGTGTCGCTGGCGGCCTATGCCTACGGGCGCAGCGCGGCGCAGCAATCGTTTGACAGGCTGCTGATCGGCGCGGCCAACCAGATTGCCGGATCGCTGGGGCTCAGGGACGGAGAGGTGATCGTCGATATCCCGGTATCCGCTTTCGAACTTCTGTCGCTGGCCCCGAGGGATCGAGTGGTCTATGCGGTCTTCGACAATGCCGGACGGCTGGTCACCGGCTACGACAGCGTGGTGCTGCCCGAGCGCGCCGGAGGTTTTTTCAACGGCAGTTTCGCGGGCGAACCAGCGCGATACGTACATGTCAGACGGCAGATCGCCGAGCGCTCCTTCCTGGGCGCCGTGGACGTTGTCGTCGGCCAGACCACCGAGGCACGCCGCGAGCTGGCGCAACAGATCACGCGCAACGCACTGCTGGCGGTGGCCGTTGTCGGACTGGTGATTTCAGCGCTGGCCGTTCTGGCGGTAAACTCCGCCCTGCGTCCCCTGCGCCGGATCGAGCGCGACTTCGCTGCCCGCTCGAGCCGTGACCTGACACCCGTCGATGTCGAGGTGCCGCAGGAGATTGCCAGCCTGGTCGCGGCACTGAACCGGTTTATCGGACGGATCGACCGCCAGCTTAGGGTCATGCGCACTCTGATCGCCGATGCGTCGCACCAGCTTCGCACGCCGATTGCGGCGCTCAGGGCACAGGCCGAGCTGGCCCGCGAGGAGACCGATCCCCAGGATCAGCTTCAGATCGTCGAGAAGATATACGAAAGGTCGCGGAACCTCAGCCGATTGACGGACCAGCTCCTGAACCACGCGATGATCATTCACCGTGCCGACAGTGTCGACATGGCGCCCGTGGATCTGCGGGTGGTTGCCAGCGACGCCGTCGACCAGTTCGACCAGACCATGCCAGGCGCGGAGGCCGTCGTGCGTATCGACCTGCCCGAGGCACCGACGGTCTGCGACGGAGACGCGCTATCGCTGGTCGAGGCCTGCAAGAACCTGATCAACAATGCTAATGCCTATGGCAAGCCGCCGATCACCGTCTTCGTGCGCGACGACGGCGCAACGCTTTGCCTCGGCGTGCGCGACAGGGGCTATGGAATGGCGGAAGAGATGTGGAAAGATGCGGGTAAACGCTTTGCGAAACGCTCGGGCGTGTCCTCCACCAGCGCCGGGTTGGGACTGTCCATTGTCAGCGCGGTGGCCCAGGCGCACGGCGGACGGATGACGATCCAGCGCCCCGCCGCAGACCGGTTCGAGGTATACTTGGAGCTGCCGAGTGTGAGGGGCACAGAGGCATGAGGCTGCTAGGTCTGGCGTTTACCATGTTGCTCGCTGGCGGGGCGACCGCCCAGCCGGTGCCCGAAGCCGTCAAGTCGTATGGCCCCATCGAAGCGACGCGCGATCTTCTGGTGCGTGGCACAACCGATATCGCCCGCTTCGAGGCGGTGTTGAACCTTTTCGCGTCGCGCCCGGGCAGCCCGCGGATACTTTATGAGCAATGGGGCTCCAACGATTTGTACGAGATAACCCGGGCGGAATGCCAAAAGGGCGCACAAGCCGCCGACATGGTGATCAGCTCTGCCGTCGATCTCCAGGTCAAGCTTGCCAATGACGGCTGTGCCACGGCGCACCGCTCGACCGCGACGGCCCGCCTTCCCCAGGTCGCCAACTGGCGTGACGAGGTCTTCGGCATCACCCGAGAACTTGCCGTGATCGTCTACAACAAGCGTCTGCTCAGCGGGTCCGAGGTGCCGCGTTCGCGGTTCGACCTGATCGACCTCTTGCGGCCGGAAGACAGCAGGTTTCGTGGACGGGTCGCCACCTACGACATCGAGGCCTCGGGGTTGGGGTATCTTTTCGCCTTCGCCGACGCGCAGCAGGCGACGACGTTCGGCAGCCTGATCGAGGCCTTCGGACGCAGTGGGGCCATAGCGACCTGCTGCTCGGCCGAGCTGATCGACGGTGTGGCAAACGGCACCTACTTGATCGCCTATAATGTCCTTGGCTCGTACGCGATGGCCCGGGCGGAGGAAAACCCGGACATCGTCGCTGTTGCGCCAGACGACTACACGCTGGTCCTGTCCCGTGCCGCATTGATCCCCCGGCGCGCCAACGAGCCGGAGTTGGCCGGGGCGTTCCTGGATTTCCTGCTGTCCGCTTCCGGTCGCGCGTCCTTGCGTTCGGAACATCTGATTGCGCAGACCGACCAGGAAGACCCCGAGGCGCTGCGCCTGCTGGAAACGCCGGAAACCAGCCTCCGGCCCATCGCGCTTACGCCATCGTTGCTGGTCGGTCTCGACCAGCACAAGCGGCGGGAATTCGTCGCCCTCTGGCGGTCGACCTTCCCGAATGAGAACGGCGCCGCCGAAGTCCCGCCGGAATGACCGCGACCGCAGCCATGGGGCGCGTATCGGTCGCGCGACGATCATCCCGATGCAAGGTCGGGACTGCAAGCCTGTCCACATTCGGGGTGACATTGCATCGGGCCACAGCCTAACAGATGTCCGACACGACCGCGCCGCGCCATGCGGGACACGCCACCGGAGGCACGATGAGGTTCACCTTCCGTCAGATCGAGTATTTCATCGCCGCCGCCGAATCCGGGTCGATAAAACTGGCGTCCGAACGGATAAACATTTCGCAGCCGTCGATCTCCACCGCCATTTCCCAACTCGAACGTGAACTGGGCGCGCAGCTTTTCCTGCGCAGGCACGCGCAGGGACTGTCTCTCACGCCGGTCGGGCGGCAGGTGCTGGCGGAAGCAAAGCTCCTTCTGGACAAGGCGAACCGGCTTTACGAGACCGCATCGGAAGCCACCGAAACCGTGCGCGGGACGCTGGCGCTCGGATGCCTCGTGACGCTGGCGCCGATGATCCTGCCAGAGGTGTCGCAGAAATTCACCGCTCGCTATCCGGGCACCCAGGTGCTGCCAGGCGTGGCAGACCAGGAAACCCTGTTGAACAGGCTGGAGAGCGCGGAACTGGACGTGGCCCTCGGCTATGACCTGATGGTCCCTGACGAGTTCGAATTCGAGCCGTTGGCCGAACTGCCCCCCTACGCCATGGTGGCGCAGAGCCATGCCTTGGCAGATCGGCCGTCGGTCAGTCTGGAGGACCTCTCCGGTCACGGGCTCATCCTTTTGGACCTGCCACTGTCGCGCGATTATTTCATGGGACTGTTTGCGCGCGAGGGTTTGACCCCGCGCATCGTGGCGCGCATTCCGCATGCCGACGTGATCCGGACGCTGGTGGCCAACGACTTCGGCTATGCCATTGCAAACGTGCGCCCGCGATCCACACGGGCAATGGACGGGCACGACGTCTCTCTGCTGCGCATCGAGGGGGACCCGCAGCCGATGCGGATCGGCTTGCTGCGGATCGCCCGGCGCCAGCCGACCCGGCTGGTCTCGACATTCCGTGCGCATTGCCGTGCGTTGTTCGCAGACGACCATGTACCGGGCATGGACGCGCCGCCGCCAATGGCTTGAAAAACAGACGTCCTTGCCGAGACCCAAATGCACGCGCCGTCCGTCGCCTAGGGTCAGGACTCGTTCTCTCTCAAAGCCAGAAGATCACGGTCGCAGCGAGTGCGATCGCTGAGAAGAAGGTCTTTGGGCATCGGTCATAACGGGTCGCCACCCGTCTCCAATCCTTGAGCCTGCCGAACATGATCTCGATCCGGTTGCGACGCTTGTACCTGCGCTTGTCGTACGGGACGGGCGTCTTCCGTTTCGTCCGGCCCGGGATGCAAGGGCGTATCTTCTTGTCTTGCAAGGCTTCTCTGAACCAGTCGGCATCGTAGCCGCGATCTCCGAGCAGCCATTTCACGTCTGGCAGCCCGCCGACCAGCGCACGCGCCCCGATGTAGTCGCTGACGGGGCCGGCAGTCAGGAACAGGTCGATGGGCCGGCCATGGCTGTCGCAGACGGCGTGCAACTTCGTGTTCATGCCTCCCTTCGTCCGGCCAATCAGCCGTCCACGCCCCCCTTTTTCACGCCCAGGCTGGACGCCGTGCGATGGGCCTTCAGATGAGTTGCGTCGATCATCACGGTCGTCTCCTCACCATGCTCGCCCGCCAGCCCGGCCATGATCCGGGCGAAGACGCCTCTATCGCTCCACCGCTTCCAGCGGTTGTAGAGTGTCTTGTGCGGGCCGTATTCCCTTGGCGCATCTCGCCACCGCAATCCATTGCGATTGATAAAGATAATACCGCTCAGAACGCGCCGGTCATCAACCCGGGGCTTGCCGTGCGACTTGGGGAAGTAAGGCTCCAGACGCGCCATCTGCGCATCGCTCAACCAGTAGAGATCAGACATGTTCACCGCTCGTTTTCGAACGGTGAATCACGCTCGCTCAACCAAATCAATGGGTCCTGAACCTAAGCGACGACATCTCGGACAGTCCACTTTCTGCTGCGAGAGAAACCCTCAACGCCAACAGGCGCCGCGCACCTGTCGGCATAAATACCGGTCTTCTGAACGGCAAGCCAGCCGATCAAACCGACTGACCGGCCCAACCCACAAGTTTCCCTGATCGATGACACGTCCAAACCAAAGCTCTCCGGTCGCGCCGTCAAAGGTCACTGATCGCCGGGCACTCCGTAAGATGGCGCTTCGCGCGGGTCGAGCGCTCTTTGCACGTAGGCGTCTAGCTGCGGTTTGTAGACGTCCCACGCGGCAGCGACGGCTTCGATCGGGCAGTCTTCCGTCCAGTCGCAACGCAAATCGGCTACAGGCCAGGACACCGTGTCGACGATCTTCAGCCCGGAGGAATGCACGGGGCCAGCCTCGCCGCCCGCGGCCAGTCCGGCGCGCACGCGGTGATCAGCCTGTCGCCGATGTGGCCAGTCGCATTGGCGTAGGCTTCTACCATCGCGCGCGGTATGCCGTCGTTCGCCAGAAGGTTGCCGCATGCCGCCGCGTCTTGCGCCTGAGCCTCCGTCCAGATTCCCAGCGCCCGGGACCCCGAATGGATCGCGGTTCCGCCCTTGGCGTCCACGGCCAGAACTTGCCGGTAATCCATGAAAGATCCGTCCCGTCGTACGGTCCGGACGGCCTCTGCCGCGCTGCTGCCAGAGGCCACCGCTCCAACGCCCGCCCGGGCATAGGAACACCGCGCCGCAACGGCCGGTGAAGACGAAGAGATCACGATACCGAACATGCCGGTTTCGGCGCAGCGGCCCACCAGGGAAAACGTCATGACCTCAGCCCTCTTCGTCGGGAATGACTGCGATGCCGTCGATCTCGACCAGCCACTCGGGCCGGGCAAGCGTCTGTACCACGAGGCCGGTCGACACCGGGTGGACACCCCTCAGGCATTCGCCCATCGTTCGATAGACGGCTTCGCGATGCCGAACATCGGTGATGTAGACGACCACCTTCACCAGATGCGCCATCTCACCGCCCGCCTCTTCGATCAACTGGCGGATGTTCTGCATGACCTTGTGCGTCTGCTCGACCGGGTCGTGGCTGTCGATGTTCTGCGCCGTGTCGAGGTCCTGCGGACACTGGCCGCGCAGCCAGACGGTCCGGCCGCCGCGTGTCACGACAGCCTGACACAGATCGTTGTCCAAAGACTGCTCCGGGTAGGTTTCGCGCGTGTTGAACTTGCGTATGCGGGTATGGGCCACCTTGCGGGTCCTTCTCATTCTTCCGCCGCGCCAAGGCCGCCGGCCTGCGCGTCATAGGTTTCGTAGGCGCTCTGAATGGCGATCTGGTCGGCCACATGCGTCACGTCGTGCCAGACACCCCAAATGAAGCTCGATCCGCGCCGGGACAACCACGGCAATCCGACATAATACAAGCCGCGCACCGACGAAACACCGCGCTGATGGCGGGGTTTCCCGGTGTCGTCCAGAACATCCACGTCCAGCCAATTGTAGTCGAGCGCATAGCCCGTCGCCCAGATCACCGTGCCGACGCCCGCCTGTGACAGGTTCAGCTCGGTCAGCGGATTGGTCATGCAGTCCGGGTCATTCGGAAAGACACGCGCCTCGGGCTCTTCCGGCAGATCGAGACCGTTTGCGGTCACGTATGCGTCGGCCTCGTCAAGGAGCGAGAGCAGGTTGGCATCGCCGCGCGCGATGTTCGGGATCAGATCGGGCGCGAACCGCAGGACGCCGTCCTCACAGCTTTCGGTGCGCCCGACGAGGGTCAGCCCGTCATGCGCCAGCCTGCGGAAATCGGCGGTCTCGCCACCGCGCGCACCGCTGACTGCGATGGTCACATGATCGGTGCCCGGCGCTGGCGCCGCCATGTCCCACTTGCCCAGCACGCCAAGCCACCAGACGAAGTCGCGACCACGGTAGCGGCGCGGCGGCCGGTCGTGCGGGCCGACCGAGAGATAGACTTTGCGCCCTGCAATGTTGAGCTCATCCGCGATCTGTACACCCGACGATCCGGCGCCGACCACCAGCACTGCACCTTGTGGAAGGGCGTCAGGACTTCGGTAATCGGCGGAGTGGATCTGCTGCACAGCCGTCTGTTTGGGGATCACGGGCGGGATCACAGGCACTTGGAACGGTCCCGTCACGCTGACGACGGACTGCGCTTCGTAGACGCCATGTGTGGTCTCGAACCGAAATCCCGTGCGGCCCTCCAGACGCGAGACTCGCCTCACCTCGACCCCGCATGGGACGGGCGCCTGAATGCGTGTCGTATAACGTTCGAAATAGTCGGCCACGCTGTCCTTGTGGACGAAGGCCTCTCCACCCTCGTCGAGGGCCATACCGGGAAAGCGATCATGCCGGGCCGGACCATTCGCAACGAGCGAATCCCAGCGGCCTGTCCGCTAGCGCTCGGCGATCCGGTCCATTTCGAGAACGACATGCGCGATATCGTGACATGACAGGTGTTTGCTCATGGCGACGCCGGCCTGTCCCGCGCCGATGACGAGCGTGTCGATGCTCTCAACAGTCGTCCAGTGTCCTTCTGTCCGGGTGCGTGCCTGCGTCGGGGCACATGGCTTCGCGTCACAATACGTTCGAAATGGGTTCGAATAATTATTCAATCCGTTTCCGTTGCTTTGGCTTTTCCGACGCAACGCATGTGACTGCAAACCCGGCGTCACAAAGGCGGCATCGCCACTCGTGAGACATCGCAACGCGGATTGTACGGCATGAGACGCCGGAATTGCGCAGCGAAGAGACCGCGTTTCTTAAGATTACAGGTTCGAACCGGATGTTTCTGGGCATGTACCAGTCCGCTTTGCTGTGCCCAGCAAGCACGAACGGAATTGGACCATTCAGGTCCACGAATGCACCCCAATTACCCAGTCGATTTCATGGCATGCACAATGCGGGGATGCCGGGATGGCAACAGACATGCCGCCACAGGCGATGTGCGCCATCCAAGACGACCACTCCAGAAGAATCCGGACACCAGCCGCCGGCATCCGGGCGAGCGAAGTCAGCCGCCTTTCAGTCTTTGCATCAGGTAGATCTCGTTGTCCGGCGTGATCTGCTGGTGGCGTGACGTGGTCATCTCGCCGTCGATGACAACGGAGACGCCGGCATCCAGTACAGGTTTGACGCCCGGATGCGCCGTCGCCAGCGCATCCAGTGCCTCGCCCACGGTCGAGGCCTCGACCTCGACCGTTTCGGCGCCGTCCGTCAGGCGCCGCAGGCCGGACCACAGGTGGACCGTCACCTGCGCCATCAGCGCGACTTCAGCGCAGCAAGGAGCTTTGGCGGGCTGATCGGGAGATGCGTCATCCGCACCCCCACGGCGTCCGCGATGGCGTTGGCGATGGCTGGCAGCGGCGGGGTGATACCCGTCTCGCCAACACCGCGCACACCGAACGGATGGCCGGGGTTCGGCACCTCGACAATCACCGTGTCGATCATCGGCAGGTCAGATGCGACCGGCACCCGGTAGTCGAGGAAAATGGGGTTCGCCAGACGGCCCTTGTCGTCGTAGACGTATTCCTCGTTCAATGCCCAGCCGATACCCTGCGCAGCGCCGCCTTGGTACTGGCCCTCGACGTAGGACGGGTGAATCGCCCGACCCGCGTCCTGCACCACGAGGTATCGCAGGATGGTCACGCGCCCGGTTTCGGGATCGACCTCCAGATCGACGGCATGGGCCCCGAAGGATGCGCCGACACCGTCAGGCACCGATTCATGGTGACCAGAGATCGGGCCGCCCGTGCTGCCCATGTTGCCCGCGATTTCCTTGATGGTCATCGGGGGGAACTTGCCGGCATTGGGTCCGGCGGGCTGAGCGGCACCGTCCACCCACTCCACAGCGTCCTCGTCGATACCCCATTCGGCGGCGGCGCGGCGGCACATTTCCTTGATGGCGTGGCCCGTAGCCTCGACCGCGGCCTTGCCCGTGGCAAAGGTGGCGCGGCTGCCGTGGGTCGGTTCGTTCACGCCAAGCGCGCCGGTTTCCACAACGTTGACGCGCACGTCCTCGTAGGGGATGCCGAGCGTCTCGGCGACCATGAGCGACACAGAGGCCCGGCTGCCGCCGATGTCCGGCGTACCGATAGAGACCTGCGCGGTGCCATCCTCGCCGATCGCCATGGAGACCGAGGTTTCGCCGTTGTGATTGAACCAATAGCCCACGGCAAAGCCACGGCCCTGATTCTCGCCTAGTTCGGCCTGCAGGTTCGGATGGTCCTTCAGCGCGTCGAGGACCTCGACAAGGCCGATGGAGCCGAACTTCGGACCGTAGGAGGCCTTGTCACCGGACCGGACCGCGTTTTTCTGACGGACGGCGATGGGGTCAAGCTCAAGCTCGGCGGCCATCTCGTCGACAAGGCTTTCCACGGCGAACGCACCCATGGGCGAGCCGGGCGCACGGTAGGCCGCACACTTCGGGCGGTTGGCCAGCACGTCGTAGCCGATGTGTTGCACGTTCTCCAGCTTGTAACCGGCAAAAGCGCAGTACAGCGCCATGTCCACCGGGGCGCCCGGAAAGGCGCCGCCCTGCATCCGGAACTCGGCCCGGGCGCCAGTGATGGTGCCGTCCTTCTTCATGCCGATCTTGACGTCCATGCTTGCCGACGCTGTCGGACCCGTGGCGCGCAGCACCTCGGACCGGCTCATGACGATCTTGACCGGACGCCCGCCCGCCTTGCGCGACAGTGCCAGCGACAGCGGTTCCATGAAGATCGTGGTCTTGCCGCCGAAGCCGCCGCCGATCTCGGACGGTGTCACCCGCAATTGCGACGCTTCGACGCCCAGAACCGCGGTGCACATCTTGCGGATGAACCATTGGCCCTGGGTGCAGACCCACATCTCGCCTTTGTCGTCGCGCCCCATCTGCCCGACGCAGGCGTGCGGTTCGATGTAGCCCTGGTGAGTCGCCTCTGTCTTGTAGGACTTCTCGCGGACGATGTCGGCCTCGGCAAAGCCCTTCTCCACGTCGCCGTGCCCGAACTCCATGTACTTCACCACGTTGGGGTGGAGCCCTTCGGGTACGGTCGGATCGGCCGCGCCTTCACGGATCACCGGCGCGCCCTCGGCCATGGCATCGTCAACGTCGATGACATGCGGCAGGACTTCGTACTCGACTTCGATCAGCCGCGCCGCGTCTTCGGCGATCAGCTTCGACGTGGCGGCGACGGCGGCGACGGCATGGCCATCGTAAAGCGCCTTCTCGCCTGCGATGGTGTTCTCCTGAAGGTCCCAGTCCTCGCCGCTCAGTCCTTCGGGGAAGTCGGCGCGCGTTACCACGGCCTTCACACCTTCCATCGCCAGCGCCTTCGTGGCGTCGATCTTCACGATCTTCGCATGCGCATGCGGCGAGCGCACGACAGCGCCCCACAGCATTCCCGGCAGCGAGAAATCCGCACCGTAGCGCGCCCGGCCCGTCACCTTGTCGAGACCGTCGGGACGGTCAGGACGCGTGCCGACCAGCTTGAATTCGTTCAATCCGTCTTTCGCCATCACGCCACCTCCTGACGCATTTCAGCCGCCGCATCCATCACGGCGCGCACGATCTTGTCGTAACCGGTGCAGCGGCACAGGTTGCCCGCCAGCCAATAGCGGGTCTCTTCCTCGGTCGGGTCAGGGTTCACCTCCAGCAGCTTCTTCGCCGCAACAAGGATGCCCGGAGTGCAGAACCCGCACTGCAGCGCCGCGTGTTCGATGAACTTGCGCTGGAGCGGATGCAGATCGTTGTCCGATGCCATGCCCTCGATGGTGGAAACCGACTTGCCGTCGGCCTCAACGCCCAGCACCAGGCAGGAGCACACCAGCGTCCCGTCCAGTTCGACGCTGCAGGCGCCGCAGTCGCCGGTGCCACAGCCCTCCTTGGAGCCGGTCAGCCCGACCTTGTCGCGCAGACAGTCCAGCAGCGTCTCGCGCGGGTCGGCGAGGAATTCGACCGGATCGCCGTTGATCGTCGTTGTCACATGGATCTTGCTCATGCCTGTTCTCCTTTCGCGCGGGCGTAGGCGATGCGCGCGGCACGTTTCGCCAGAACACCCGCGATCTCCACGCGGAACTCCGAGGTGCCGCGCTTGTCACTGATCGGTTTGGCAGCGCTTTTGGCCACGGATTCTAGCTTCGCTATGGCGGCGTCGTCGAGCGTGGTGCCGATGATGGCCTCTGCAGCCTCCGGGACGAGGATCACAGTGGGCGCCACGGCCCCCAGGGCGACGCGCGCGGATTTGATCGTGTCGCCGTCGAGGGTCAGGTTGACCGCACAGCCGACCACGGCGATGTCCATCTCGGTCCGTGGAATGAAACGCAGGTAAGCGTCGCCACCGTGCTGTCCGCGCGGCGGAAGCAGGATCGCGCTGACCATTTCGCCTTTTGCGAGGTGCGTCTTGCCGGGGCCCGCGGGCAACTCTTCCACCGGGAGGGTCCGCGTGCCTTCCGGGCCGGTGATCTCGACCGTTGCACCGGCCGCCACGAGACCCGGCACGGAATCCGCAGCGGGCGAGCCGTTGCACAGGTTCCCGGCCAGCGTCGCACGGCCCTGGATCTGGGTGGAGCCCACCAGTTCCATGCCCTCGACCACACCGGGCCAGTCTGTCTTAAGCCCCGCGTTGGCCCCGAGGGCAATACCCGGCACCGCGACGCCGATTCGCCAGCCGCCGTCATCGGTGCGGGTGATGTCGCCAACCCCGGGGATCTTCTTGAGGTCGATCAGGTCGTCGGGTTGCACCATGCCCGCCCGCATCTGCACAAGGACATCCGTACCGCCGGCCAGAAACCGCGTCAGCCCGGACGCCCCCGCAGCAATGCCTGCGGCGTCCGTGAAACTCGTGGGACTGTGATATCGCATGTGACCTCCTTGCGTATGGCGGCGGCGTCCGATCCGCCCGGGCTCTTTCTGCCCTGAGACCGGGTGTTTGCGCCACCCCCTCTGGCCCATCTTGTCGCGGTTCATTTTCTGATCCGAGAGCCGGCCCCAGGGGTGTCGAGCGCGTACGGAACCGGTCGCGCAACCCGCCACACATTGAGCACCGATCCCGTCCGCCTGCAAACGCATAATGGCAGGGGCCGCCGTACGCCCCTGTCCCGCCGTCGCGAAAATGACGGGAGCCGACGGTTTCGCGCTGGCATCTCCCGACACAGCCGCTAGGCTGGCCGCGTTCTCAGGGCGGGGTGAAACTCCCCACCGGCGGTAAAAGCCCGCGAGCGCCCCTCCACAAGGAGGGGGTCAAGCAGATCCGGTGGAACTCCGGAGCCGACGGTCAAAGTCCGGATGGAAGAGACGCGACGGACGGGACCGCACGGTTCCGTGCGGCCGTAAGCCTTGGGACCTTTTGTATCAAACGGAGGGTTCCGACATGACCGATTTCACAGACAAACGCATCGCCTTCATCCGCGCGCGCTGGCACGCCGACATCGTCGACCGGGCGCACGAGGGTTTCCTGGCCGAGGCGAAGACGCAATTGCCCGGCGCGCAGGTGGACGCCTACGATGTGCCCGGCGCTTTCGAGATGCCGCTGCTGGCCAAGCGGCTGGCCCATACCCGGCGCTACGACGCGGTGGTCGCCGCGGCCTTCGTCGTCGATGGCGGCATCTACCGGCACGACTTCGTCGCGGACGCTGTGGTCAAGGGGCTGATGGACGCGCAGATGCAGACCGACGTGCCGGTGTTCAGCGTATCGTTGACACCCCACAACTATCAGGAAACAGAACTGCTGACTGCGTTCTACCGTGAGCATTTCGTCACCAAGGGCGCGGAAGCGGCGCGCGCCGTCCGAGGCGTGTTCGACATCGCCCTGCCCCGTCCCGAGCTGGCTGTGGTGAACGGCTGAACCAAGGTCGTCCCCGGCGTCTCGTCGGGGACATCTCGCCGACTTCTTCGGCGGTGGCGCCATTTCGATGACGCGGCTGGCTGGCATCGCGACCGACGTCGACTCGATCCCAGAAAAATCCCCCGCTACGCGGCGCGCGTGATATGCGGCGGTTTGACGGGTAACCCCTGCCCGTTTCGACAAGAACGGAGCGCCCATGCTGACCCTGCCCCACGACACGCTTTCGAAGGCGCCGATCCTGCCTGCCTGCCTGCCGGGGGACGGCGTCGGGCGCATCGTCAACGCGCTTGCCCACGCCCTGCCCGCCATCGCCGCGCGCCTTGCGGCGGGCCGGCTTCCGGGCGACCCTGCGGCGCTTGTCGGCACCAATGACAGTGGCGATGCGCAGAAGGCTCTCGATGTCGGCGCCCACGACCACATCCTTGCGGAGCTGCGCGGGTGCGACGTCCGCCACATGCTATCGGAAGAGGCGGAGGCGGTCGAAACGCTCGATCCCGAGGGCTGCTACGACATCGCCATCGACCCCATCGACGGATCCGGGTCCATCGGGATCGGCGCGCCTCTGGGGATGTTGTTCGTCATCTACCCCACCGGCCCCAAGACCTTCGCGCGTCCCGGTTCCGAGGCGGTCGCGTCCGGGTACGCGTCCTTCGGGCACTCGCTCGACTTTGGATACACGCTCGGAAAAGGGATACAGGTTTTCACATATGACGGGCAGGACTTCCGGGAAGCGGCGCGCGATCTGATGCTCAGGCCCACGGCGTCGACCATCGCTTACAACGCCTCGAACGAGCGGCACTGGCCGGACAGTCTGCAGGCCTGGGCGCGAGATCTGCGGCTTGGCAAGGACGGCCCGCGCGGACGGGATTTCAACATGCGCTGGCTGGCAGCCGCAGTCGGCGACCTGCACCGCATCGTCCTGAAGGGCGGCGCGTTCCTGTATCCGGCAGACCGGCGCAAGGGATACGAGAATGGCCGCTTGCGCCTTGCCTACGAAGCGGTGCCCATCGCCTTTCTCATGGAGGCCGCAGGTGGCAAGGCGACTGACGGCACGCGCCGCATTCTGGACCTGGTCCCCTCCCACCCGCATAAGAATGTGCCGCTCGTTTTCGGAGCGGCGGAAGAGGTGGACATCATCGCGCGCTACCTGAACGGTTGACGCCACCGACCGTCCCAGGCCGATGGCCCGCACAGAGCAAGTGCACCGCACGCCATTTACCCACCCGCAACGCGCGCGTCGGGAATGGCATTCCAGTAGCCATCGTGGATCACCCGGCCCATGGCCTCCCGCGCAGCCTCCGGCGTCCCGGAGGCGATGGCCGCCGCGATGGCCCGGTGACGCTCGGCCACGCCTTCCCGCCGGTCGGCATAGTCCCGGTTCGATTCGGACATGAACAGCGAATAGAGCGCCGTCTGCACCAGATCCCCCAGCGACTGCAGGAAACGGTTGCCCGACATCTTCAGGACCTGCTTGTGAAAGGCATAGTCCGCCAGCGCGAAATCCGCGCGGCTGGTGGCTGCCGCGATCTGGTCGCATAGGCGGTAAAGCTCTTCGCATCCAAGCTGGTTCACCCGTCCCGCAGCCTGCGCCGCCGCGGCCGGTTCAAAGATCATGCGGATCTCGAAAAGCTCTTCGTAGAACCGGGTCGGGTTCTTGACCGCCGCATGCCAGCGCATCACGTCCTGGTCGAACATGTTCCATTCGTCGGCGGGCCGCACATGCGTGCCGACCTTGGCCTTGGACTGGATCAGGCCTTTGGCGATCAGGGTCTTCTTGGCCTCGCGCACGACGGTCCGCGAGACGCCGAACATCTCGCACAGGTCGGGGTCGAGCGGGATCATGGTGTCCGCCGGGTATTCCCCGGCAACGATGGCCCGCCCCAACTGTTCCACCACGAAGGCCGTGTGGTTCGACGCGCGCTCCGCCCCGCCGCCGGCCTGCATCAGGGTCATGAGAGAGCGGCGGAGCCAGTCGCTGTTCGTCGTCTTGCCCGGGTCGCCTTTGCCTGCGTTGCCCACGTCAGTCCTTTCTGCAGGAGGATGAATGCGAACAGCAGCCCTCCGATCACGATCTTGGTCCACCAGCTCGACAGGGTGCCGTCGAACACGATGTAGGTCTGGATCAGACCCATGATGAGGATGCCGAAGAACGTGCCCCCGACAAAGCCGTATCCTCCGGTCAGCAAGGTGCCCCCGATCACCACCGCCGCGATGGCGTCGAGCTCGACGCCGACCGTCGCCAGAGAATACCCCGCAGAGGTATAGAGCGAGAACACAATACCAGACAGCCCCGCGAGGCAACCGGATGTCGCATAGATGCCCACTGTGGTCATCGCCTGCGGAACCCCCATCAGCCGCGCCGCCTGCTCTCCGCCGCCAAGGGCATAGACATTCTGTCCGAACCGGGTGCGGTGAGCCACGACAATGCCGACGATGAATGTCAACACCATGATGCCGCCAATCAGCCGGAACCGCCCGCCTCCCGGCGCCTTCCAGTAAAGGCCCTGCAGCGTGTCGTAGAACTCATGCGTGATCGGCACGCTTTCCGTCGACAGCACGTAGGCTGCGCCACGGGCAAGAAACATACCCGCCAGCGTGACGATGAACGGCGGCATCTCCAGGTAGTGGATCGTGGCCCCCATCGCCGCGCCGAACCCGGTGGTGATACACAGCACGAGTACGAAGGCCAGAAGCGGGTGCATCGACGTTTCGCGCAGCACCACGGCGAGGAAGACGCCGGTGAAGGCGATCACCGATCCGATCGACAGGTCGATCCCGCCGGACAGGATGACGAAGGTCATGCCCACCGCCGCGATCCCGAGGAAGGCGTTGTCGGTCAGCAGGTTGGACATCACCCGCGTCGAGAGCATCGCCGGATAGGCTGCGGCGCACAGGGCGTAGGCCAGGACCAAGGTCGCCAGTGTCACCAGTAGGGGCAGATGTGTCGAGCGGATCATCGTGCCGCCTCCTTTTTAGGTAAGGGCGGCCGGTCGGGCTGAGGTTGCGGCCCGGACGCGCGCAGGATGTAGATCAGGTTCCCGATCCGTGGCGACTGGATCACCAGGATACAGAGGATCAGCACAGCCTTGATGACCAGGTTGAACTCCGGCGGCATACCCGACAGCAGGATGACGGAGTTGACCGACTGGATGATCAGCGCACCGATCAGCGAGGCGAGGATAGAGAACCGCCCGCCCAGAAGGGAATTGCCGCCGATAACCACGGCCAGGATCGCGTCGAGTTCCAGCCAGAGCCCCGCGTTATTGGCGTCGGCCCCCTTGATGTCGGCGGCGACGATGACACCGGCCAGCGCGGCACACAGACCCGAAACGGTGTAGACGCAGATCAGCAGGACGCGGCTGTTGATCCCGGCCAGCCGCGAGGATCGTTCATTGATCCCGATGGCCTCGATCAGCATCCCCAGCGCCGTCTTGCGCACGGCCCAGGCCACCAGCAGGCCCAGCGTCACCCAGATCAGGATCGGCGTGGGGATTCCGGCCACCACGCCTGCGCCGAGGTGGATCAGCCCCGGGTCGGAGAACGTCAGGATCTTGCCCTCCGTCACAAGCTGCGCGATGCCACGCCCGGCCACCATCAGGACCAGCGTCGCGACGATGGGCTGAATGCGCAGGACCGCAACGAGGAACCCGTTCCACAGCCCGCAGACACCACCCGCCGCAAGCGCGGCCAAAAGGGCCGTGACCCAGCCGTGCCCGTCGACGACAACCGACGCCGCGACAGCACCCGCGATGGCCATGACCGCGCCCACCGACAGGTCGATGCCCCGCGTCGCGATGACCAGCGTCATCCCGATGCACAGCAAGGCCACCGGCGCGCCGCGGTTCAGCACGTCCACGACGTTGCCGAACAACCGTCCATTGCGGAAGTCGATGTGGAAGAACTCCGGGAACACCAGTACGTTCAGCGCAAGCGCCGCAGCGAGGATCAGCAACTGAGGCATCACCCGTTTCAGTGTCGAAGGTTTCGGTCCCATCACGCTGCCTCTCCTTCATCCGCAATGGCCCGAACGATGTTTTCGGGCGTGATCGCGTCTCCCGTCAGCTCCGACACCTGTTGCCGGTCGCGCAGGACGACCACGCGGGTGCTGTAGGCCACCAGCTCCTCCATCTCCGACGAGGCGACCAGAAGGGCCATCCCGTCCGCACGCAATTGTTCGATCAGGGCGATGATCTCGGCATGGGCCCCCACGTCGATGCCCCGGGTCGGTTCGTCGAGGATCAGGAAATCCGGGTTGGTCGCCAGCCAGCGTGCCAGGAGCGCCTTCTGCTGGTTGCCCCCCGACAACAGCCGGATCGGCATGTCGAGAGAGGCCAGCCGGATGTCCAGCGCGCGCACATAGCTTTCGGCGATCTCGTTGACCTTGGCGCGCGGAATGGGCCGCATCCAGCCTTGCCGCGCCTGCAGGGCCAGGATGATGTTGTCGCGCACCGAAAGGTCGCCGACGATGCCATCCACCTTTCGATCTTCCGGGCACAGGGCAAAGCGATGCGCGATGGCGTCTCGCGGACGGGACACGGAGATTTCCTTTTCCCGCAACAAGATGCGCCCCTGATCGGCTTGCACTGCGCCGAAAATGAGATTGCAGGTCTCCGTCCGGCCCGAACCAAGTAGCCCGGCAAGCCCGACCACTTCGCCTTCGCGAATGTTCAGCGAGAACGGCTCGATCATGCCGCGCTTCGCCAGCCCCTCGATGGCGACCAGTCCCTTGCCTGCCGGACCGACCTCGTGGCGCTGGACCCGGGCCTCCAGCTGGCGGCCCAGCATCATCGTGATGACGTCCCGCTGGGACACTTCGGACATATTGACCGTGCCCACGACCCGGCCATTCCTCAGCACGGTCGCACGGTCCGATATATCGAAGACCTGGTCGAGGAAGTGCGTGATGAAGACAACCGCCAGCCCGCGCGCGGTGAGTTGCCGGATCACGCCGAACAGCAGTTGCACCTCGTCCCGGTCTAGGCTGGCCGTCGGCTCGTCGAGGATCAGAACCTTGCCCGACATCTCGACTGCGCGGGCAATGGCTATGACCTGCTGGATGGCGACCGAATAAGCAGTCAGCGGCTCGCCCGGATCGACGTCCAGTCCGTAGCCCGCCAGAACATCCCGCGCCTCGCGGTTCATCCGCCTCCGCGCAACGAACCCCGCGCGCATCGGCTGTCGGCCAAGGAACAGGTTCTCTGCAACGGTCAGGTTCGGCAGCAGATTGACCTCCTGGTAGACCGTGCCAATCCCCAGCTTCTGGCTGTCGGCGGTGGATTGCGGCTCAACCTCCTGCCCGTCCAGTTCGATCAAGCCTGCGTCACGGCGGTAGGCACCGGTCAGACACTTGATCAGCGTCGACTTTCCCGCGCCGTTCTCGCCCAGAAGCGCATGCACCTCGCCGGGCCGAAGCGCGAGGTCCACATCGTCCAGCGCGATGGTGCCGGGGAAGAATTTCGATACCCCGCGCGCCCGCAGCACCGGGCGGTCATCGGGTGTCAGCGTGTCTTTCATTGGAAAACCTTACCGGCGGCGCCGGGATATGCCTAAGGAAATGCCGCCGGACCCTGAAACGGCCCGGCGGACAAGGGAGAGCATCGCGGCTCTCTGCAGCACTCAGTAGCCCAGGTCTTTCTTCATATCGTAGATCGCCTGGTTATCGTCTTCACTGGTGAACAGCTTGGATTCGGTCTGAATCCACTTCTCGGGCTCGGTGCCGCTGGCGAGGTAGGCCTCCAGTGCATCGAGCGCGGGCCCGGCCATGTTCGGCGTCAATTCGATGGTGGCGTTCATCTCGCCCTCGGCAATCGCCTTGTGCGCGTCCGGCACGGCGTCGATGGCGACGATCTTGATGTCCTCGCCCGGTTTCAGGCCCGCTTCCTTGATTGCCTGGATCGCGCCGACCGCCATGTCATCGTTATGGGCATACAGCGCGCAGATGTTCTCGCCACCTTCCGCTTTCAGGAAGCTCTCCATGACGACTTTGCCCTGCGCACGGGTGAAATCACCCGTCTGGCTGCGCACGATCTGAAGGTTGTCGTGTCCGGCGATGCCTTCTTCGAAGCCCTTCTTGCGATCGATTGCCGGCGACGACCCCGTGGTGCCCTGCAGCTCGACGATGCGGCAATCCTGATCGCCCATCTCGCTCACCAGCCATTCACCGGCCACCCGGCCCTCGTGCACGAGATCGGAGGTCACAGCGGTCAGGTAAAGCGACTTGTCCGCATCGACGGTGCGGTCGAGCAGCACGACCGGGATGTCGGCGTCCTTGGCCTCTTCCAGAACCTCGTCCCAACCGGTTGCGACCACGGGTGCCACGAGGATCGCGTCGACGCCCTGTGCGATGAAGCTCCGGATCGCCTTGATCTGGTTCTCCTGCTTCTGCTGCGCATCCGCGAACTTGAGGTCGATCCCGCGCTTTTCGGCTTCTTGCTTGGTCACGGTTGTCTCTGCCGCGCGCCAACCGGATTCCGATCCGATCTGGCTGAACCCGATGGTGAGATCGGCGGCCATTGCGGCGATCGGGGCAATAGCGAGCGTGGACGCCAGTAGCGTTGTCTTGAATGTCATGATGTCCTCCCTGTCGGAGCCTTCTGACGCTCCGCGATTCAATTAAGTATTATTTTATCACTTTTGTAAACCGGCGAGTTTCGCAGATGCCGGAGATCAATTTTTGTAAATAGTATCAGTATACTCCGTGATGTTTCTCATCTCGAAACGCGCCAGTCGCGGTCAAAAACCGAGCTCCGGGATCTGGACATGTCGCAGCTCCCTTGTTTGCCAAGGGCTGGCCTTGCACCCTCCCGCATGTTTATCGGACAGGTCGAAAACGCGGGAAGACCGTCGGGAACGATTGAACAAATCGGTCGCCACCGCACGTGAACGACGCTTCTCGCTAATTTGGAGACGCAGGTCTGCGGATGCATTGGAATCGGTGCGCTTTAAGCTGCCACAGAGACGCGCATCGCCGGTAAAGGCCTAGGCTGGCTCCGATACCTCGTCCAGAGACAGCAGCCGTGACGCCGTGAACCGGTCCGTCACCAGAAGATCCAGAACCCCCGCCCGCAACGCACCGCGAATGGCCTCGGTCTTGGATTGACCGCCGGCAAGGCCGATCACACGCTCGACCTTGGACAGCTCATCCAGCGACATGCCGATCACACGCTCGTCCAATGGCGTGCGGACCGGCTGTCCATCCTTGTCGAAGAAGCGCAGGGACATGTCGCCGACGCCTCCTGCCTCCGTCACCTCGGCCAGTTCGCGGGACGAGAACACGTTGCCTGACCGCGCGAGCATGGACGACGGTTCGACGGCACCGATGCCGACAATGGCAAGGGTGATCTTGCTGAACAGGTTCATGGTCTCTCGGACATAAGGGTCACCCAGCAGCACCAGTTTCGCCTCGCGCGACTGTGCGACCCCGGGGGCGGACAACAGACGGGCCTCGGCGCCGGTCAGCCGCGCCAGCCGCGTCGTCAGTTGATTGGCATGGGTCTGCACTGCCGGGTCACCCATCCCGCCAAGCGTCTGCACGACGGCACGTGCCTTGCCGGACTTCATCGGATGGATGTTGTCGACCATGCGCAGGATGGTTTCCGACCAGCTCGACACGCCGATGATCTCGCCGGGCTGCAACGTCGCTTCGAGGAAATGCGCCGCCGCTTCGCCGATGCGCGCCATGATCGCGCCATCGCGATCCTCCGAGCATTCGACTACGATGGCCTCTGACAGGCCAAACTGTTCGCGCAGGCCGGCTTCGAGGTCGGCATAGACCCCGGACGGCGCGACGACCGTGGTGCGCACGATGTCCTCTTCCTGGGCCTTCTTCAGCATCCGCGAGACCGTTGCCTGCGAAATCCGCAGGTGTCGGGCTATATCCGCCTGCCGCTGGCGTTCGACGTAGTACATCTGAGCCACGCGCGCGATCATGCGCAGCTCGTTCAGGCGGGACATGTCCGGACCCTCCAGGCCATTCCTCGGAGTGAATTTTTATTCACTACACGGCGCAGACTGTGCGGGCAATTGCCTTGTGCCAGGCCGCCTTGCGCGCCTCGCGTGTCCCGGGCGGCATCTGCGGCGCAATATCGGCGTCGCGGTCGGCCAGTTGCGTCAGCGCGGCGAGGTCGGGCCAGATGCCTGTGGCAAGCCCGGCCAGATGCGCCGCGCCGAGGGCCGAGGCCTCCGTGCTGCGGGCGGGCGTGACGGCGTGGTTCAGGATGTCCGCCACCAGCCCCATGAGAAACCGGTTGCGACTGGGGCCGCCATCGACAGAAACACGGCCGATCCCGCCCGCCGCGTCGGCCATGATCGCGAAGACGTCGCCGACCTGGAAAGGGATACTTTCAACCGCCGCCCGGGCGATCTGCGCAGGACCCACCCCGAAGGTCAGACCGGAAATCAGACCCCGCGCCTCCGTGTTCCAATGAGGAGCGCCGAGGCCGACGTGCGCGGGCACCAACGTGACGCCCATGCTGTCGTCCGTCGACTGCGCCAGTTCCATGAGCGCATCCACATCCGGCAGGCCCAGCATCGTTGCCGTCCACGGCAGGATAGAGGCGGACACCAGGATGTTGCCCTCGAAGGCGAAGGTGCTTTGGCCATTCATCGACCAGGCGATGGTCGTCGTGATGCCCTTGGGCGGCACGATGAACTCGGGGATCGTGGTCATGACGGACGACCCGGTGCCGAAGGTGATCTTGCCGTCGCCGGGATGGAACGCGCCGTGACCGAAGAGGGCCGCGTGCGAATCCCCGATGGCCGAGGCGATGGGGATGCCATCCGGCAAGACGCCCGCGCCTTTCGTCCGGCCGAAGACATGCGCGCTGTCGTGCACGTCCGGCAGCAGTGCCTTGTCGACACCGAAGAGCGCACAGAGGTCGTCGTCCCACACGCCGCCCGCAAGGTTGAAAAGCTGGGTGCGGGCGGCGTTCGACCGATCCGTGGCGTGGACAGCGCCGCCCGACAGGTTCCAGATCAGCCAGCTGTCCACGGTGCCGATACAGATGTCGCCCGCCGTGGCGTGATGCTGCAGCAACCAGGCGGCCTTTGTCGGTGGAAACATCGGATCGATGGGCAGGCCGGTTCGGGCGATGACCCCTGGTTCATGCCCCGCCGCCTTGAGCGCCTCGCAGGCGTCGGACGTGCGGTGGCACTGCCACGTCACCACCGGCCCTAGCGGCGCACCCGTCGCACGGTCCCACATCAGGATCGATTCGCGCTGGTTCGAGATGCCGATGGCCACGACCTCGACATCCTGTGTCTGCGCGAGGCAGGCGGCGATTGCCTCCTGCGTCGCCGTCCAGATGGCGGACGCATCCTGCTGCACCCACCCCGGTTGTGGGTATTGCGTCGGAACAGGGCACGAGCCGCTGGCCACGATTTTCCCGGAAAGGGAGACCAACACAGCCTTCGAATTCGTGGTGCCTTCGTCGATTGCCAGGACGGCCCGTTCCATGCCCTTACCCCTTCCGCTTCAGCAGGGTCACTGCGCTGTCGACGATGGCCGAGGGCGCCATACCGAAATCGTCGAGCAGCTGTTCCGCCGAACCGGTGTGCGCGAAGACACCCGGCACACCCAGCCGAGCCATCGGCACGGGCGACTTGTCCACCACGACTTCGGCCACGGCAGAGCCCAGCCCGCCGAACGTGGTGTGTTCTTCCAGCGTCATGATCGCACCGGTCTCATTGGCCGCGGCGACGATGGCGTCTTCGTCGATGGGGCGCACGGTGGCCATGTTCAACACACGCGCCTTGATGCCCTTGTCCGCGAGCATGGCGGCGGCAGTCATGGCGCGATGCGTGAGGGTGCCGTTGGCGATGATTGTCAGATCGGACCCGTCCTGCAGCAGGTTGGCCTTGCCCAGTTCGAAGACATGGCCTTCGGGCAGCAAGTCCGGCACACCGACTCGGGAAAGGCGCAGGAAGCAGCCACCTTCATAGTCAGCAGCCCAGCGGATCACGGCGTCCGTCTCGATCCGGTCTGCCGGCGCGATGACCGGGACGTTGGGCAAGGCACGGACCCAGGCAAAATCCTCGATGGAATGGTGGGTCGGCCCCAGATCGCCGTAGGCCATGCCCGACGATATCCCGACCAGTTTCACGTTGGTCTGGCTATAGGCGACGTCTGCCTTGATCTGCTCCAACGCGCGGCCCGTCAGGAAGGGCGAAGCAGCACAGACAAACGGGATCTTGCCGCCGTTTGCCAGCCCCGCGCCCACGCCGACCATGTTCTGCTCGGCGATGCCCACGTTGATCAGGCGTTCGGGATACTTCTCCTTGAAGCCGCCCAACTTGGAAGAGCCAACGGAGTCGTTGCAGACGGCGACGATGTCGGTGTTGGCTCCGGCGAGATCTTCGAGTGCGGCAACGAAAGCGTTGCGGCAGTCGTGCAGCTTTGCGTCCTTGAACGGCATGTTCATTGGATGGCCTCCTGAAGTTCTGCCATGGCCTGCTTGTACTGTTCCTCGTTCGGCACCTTGTGGTGCCACGCGACGTCATCGGACATGAAGCTGACGCCCTGCCCCTTGTTGGTGTGCGCCACGATACACTTGGGCTTGCCAGCGGTGACCGTGTCGGCCGAGAGCGCCCTAGTGATCTGCTCCATATCGTGACCGTCGATTTCCTCGACTGCCCAGCCGAAAGCCTCGACCTTGGGCGCGATGGGCGCGAGGTTGTTCGTATCCGCGAGCCGCGCGCCCTGCTGGAGCCGGTTGTGGTCGACGATAAGCGTCAGATTGTCGAGCTTGAACTGTGCGGCGGCCATGATCGCCTCCCAGTTCGAACCTTCCTGCATCTCGCCGTCGCCCGTGATGACGAAGGTGCGCCAGGACGCTCCGTCGAGCTTTGCGGCCTTGGCCATGCCGACACCCACAGGCAGGCCGTGGCCAAGCGGACCTGTGTTGGTCTCGACCCCCGGCACTTTTACCCGGTTCGGGTGACCGTTGAGGCGCGAGTTGTGCTTCAGGAAGGTCTCGATCTCCTCTTCGGCGATGAAACCCTTCTTCGACAGCGTGATGTAGAGCGCCAGAGCCGTGTGGCCCTTGCTCAGCACGAGGCGGTCGCGATTCGGGGCAAACGGGTTCGCCGGGTCGACGTTCATCGTATCGAAGTAGAGCGCGGTCAGCAGGTCGGTGACGGACAACTCGCCACCGATGTGACCGGCCCCTGCCTCGTACACGGCGCGGACATCGCGCTGGCGGATCTGGTTCGCCATGCGGCGTAGATCTTGCGGTTCCATGTTACCTCTGCATAATTATTCGCAGCCATATAAACATGCGGTCAAAGTTTATGTCAAGCGGATGTGCGTTGATCTGGAGGCAACTAATGCAGCTAAGGTGTATAGCGCTAGACGCAAATCCGATCCTTGACAGCCCCGAACAGGTCAATTAGGCATTTTGCATCAAACGTGAATATTTATGCATTAGAGCGTGAAATATGAACGTTAGGAATGACCGGGAGGAGGATCGGATGACCATGACCCATTCCACAACAGCGGAGAGGCCCCGTCTTGCCGACCTGTTCTCGCTCAGCGGCGCGACCGGCCCGCTGATCGGCCTGGTGCTGCTTTGCATCTTCCTGTCATTCGCGACAGACTCCTTTTTCACGATGCGTAACCTGCTGAACGTGCTCGACCAGATCACGGTGCTGGGAATCATGGCAGTGGGCATGACGCTGGTCATTTTGATCGGCGGTATCGACCTTGCGGTGGGATCGGTTCTGGCGCTGGCCATGATGGTGATGGGGTACGTCGCCAACGTCGCGGGCTTCCCCCTCGGGCTGGCGATCATTGTGGCCCTTGCCTGTGCCGCCGCCAGCGGCGCGGTGTCGGGTCTGCTCATCACACTCTTCAACGTCCCTGCCTTCATCTCGACATTGGCGATGATGTCCATCGCACGCGGACTGGCCAACATGATCACCGACGGTCAGCAGATCGTGGGCTTTCCGGCGTGGTTCTCGATGCTGGCCTTCATCCGCCACTGGGGCTTCCTGACCACCACCGTCGCCGTGATGCTGATCGTCTTCGCGCTGGGGTGGTTCTTCCTGCGCTACACCTCGGCGGGCCGCAGCCTTTATGCCATCGGCGGCAACCCCGAAGTCGCACGCCTTGCCGGGATCAACGTCAGCCTGATGACCGTCGGCGTCTACGTCGTCTCCAGCCTGCTGGCCGGTCTCGGCGGCGTGGTGCTGGCGATGCGGCTGGACTCCGTGCAACCGACCGCCGGTTTCACCTATGAGCTCGACACCATCGCGGCGGTCGTCATCGGCGGCACCAGCCTCAGCGGCGGACAGGGCGGAATCGTCGGCACCATCATCGGCGTGCTCATCATCGGCGTGTTGCGCAACGGTCTGAACCTGCTGGGCGTCTCGCCCTTCACCCAAGCGGTCGTCATCGGTGTCGTCATCGCGTTGGCCGTGGCCGCCGAGGCCTTCAAGAAACGCTGACTTTCCGGCGGTTCGCCCGGCGGCGGACCGCCTCAAACCTGTCCGGGGCGACCCGGACACCCAAGGGGCCAATGCATGGACCCCAGCCCAACCGGAGGAGAAAGACATATGAAACTCAAGGCAACCCTGCTGGCAGCCACCGCGCTCGCCGTGACCGCGCTGTCCGGCGCACAGGCCGAAGAGGTCAAGCGCCTCGGTCTTGCTGTCACCAACCTGCAGGCCGACTACTTCAACCAAATCAAGATCGGCGTCGAGGAATATGCCAAGGAACTTGGTATCGAGGTCATCACCGTGGACGCCAAGAACGATGGCGCAACTCAGGTGAGCCAGGTGCAGGACCTGCTGACGCAGGACATCGACGCGCTGATCTACCTGCCCGCAGGTGCCGCCGCCGCGACCGTTCCGGCGCGTCTGGCGAAGGCGCAGGGCATCCCCGTCGTCAACGTCGACCGCAACGCCGAAGGCGAGCCGGGCGACACCTTCATCGCCACGGACAATGCCGCCTCCGCCTACGAGGTCTGCAACCACATCATCGGTCTCGCCGGTGGCGAGGGCAAGATGATCATGATCCACGGCCAGAAGGGCACCACCCCCGAAGTGGAGCGCACCAAGGGCTGCATGAAGGCCATCGACGAGAACCCCGGCGTCGAGCTGGTGGCCCAGCAGTGGTCGAACCAGTGGTCGCAGGCCGAAGGTCTCGACATCTCGCAGAACCTGCTGCAGGCGAACCCCGACGTGAACCTGATCTTCGGTCAGGCCGACGGTCTGGCAATGGGCGCCATGCAGGGTGTGAAGGTCTCGGGCGTCGAGCAGCGCGTCTACATCGGCGGTTTTGACGGCGACACCACCGCCCTGCCCGTTCTGGCCGAAGGCGGCTACGACGCCACCGCCACCCAGCAGGTGCGCGGGATCGGTCGACTGGCCGTGGACAGCGCAATCAAGCTGGCGGCGGGCGAAGAGCTTCCCGCCGAGCAGCTGCTGCCGGGCTTCCTGACGACCCCGGAGAACGCTCAGCAGTACGTTGAAGAGCATCCCTGATCCCTGAGGGGATCAGAGCAGGCCGACACCGATCCTCCCCGGTGTCGGCCACCCCTGACCGGACGTACCGAAAGGCCCCGCCATGACCAATGCCGCCGCTCCCATCCTGTCCTTGCGCAACATCCGCAAGTCCTACGGCCCCATCGAGGTGCTGCACGGGATCGACCTGGACGTCCGCCCGGGCGAGGTGGTGGCGCTTCTGGGCGAAAACGGCGCGGGCAAGTCGACCATATCGAAGATCATATCGGGCACCACGCCGCAGTCCTCGGGTGAAATGACGTGGCAGGGCAAGCCTTACGCGCCCTCCTCGCCGCGCGAAGCGATCGACGCCGGTGTCGGCATGATCCACCAGGAGCTGATGCTTCTGCCGCATCTGACCATTGCCGAGAACGTCTTTGTCGGTCGTTATCCGCGCCGCGCAGGCCTTGTCGACCGGCAAGCGATGAACGATCAGGCGCGCAGCGGACTTGAACGTCTGGGGCTCAACATCTCGCCCGCGCGCAGGGTCGACGGTCTGTCCACCGCCAACCAGCAGCTCGTCGAGATCGCAAAGGCCCTGACGCTGAATGCGCGCCTGTTGATACTGGACGAACCGACCGCCGCACTTGGCGGCGAGGAGACCCAGAAGCTCTTCGAACAGATCGCGCGCCTGAAGGCGGACGGCGTCGGTATCATCTACATTTCCCACCGTCTCGAAGAGATCCGCAAGGTGGCCGACCGCATCGTCGTCATGCGCGACGGCTCCAAGGTCGAGGAGTTCGACAGCGCCGACATTCCCGTGCGCCAGATCGTCGAGGCCATGGTGGGTCGCCAGCTCGAACGCATGTTCCCTGCCCTGCCCACCCCCTCGGATGAACCGGTGCTGGAAGTGCGCAATCTCACCTCTGCGCGCGGCGATTTCGAGGACATCAACTTCACCGTCCGCCGGGGCGAGATCCTCGGCATCGCGGGGTTGGTCGGCGCAGGCCGGACGGAACTGGTGCGCGCTATCGCGGGGGCCGATCCCATCGCCAGCGGAACGGTTCTGCTGAAGGGCCGCGACATAACTCCGAAGTCCCCGCGTGACGCCATCCGCAACGGGATCGTGCTGGTCCCGGAGGACCGCAAGTTGCAGGGCCTCGTGCTTGACCACACCATCGCCGAGAACATCGGCTATGCGAACCTGACAAAGGTTTCGACCGGTGGGATCGTCACCACCGGCAAGGTCAATGCCTTCGCTGACAACAATATCCACCGCTTCGGCGTAAAGGGGCGCGGTCCACAGAAGGCCAACGAATTGTCGGGCGGCAACCAGCAGAAGGTCGTCATCGCCAAATGGCTGGCGCGCGAACCAAGCGTCGTCGTCCTGGACGAACCGACCCGTGGCATCGACGTCGGCGCCCGGTCGTCGATCTACGACATCATCGTCGGGCTGGCGCAGGAAGGCGTGGCCGTGATCGTGGTCAGCTCGGACCTCGAAGAGGTGCTCGGCGTGTCAAACCGCATCATGGTCATGGCTGCCGGTCGGCAGTCGGGCATCCTGGATCACGCCGACGCGAATGATGTGTCGGTCATGGAACTGGCGACCGCCTGAGGCGCGCCACAATGGGGAACGCAATGCAACGCTTTGAAAACAAAACGGTCGTAGTAACCGGCGGCAACAAGGGCATCGGCCTTGCCATCGCGCAACGGTTTTCGGACGAGGGCGCGAACGTCGTGCTGGCTTCGGTCGAAGAGCAGGTGATGGAGGCGGCCAAGTCCCTGCCCCGGGCCATCGGCGTGGTCTGCGACGTGACCGACAAGGCGGCGGTGGTCGCGCTCTACGACAAGGCCCAGGCGGCGTTCGGCGCGGTCGACATCTCCGTCCAGAACGCCGGGATCATCACCATCGCCAAGGTCGAGGACCTAACCGAAAGCGAATGGGACGCCACCATGGCTGTGAACACAAAGGGCGCCTTCCTTTGCTGCCAGGAGGCCATCCGCCGGATGCGTAGGAACGGCGGCGGTCGGCTGATCAACCTCGCCTCAGGTCAGGCGCGCGACGGCTTCATCTACACACCGCATTACGCCGCTTCGAAGTTCGGCGTCATGGGTATGACGCAGAGCCTTGCCAAGGAAGTCGCGCTGGACAACATCACCGTCAACGCGATCTGCCCTGGGATCATCAAGACCGATATGTGGGACTACAACGACCGCGTGTGGGGCAAGATGCTGGGCGACTATGGCCCGGGCGAGCTCATGACCTCGTGGGTCGAGGGCGTCCCGATGAAGCGCGCGGGCGAAGGCAAGGATGTCGCCGGGCTGATCGCCTTTCTCGCCAGCGCCGACGCGGATTACATCACGGGCCAGACCATCAACGTCGATGGCGGCCTGATCATGTCCTGATCGCAGGGCATCAAGGAAGGAGAGCCTATATGGCCGAGATCACCCTCAACGCGCCGCAGATGTTCGATCTGTCCGGGCGCACGGCATTCGTCACCGGTGCGGGCAGCGGCATTGGCCAGCGCATCGCCATGGGCCTTGCCCAATGCGGCGCGGACGTGGCGTTGGTGGACCGGCGCACCGACGACGGGCTGGCGCAGACCGCGGACTTCATCGCAAAGGCGGGGCGTAAATCGTTGCAGATCGCCGCGGACGTGACTTCCGCCGACGCCATGGCCGATGCGGTGGCCAGGACCGAAGCCGACCTGGGCCCCCTGACGCTCTGTCTGAACGCGGCAGGCATCGCCAACGCCAACAAGATCGAGGAGATGGAGGAAGACCAGTACCAGACCCTCATGGACATCAACATGAAGGGCATCTGGCTGACTTGCCGCGCGCAGGGCCGCGCGATGATCGCCCACGGCAAGGGCGGCTCCATCGTCAATATCGCCTCCATGTCCGGTGTGATCGTGAACCGTGGACTGAACCAGGCGCACTACAACGCGTCGAAGGCCGGTGTGATCCACATGTCCAAGAGCATCGCCATGGAGTGGGTCGGTCACGGCATCCGGGTCAATACGATCTCTCCGGGCTACACGGCAACGCCGATGAACACCCGCCCCGAGATGGTGCACCAGACCCGCGAATTCGAGAGCCAGACACCGATGCAGCGCATGGCATCGGTCGACGAGATGGTCGGCCCGGCGGTCTTCCTGCTGTCGGACGCATCCACCTTCGTCACCGGCGTGGACCTGCTCGTGGACGGCGGTTTCTGCTGCTGGTGATGGTTCTCTTGGCCGGTGAGCGTACGACCAAGGCGCCCTCCGGCCAATGCTTCGCGGGCGTGTCGACCGTTTAGACGACGGAGCATGGCCTGTTCGCGGGCGCATACCCCTTTGACCGCGCGCGTGTACCGTCGGACGACATACACATCCGCATGAATGCTCAGGGCGTCAGGATGGCCTCGGTTCCTGCTCGGCGCGCCCTTGAAGCAGAACGAGGTCCGCTTCGCGGCTCTCCGACCTGACTGTCCGCCCGTTCGGCAGATCGTTGTCCTCCAGCTTCGCGCGGATCTCGTCCTCCGTCAGCTTGTAGTGCACCCAGCGGCGCCGCAACCGGCGGGCCAGTTCCTGTTCGGGCACGTCGATCATCACTTCCAGATCGAAGCGCCCCGCCAGCCGATCCCAAGGCGCGCGGTTCAACAGCAGGTAGTTGCCCTCGCAGAGGATCAGCCGCGCGTCCATCCCAATGAGCCGCGCCGACCCGCGCGAGATTTCGAGCTCACGGTCGAATACCGGCACCGCCACCGTGTCGTCCGCGGGTTTCAGGCGGTCCAGAACCGACGCAAGCCCGCCCACGTCGAAGGTGTCCGGCGCGCCTTTCCAAGGGCGACGGTTCATCGCGTGGAGTACCGCGTCGTCGTAATGGAACCCGTCCATCGGCAGGATCGCCGCGACACCGGGATGCGTAGCCTCCAGCGCATCGAAGAGCCGTTCGACCGTTGTGCTCTTGCCCGACCCGGGCGCGCCCGCGATTGCCACGAACCGCCGACCGGGGCGGTCGAGCAGCGCAAGGGCCTCCGTCCGGAGGCCCTCCATATCGACGGTGCGCCCCATCAGATCAGCCGGTATTGCTTGGCCTTGTTGCGAAGGAAAGGCAGGCCCTTCGACATCACCTCGTCGTGGTCCTTTGCCACGGGCCGCCAGACGGCCAGGCCAAAGCCCACCTCGGGCGGCATGTTGATGAAGCTCTCCATTGCGAGTCCCCCCTTGAAGTCAATGGCCTTCAAGGTTGCAAAGATCTCGTCCCAGTCGCAAGTGCCTTCGCCCGGCGTACCGCGGTCGCTTTCGCTCAGGTGGATATACTTCAGGTAGTCGCGCGCATCGAGGATACCGTTGCCAGCGCCCTTCTCCTCGATGTTCATGTGGTAGGTGTCGAGGTGAATGAAGATATTGTCCGACCCCACGCGCTCGATCATGTCGCGCGCCTGCCAGCCCGTGTTGATCAGGTGGTTCTCGTAGCGGTTGACCGGTTCGATTCCGAACAGCAGACCGACCTGTTTCGCATATCTGGACGCGGCATCGAGCACCGTGGCGATGTTGTCGTATTCGCCCTGCGTCGGCCATGTGCCGGTGCGCTGGCCGATGCCGCCGAAGGTCACACCAGACAGCGCCTCGGCGCCACAGGCCTTCGTCTTGTCGATCGACAACTTCAGGTAGTCAATGGCCCCCTCGGGGTTCACGGAGGCCCAGTACTGCTCGGGCAGACCAAGCGAGCAGATCGCCCGCAGGCCGTTCTTCTCGATCAGGTCGGCGGTGTGGGCCGTGTCCACCTCCGACGGGCGCAGCATCGGGATCTCGATGAAATCGACACCGTATTCCTTGGCCCCGGCAACGGCGCGCTCGGCGCCCTCCCGGTCCCAGTTCATCGTCCACATGCTTGTGTGTACGCCAAAGCCTTCCATTTACGTGTCCTTTCGGGAAAATCGGAATGTCCGTTTCAGCCGGTCGGATCGCATCACCATGACGGCGATCAAGAACAGGCCCCAAACGGCGGTTGCAAGATGCTGGTTGGCACCGATCAGGTTCAGCCCGGAGGACAGCACCTGGAGGATGACCAGCGAAAGGATGACGGGGGCCACGCGGCCATGCCCGCCGAACGGATCGATGCCGCCAAGGAAACAGGCCAGCACCGTGATCAGCAGCATCGCCTCTCCGTGGCCCACGCGAACGGAGTTGAAGCGCGCCGCCATGAGGATCCCCGCGATGGCGCAGAGGATGCCCGAGAGCGTGTAGATCAGCACCAGAGTACGGCGCGCATTCAACCCTGCGTATTCAGCCGCGCGCATGTTCGACCCGGTCATATACACCGAGAACCCATGCGGCGTGCGACGCAGCAGGATGTGCCAGGCCAACGCAGTCACCGCGAAAAGGATCAGGGGCACCGGTATGCCCGCCAGGCTGCCGTGCCCGAGAACGTTCATGTAGCCCGGGAAGCCCGAGATGTCGCCGCCGCGTGTCAGGAACTCTCCCAGGCCGCGCAGGAAGATCATCATCGCGAGCGAGACCAGGATCGGGTGTGCCCCGATGTAGGCGATCACCGCACCCATCGTGGCCCCCGCGATGGCGCCGACGATCAGCGCCAATGCACAGCCGAGGATGAAAGCGGGGATCCCCGCTTCCGGACCGCCGAACTGCATCAGTGTCCAGGCTAGCGTCAGCCCGCTGATATTTGCGGTATAGACGATGGCCAGATTCAATCCGCCGGACACGATGGGGGCCAGCATGGCCAGCGTCAGCAGGCCCAGAAGCGGCATCTGGAACCCCATCGAGCCGAGGTTTGCCCCAGTCAGGAACCTATCCGAGGTCAGCGAAAAGGCCACCACCAGCACGGCAAGCATCGCCAGAAGCCCAAGGTTTTCCTTTCCGATCAGAGCCTTGCGGGGCTCCTTCGGGACAGCGGTCGAGGTACGGGCCATCATGCGCGGGCCTCCCTTTGACCAAGGCGCAGGATGCGGCTCAGGTCGATGTTCGATGTCGAGATCGCGATCAGGATCGCCGCACCGATGATCATCTGGAACGCGAAGGGCGAGACACCCAGCAGGTTCAGCCCGTTCTGGGTGACAGCCACGAACATCACGCCGAGGATACAGCCGAGGATCGTGCCCTTGCCGCCCCCCAGTCGCGCGCCGCCCAGCACCACCGCCGCCAGCACGTCCAGTTCACGTCCGTAAAGCGCGTTCGGCACGACCTCCTTCACGATGTTGACCTGACACAGGCCCGCGATCCCGGCCATCAGCCCCATCCAGCCAAAGGCGATACCCTGCATGACAGCGATGTTGACGCCGGCGCGGCGCGCGCCCTCCGGGTTGTCGCCGAAGGCGAACAACTGCCGCCCGATGTTGGTCCGGCGCAAAAGGATCCACGTGGCCACGACGCAGCCGATCATGATGCCGACGGGCAACGTCAGCTCCGACCAGATCCCGTCCGCGCCCTCATGCTCGAAGATGAAGATGCGTGCCGTCCACCAGTCCGGAAGGTTGTAAATGTTGCGCCCGCCGGTGAAGAACATCAACAGGCCGAAGAAGGCGTTGAAGGTGGCGATGGTCACGACAATGGAGATGATCCGGAAACCGTGGATCAGCCATGCATTGAGCAGCCCCAGCAGGATGCCGATCGACCCACAGAACAGGAAACCCAGCACCCAGTTGCCACCCCCCATGGAGATCAGCAACTTGGCCGCGATGTACTGGACGACCGAAGACGCGACGGCGAAAGAGATGTCGATGCCCCCCGCGACCAGCACGACAAGCAGTCCCACGGCCCAGATCAGGTTGACCGCGCTGTTGTTCAGCAGCGATGTCAGGTTTGGCAGCGTGGCGAATTGCGGCGCGGCAATGGACAGGCCCGCGCAGATCAGCGCAAGCACCACCGCAAGGCGGAGTTCGACCGTGTGGTTATGCATAGATACGCTCCTCCAGTTCGGGGACGGTGATGCGGCGCGGGTCGACCTCCGAAACGATACGCCCATCCGCCATGTGCAGGATGCGGTCCGCGTTCTGCATGACTTCCGTCACCTCGTCCGAGATCAGCAGGATCGCCAGTCCTTCGTCGGCCAGAGCCCGCACGATGCGGAAAATCCCCGCCCGTGCGCCCACGTCAACGCCCACCGTGGGGCTGTCGAGGATCAGGAGGCGCGGCTCTGTCGCAAGCCATTTCGCCAACACAACCTTCTGCTGGTTGCCACCCGACAACGTGGAGATGGCATCTTCGGGAGCACCGATCTTTACGCCCAGCTCCTTGATCCAGTGACGCACCAGTTCGGCCTTGCGCCTGTCCGAGATCAGCCCCGTCGCCGTGGTCAGCCGCTTCAGCACGGAAATCACGGTGTTGTCGGCGATGCTCTGCTTTTGCAGCAGGCCCAGCGACAGGCGGTCCTCAGAGACATAGGCCATGCCGCGGGCGATGGCCTCGCGGATGGAGCGGGGATTGTATGGGCGGCCCTCCAGCATCATCTCGCCAGCGTCGGCTCCGGTCATGCCCATCATGACATGCGCCAACTCCGTCCGCCCCGCGCCGATCAGCCCTGTCAGGCCCAGCACCTCACCCGCGCGCACCTTGAGCGACACGTCCCGGAAGTCGCCCCGCCGCGTCAGCCCCTCGCAGGCAAAGACCTCTGCCGCGTCCGGCGATACGTCGCGGGCCGAGACCGTATCGTCGATCAGATGGCCGGTCATCAGCTCACCCAACCGCGCCTGCGTCATGCCCTCCGTCGGGTACACACCGACGAGATTGCCGTCGCGCACGACGGTCACCCGCTCTGCGATCTCCAGCACCTCCGCCAGCCGGTGCGAGACGAAGACAACCGCCACGCCATCCGCCGACAACTTGCGAACGATATCGAGCAGGCGGTCGGTTTCGGCTTGCGTCAGAGAGGCCGTCGGCTCGTCCATGAAGATCAGTCGCGCGTCGTTCATCAGGGCGCGGGCGATGGCCACCACCTGCCGCTGCGCGATGGGCAGCGCCCCCAGAGGGGACCGCAGATCCAGCGTCACGCCCAGACGGTCCAGCACGGCACCCGCGCGCGCCGCCATGTCGCGGTATTTCACCGGGCGGGGTGTCAGGCCCACCAAGTCGTCGAAAGCGATGTTCTCGGCCACGCTCATGTAGGGAAACAGCGCGAGGTCCTGCCAGATCACCGATACGCCGCGCGCCCGCGCCTGCACCGGGTTTATCTTCGACACCCGTTCACCGAACAGCTCGATCAGGTCGGCGCTCTCGGGTGTATGCACACCGGTCACCACCTTGATCAGCGTGGACTTGCCGCAACCGTTCTCTCCGGCGAGGCAATGCACCTCTCCGGCGCGCACTTCGAAATCGACGGCCTTGAGCGCCTGCACCCCGCCGAAGGCCTTTGAGACCCGGTGAAGGCGCAGGGCGAACCGATCTGCCTCGGCAGTCATTGCTCACCTCTTGTCAGGAATGCGCGGGCGGGGACACGCTGGCCACCCGCCCGCAGGGAGGAGCCCTTACAGACCCTTGTCCGCCAAGTCGTCAACGGTATCCGCGTTGATCTCCAACAGGTTGTCGGTGATGATGTCCTTGTTCTCGACATCCGGATGCACAACCCCGAGGCCGGGAATATCCATGCCGTCCGTGATCTCTTCACCCTTGGCCAGCATGACGCCCAGCGTGACGAAGACCTCGCCCGCCTGCGCGGGGTTCCACATGTAACCTCCTGCCAGGACGCCCGAGTGGATCATCTTGCGCCCCTGACCGGGGGAGAACGGCCCCATGACCTGGATCTCGCCGATCTTGCGACGCTCTTCCACGGCACGGCCTGCGCCGATCGGCCCCTGCGATCCGAAGGCGAGGAAGCCTTTCAGATCCGGGTTCGCCGCAATCAGGTCGAGCGCGGTCGAGCGCGAGTCGTCCACGTTCTCGGCCACGCCGTAACGCTCGCCGACGATCTCGATATCGGGGCGGTTCTCCTTCATCCAGGCGATTGCAGCATCGGCCCATGCGTTGTGCAGCGGCACAGTGAGGGAGCCGACGTAAACCGCGTACTTGCCGCCCTCGGGGGTCATGTCAGAAAGCAGCTTGGCGTGAGCTTCGCCGAAGCCCTCGGCGGAGGCGAGCTCAAAGTTCCAATCGACGTTTTCGAGCCCCGGTCCCTCGTGGCTGATGACAACGATGCCGGCGTCGCGCGCCTTCTTCAGCACCGGCTCAAGCGCGGCCTCGTCGTTCGGAACCACGCCGATGACGTCGACGCCCTTGGCGATCAGATCTTCGATGGCCTGCACCTGCAGCGCGGGGTCGGCGGAAACCGGGCCGATCATCTCGGCGGTGACGCCCAGTTCCTCGGCGCGGCGCTTGATGCCATCTTCCATCGCGTTGAACCACGGAATGCCGCCGATCTTCACGACGACGCCCATGGTGGTCTCTGCGGCCGCGCCGGTAGCAAGGCCAACCGTCAGCGCCAGCGCGCTGACAAGTCCTGTCAGTTTCTTCATGTCATCCTCCCGAATGGCGCTTCGCGCGCCAGCTCCTCAAAATTGCGCAATCGTTTGTGCAACATGTCCGAAAAAATCCACGACCTCTTTCGTCAGGGTCATGGCCTACGGGTTAACGGGGTGCACAATCGATGTTGCAAACAAATAACGACTCCGTGCATCCTGTCAACACTTCCTTGCGTCCGTTTGCATGGGTAGATGCAACCATATGTCCGAGAACCAGAAAAAGACGATCTATGACATCGCGCAACGGGCGGGCGCTTCGGCCTCCACCGTGTCCGCCGCCTTGAACGGCACCTGGAAGAAACGCCGCATTTCGGAGGCGACCGCGCAGCGCATCATCGAGATCGCCCGCGACCATGGGTATTCCGCCAACCTTCAGGCACGGGCTCTGCGCACGTCGCGCTCCGGCCTCGTGGCGCTGCTCCTGCCGGAGTACAACCGCTTCTTCTCGCAGATCGCACAGACCTTCTCGCGCGAGGTGCGGGCCCGAAATCTCTGCCCGGTCATCATCGCCACCGAGCGTGACCCGGAGGAAGAGCGCAGCACGGTCGCCGACCTCACCTCATGGGCCATAGACGCGCTTTTCTTTGTCGGCACCGTCGCACCGGAAGACCTGAGCCGCCAATGTGAGGCGGCCCGGATTCCCCATGTCTTCGTCGACCAGCCCTGCGCGCGCGCGCCCTCTGTCGTAACCGACAACCGCACCGGGGCGCAGGTCCTCACACGCGAAATCCTGGCCTCGATGACGGCGCTCGGCGGGGTCGGCACCGGTCCGCGCGAAACCGTCTACTTCATCGGAGGCGACCGACGTTTGCCGTCCACGGCCAATCGGGTCGAAGGTTTCTCGGAAGCGCTTTATTCCCACGTCGGCCGCGTCGCCCCTTCTCAGATCATCGCCGAGACCTACGACATCGATGCGGCGACAGAGACGATCGCCGCGCTCTACGCACGCCTCGGGGGTTTGCCGCGCGGCCTGTTCATCAATTCCGATTCGGTATTCGAGGGCGTGCTGCGCTTCCTCGCCACCCTGCCCGAACACGAACTGGACGCCTGCGCCTTCGGGTGCTTCGACTACGAACCCTTAGGGCAGTTGCTGCGGTTTCCGGTGCACATGATGCGCCAACGGCACAAGATGCTTGTGCGGCGCGCATTTGCCTTGCTGGGCGAGGATGGAAAGCCGGTCATCGAGCAGGTGCAGCCGGAACTCTACCGCGCGCCGGTACGGAACCGACTGACCTAGACCCTGTCACGCAGTTTGTTCAGCGGTCCCCGCAAGCTTTGCACACCGAAACCGATCAGCGCGGCGGCCGGGATACGCCCAGGCGCATCATGCGGCCAGAGCCGGGCGCCCTCGGCCCGATCCACAAGCGTCGCGGCCAGTGCGCGCCCAAGCGCCATCGTCGTCGGTACACCCCTGCCCGAATACCCGGCCAACGCCCAAAGGCCCTCATTGATCTCGAAGATCGCCGGCCGCTGTCTGGCCGAGATACCCACCATGCCCGACCAGTGATGGGTGAACCCCAGCCCTTCGAGTTCCGGGTAGAGCCGCGCCAGCCGCCTGCCCGCCTGCGCCACGGTTGGTCCACCAAGCCGCCCGCGCCGCAGTTCGACCAGCCCACCGGTTATGATGCGGCCACTCTCGTCGACGCGGAAGAACATGGGATCGCGCCGGGTGTCGCTGAAATTCACGCCGCCGGGCAGCACGGCACGGCGCTGGTCGGGCTTTAGGGGGGCCGACGCAATGGCGTAGGAGCGCATGGGCACGAGGCTCCGCCTCAGGCGCGGCGGGATCGCAGCGTCCCCGTATGCGTTGACCGTCAGGCCCACCGCGCGGGCCGAGATGTCGCCACGAGGCGTCTTCAGCAGCCACCGGCCGCCCTGCCGCGAGATAGCCGTCAGAGGTGTGCGCACGTGCAGCGCCGCGCCTGCCGCCTGTGCGGCCCCGGCAAGGCCACGCACGTAAGCCAGAGGGTTCAGATGACCGCCGTCACGATGTACCCAGCCGCCGAGATAGCCGCGGACGCCGCTCAACGCCTCCACCTCGTCCGGTCCGAGGAACGCCCCCGCCTTTCCGAGGCCTGCGTATTTCGCGTGGGCTGCACGGGCACGCTCCAACCCAGCGGCATCGTGGGCGGCGTTCAGCCATCCCTTCTGCACCGGTTCGCACGCGATCCCCAGTTCTTCGATGGTCTTGAAGACCTTGCGCCCGGAATCGCGCAGCAGCACAAAGCCTTCGGGTGGCAAGGTTTTTTCGTCCAGGTAGCCGAAAACAGGAATGCACTGCCCGTGGTTGCGCCCGGATCCGCCGTGGCCGACCTCCGCCGCCTCTATCAAGGCCACTGAAACACCGCGCCGCGCCAGCATGAGCGCCGCTATCGCGCCACTGAACCCGGCGCCGACCAGGGCGATGTCCACCTTCAGACTGCCCTCCAAAGGTTCCGACAAGGAGGCTGGCGGCGCGCTCAGGGCATAGGGTGTGTCGGTTGTCAGGGTCATGTGCGGGCGCTCGTCGGGACTGTCCGTTGCAAGGCACGGGCAAGGTGATCGGCCCATGCCGCCTGCCCCGCGCGGGTCTCGACCAGGTCGTTGGACACTTCCAGTCCGCACGCCCGAAACCCCGTGCCCCAAGTATGTCGGTCGACGGAATAGATGCCACCACGGCCGGAGTAAGGCTGGTTGTCGCCCAGCACGCCACAGCCGTCCAGGCCGGACAGCAAAGCCTGAGAGAGCGCGGGGGATTCATTCCAGATCGTACCGGCATCCCAGGGCCTGCGCTGCCCGTCCATGTGCCGCGTGCAGGTGTGCAGGGCGAGAAAGACCGGATCCGCATGACGCGCCTGCACCTTCTGCCACAGCAGGTCCAAAGCGATATGATACGGCCAGAAGATGCCATCCTGCCGTGAGGCGCGCCCCTCGTCCGACAGAACGTTCCCGGGGATCGGCACGTCCTCGACCGCCCGCAAGATCGAGCGCGGATCGGCAATCCAGCGGTTGAGGTCCAGCACAAGCCGGCTGACCGTGCCGAGGATGACCGGCGCCTCCAGCCGGTCGGCAAGCATCCGGGCCATCGGCTCGACCCCGATATCGTAGAAGTGATGCGTCTCGTGCCATTCGGGTGCCAGTCCCAGTGCATGCCCTTCTGGCTCCTCGGTCCCAGCGTGGTCCACGACGATCAGACCGGGAAAACCGCCCTCGCGGTTCAGGATCTCGAACGGCTCACGCATCGCCTTGTCCATCCCTGCGCAGCGCTTCGATCCGTTCCAGCCGCCGGCGCGCCGCATCCCGGTCGCGCGCCACGACTGCGGCAACCAGCGCCTCCACCTGCGCCGTCGCCACCACCCTCGAAGCGAATGGCGAGGGGGACTCATCCGGCGAGATAAGTACCGCCTCAGCCAGTTCTGCCACGGGCGAGCGTGACAGATCGGTCAGCAACACAATCCGCGCCCCCTGCCCCCACGCAGCCTTTGCGAAGGCCATCAAGTCCTGCTGGTATCGGCGATAATCGAAGACAACCAACAGATCCCTCGGTCCGATGTCGACCAGCGGGTCGAAGGCGAACCCAAGCGGTCGCTCAATCAGTGAGACCTGCGTGCGCACCTGCCCCAGGTGCAACACCAGTCGCTGCGCGAGGTTGCGGCTGTAGCGGCCGCCGAGCGCGCGGATTGTCAGCTTCGGGTCGGTCAGCAGATCGACGATGCGGTCGAACTCCGCCGGGACGGCACGGTCCGCAACACGGCGCAACGCCTCGGCCTGCATCAGAAGCGTCCTGCGATAGAGGTGCTCGCCGCCGTCCTGCGGTTCCGAAGGGGTCGCCATCTGCACCGCCGGAGACCCCAGTTGCCGGTCGAGTTCCTGCATCACGGCCGCCTGGAAATCGGCGAAGCGCGAAAAGCCCAGCTTGTTGACATAGCGCAGAACGGTCGGCCCACTGACGCCTGCGCGGTTGGCCAGCACCTCCACCGTTCCGAGCGCGCCGGTCGGGAACGTTTCTGACAGAGCGGCTGCGACCTTGCGTTCCGCGCCCGACTGGGCACCGTTGCGCAAACGCGCCAGGAGGTCCTGTGAAGAAGTCATCGTCGCGTTCCGGATTCTGTCATCTACTGGCATGTACTGTTTATTACATCTTGACTGAAGATTCACGCTCTCGCAACATATAATACATGACATGAGGGGCACCCCCGCCACTGGGTTCAAACGTCCCGACACCGACAGGAGAGCTTGATGAAGACCCTTTCGACCCTATTGGGAACCGCGCTTGCGCTGTTGCCAATCACCGCCAGCGCCGAACGCGGCAGCGACGGAGAGCTGCGCATCCTTTATTGGCAGGCTGCGTCTTCAATGAACCCCTACCTTTCGGGCATTGCCAAGGAAGTGGAGGCCGCCTCGCTGGTATTGGAACCGCTGGCTCGATTCTCGGAAACCGGTGAATTGGTGCCGATCCTCGCCAGCGAGATCCCGACGGTCGAGAACGGTGGCGTGTCCGAGGATCTGACCTCGATCACGTGGACGCTGCGCGATGGTCTGAAGTGGTCCGACGGCACACCGGTGACCTCTGCCGATGCGGTGTTCACGTGGCAATACTGCGTCGACGAAGAGAGCGGTTGCGCCGCCCTTCAACAGTTCGACGGCGTGGCAGAGGTCGTCGCGATCGACGACAGCACCATCGAGGTCCGCTTCACCGAACCGAAACCCTACCCCTATTCCGCCTTCGTCAGTTCCGAGTCTCCCATCCTTCAGCGCGCACAGTTCGAAAACTGCACAGGGGTGCGCGTCTCGCAATGCACCGAGGAGAACACCCATCCCATCGGCACTGGCCCCTATGTGGTCGAGGATTTCCGCGCCAACGACATCATCACCTACTCGATGAACCCTGAATACCGCGACGCCGACAAGCCCGCCTTCTCGCATGTCACGATCAAGGGCGGCGGCGATCCGAACGCCTCTGCGCGCGCGGTGCTTCAGACCGGCGAAGTCGACTACGCCTGGAACCTTCAGCTTGCACCCGACGTGCTCGCCTCCATGAGCGGCGGTCCCGGAGAGGTGATCACCAGCAACGGCTCGGCAGTCGAATTCCTGTTCCTCAATCAGACCGACCCGAGCCCGGATCTCGAGGATGCCCGCTCTACCGTCGCAGGCGGCCCGCACCCCTTCCTGACAGACCCGCGCGTCGGTCAGGCCCTTTCGATGGCCATCGACCGTCCGTTGATCGCAGAGAACCTGTACGGCGATTCCGGTATTCCCGGCTGCGCAGTCGTGCCCGCGCCCGACCTCTACAAGTCCGACGCGCATGACGATTGCGTCACACAGGACATCGAGGCTGCAAAAGCTCTTTTGGACGAAGCCGGCTGGACAGACACGGACGGCGACGGCGTGCGCGACAAGGACGGTCAGAAGCTGTCGATCCTCTACCAGACGTCGACCAACGGCGTGCGCCAGGACAGCCAGTCGCTCATCAAGTCGTGGTGGGGCGAGCTCGGCGTCGAGACCGAACTGCGCAACATCGACGCGTCCGTCTTTTTCGGCGGCGACCCGGGTTCCCCCGACACCCGGCAGAAGTTTTACGCCGACGTGCAGATGTACACCGACAACTCCAAGGGCCAAGACCCGGAGGCGTTCCTGGGCAACTGGAGCTGCGCCAACATCCCCAGCCCCGAAACCCAGTGGCAGGGCAACAACATCCAGCGCTTCTGCTCCGATGATTACGAGGCTCTGATCGCGGAGTTCCGCACCGCCGCTTCGCTGGAGGACCGCGGACGCATCGCGCGTGAGATGAACGACATGCTGATCGAGTCCTACACGATCATTCCCCTGATCCACCGCAGTATCATCTCAGGCAAGGCCAAGACACTGGAAGGTGTTCGGATGAACAGCTGGGACAGCCAGATCTGGAACATCGCGGACTGGCACCGCGCCGACTGATACGGCTGAGCCCAACGAAGCCCCGGGTCAACGCCCGGGGCTTTTTTCATGCCTGCTGGTCAATGGTGGCGCTTCCTCAGCTCCGGTCGAGGCGTGACCCGTCCACGGCAATCTCGGACGGCGGGATCAATCCGTCTTCCGTGGCCACGTAGGAGAAGTCCCCGAGTCCGGCGAACCGAGCCGGGCGGACCGTCCCGAACTTCGACCGGTCGGTGACCAGCACACTACGCGCCGCGCGCCGCATAGCCTGCCGCTTCAGCGCCGACTCGCGGAAGGTGGTGCAGGTCACGCCAAGGGTCGTATCCACCCCCGCCGCCGACATGAACGCAAGATTGAGAGCATAGGCGTCGAACGTCCCGTCCTCCTCCACCGGATAGAACGAGGCCGTTGCCGGATGGTAGACGCCGCCCAGCAGGACCAGCTTGATGTTCGGCTTGCGCACCACCAGATCCGCGATGTTCAAGGCGTAACAGATTACTGTCATTTCCCAATCTGGCGGGATGGCATGGATCAAGTGCGGCAGGGTTGTGCCGCAGTCTACGAAGATCGTGGCCTCAGGCTCCAGAAGCGACAGGCAGGCATCGGAGGCGGCGCGCTTGGCGTCCTGGTGCACCTCTGCCGCGTCCGAGAGGTCATAGGGCGCGCGCCGCACCGCGTCCTGCGACAGGACGATGTGCCCCCCAAGAAACTGCAGCATTTCCGGGTTTTCGCGCACGTCGCGGCGCACCGTCATCTCGGAGACATCCAGGCTTTCCGCTGCATCGCGGACGTGCAGAGGCCCATGATTCATGACCGCTTCCCGAAGCCACGATGCACGGGCCTCCTTGCGGCTTGCGGGCAACCCGCGGGAGTCGGTTTGGGTCATTGTCAGAACCTGCATATTCACAATGTTAAGATCGTAACAAAATGGGGTTGCGGAAACAACAGTATCCACGCATCCTGATCGAAAGTCGCCATCGAGATTCGCGGAAAGCGGACACGTGGAGACATCGGAGGGAAGATCGTGAAGACAGAGGTGACCACCCTGCCGGCATCGACGCCGGTGGCGCATCCACGCAACGACGGCATGGCGCTCGACCTGGCCGCCGTGCAGGCGGTGCAGGTCAACACCGAAGCCAGCATCCGCCGCGCCGCCAGTCTGCCGGGCCGCCGGGCCGTCAAGGGAGATGCCCAAAGCGCGTGGCTCTTGAAGGCGGTGACATGCATCGACCTGACCACGCTCAATGGCGACGACACCGAGGGCCGCGTGCGGCGGCTCTGTGGCAAGGCCGCGCAGCCGATCCGCGCCGACCTGCTCGACGCGCTCGGCATGGCGGATCGCGGCATCACCACCGGCGCGGTCTGCGTCTACCACCGCTTCGTCGCGACCGCCGTCGAGGCGCTGAAGGGCACCGGCATCCCGGTCGCCGCCGTCTCGACCGGCTTTCCGGCGGGTCTGGCGCCGCATCACACCAAGCTGGCCGAGATCGAGGCCTCTGTCGCCGATGGCGCGCAGGAGATCGACATCGTCATCACGCGAGAGCATGTGCTGACCGGCAACTGGCAGGCGCTGTACGACGAGATGCGCGACTACCGCGCCGCCTGCGGCGACGCGCACGTCAAGGCGATCCTCGCCACCGGCGACCTCAAGACCCTGCGCAACGTCGCCCGCGCCAGCCTTGTCTGCATGATGGCGGGCGCCGATTTCATCAAGACCTCGACCGGCAAGGAGGGCGTGAACGCCACGCTGCCGGTGTCGCTGACCATGGTCCGGGCGATCCGCCAGTACCGCGAGATGACCGGCGTCAAGGTCGGCTACAAGCCCGCCGGTGGCGTGTCCAAAGCCAAGGATGCCCTTGTCTACCTTGCGCTGATGAAAGAGGAGTTGGGCCTCGACTGGGTGCAGCCGGACCTTTTCCGCTTCGGCGCCTCGTCGCTTCTGGGCGACATCGAGCGCCAACTCGAACACCGCGTGACCGGCGCCTACAGCGCCGCGCAACGCCACCCGATCGGATGACCCAATGACAGTCGCGAGCTTCTTCGACAGCATGGATTACGCCCCCAGCACAGAGGACGACAGCGCCGCGCGCGCATGGCTTGCCTCGCATGACGCGCGCTTCGGCCATTTCATCGACGGCGCCTTCACCAAGCCAGCCGAGGGTTTCGACACCCTTGAGCCCGCGACCGGCAACCCATTGGCGCAGGTCTCTCAGGGGGTGACGGCGGATGTGGACGCGGCCTTCAAGGCGGCGCGCCGCGCGCAAAAGGGCTGGGCCGCCCTGCCCGGTCACGAACGGGCGTTGAAGCTCTATGCGCTGGCGCGGATCATCCAGCGCAATTCCCGCCTGATCGCGGTGGTCGAGGCGCTGGACAACGGCAAGTCGATCCGCGAGACGCGCGACATCGACATTCCGCTCGCCGCGCGACACTTCTACCACCACGCGGGCTGGGCGCAGCTGCAGGACAGCCAGTTCGCGGGCTACGATCCGGTGGGCGTCGTGGGTCAGGTGATCCCGTGGAACTTCCCCTTCCTGATGCTGGCGTGGAAACTGGCGCCCGCCCTGGCGCTGGGGAACGCGGTGGTTCTGAAGCCCGCCGAGGCGACGCCGCTGACCGCGCTGCTGTTCGCCGAACTGGCGCAGGCGGCGGGGCTGCCCGCGGGCGTGCTGAACATCGTCACCGGCGACGGAGAGACCGGCGCGCTGATCGCGGCCCACGAGGGCGCGGACAAGGTGGCCTTCACCGGCTCGACCGAGGTCGGGCGCCGCATCCGCGAGGCGACAGCAGGCCAGGGCAAAAGCCTGACGCTGGAGCTGGGCGGCAAGTCGCCCTTCATCGTCTGCGAGGATGCGGACATCGATGCGGCGGTCGAGGGCGTCGTGGACGCCATCTGGTTCAACCAGGGGCAGGTCTGCTGCGCGGGCTCTCGGCTGCTGGTGCAGGAGGGCGTTTCGGACGTCTTCCACGCGCGACTGGCCGAGCGGATGAAGACGCTGCGCATCGGCGGATCGCTCGACAAGACCATCGACCTGAGCGCGGTGATCGACGGCGCGCAGCGCGACCGCATCGCCGGTATGGTGGACCGCGCCGTCGCGGCGGGCGCCACGCTGGTGCAATCGGGGGACGTGCCCACGACGGGCAGCTTTTATCCGCCGACCCTCCTGCGCGACGTGCCCGCCACCTGCGAGGCCGCGACCGAAGAAATCTTTGGCCCCGTCGCCGTGTCGATGACCTTCCGCACGCCGGAAGAGGCAGTGCAACTTGCCAACCATACCCGCTACGGCCTTGCCGCGAGCATCTGGAGCGAGAACATCAACCTTGCGCTCGATCTTGCCGCGAAGGTTCAGGCGGGCATCGTCTGGGTCAACTGCACAAACGTCATGGATGCGGGCGTCGGTTTCGGCGGCGTCAAGGAAAGCGGCTTTGGCCGCGAGGGCGGACGCGAGGGCTGTTACGACTACCTCAAACCACGCGCCTTCGCCAAGGTGTCCGAGCGCAAGGCCGCCTCGCCCATGGCGGCGAAGGGCTTCAGCCTCGACCCCGTCGACCGGACGGCCAAGTTCTACATCGGCGGCAAGCAGGCCCGTCCAGATGGTGGCAACGCGCGGGCCGTCGTCGGAGCCAAGGGCGCGGTGCTGGGTGAGGTCGGCGAAGGCAACCGCAAGGACATCCGCAACGCCGTCGAGGCGGCGCGCGGTGCGAAAAGCTGGGGCGGCAAGACCCAGCACAACCGCGCGCAGGTCCTGTATTACATGGGCGAGAACCTCTCGGCCCGGGCCGAGGAATTCGCCGAACGCATCAGCGCGCAGACAGGGGCCAAGACCGACAAGGCACGCGCCGAAGTGGCGGCCAGCGTATCACGGCTCTTCAGCTACGGCGCATGGGCCGACAAGGTCGAGGGCACCGTCCACATGCCGCCGATGAAGGGCCTCGCGCTGGCGGTGCCCGAGCCTATCGGCGTCGCGGGCGTGATCTGCCCCGAGGAAAGCCCGCTTCTGGGTTTCGTCTCGGCGGTGGCGCCGCTGATCGCGACCGGCAACCGCGTGGTCGCAGTGGCGTCCGAAGCGCATCCGCTGTCCGCGACCGACTTCTATCAGGTTCTAGAAACCTCGGACCTGCCCGGCGGCGTGTTGAACATCGTCACCGGCAGCACCGAGACGCTGGGCCGCGAACTGGCGAAGCACAACGACGTCGACGTGCTTTGGGCCTTCACCACGCCCGCGCTCTCGGCAGAGATCGAACGGCTGTCGGTTGGCAACCTCAAGCGGGTCTTCACAGACCACGGACGGGCCTGGGACTGGACCAGCCCCGAGGCCGAGGGCGAGCACTTCATCCGGCAGGCGACGCAGGTCAAGAACATCTGGGTGCCCTACGGGGAATGACGATCGCGCCGCCCGGGGAGGGGTTGGCGCAAGGGGGAGGACATCATGGCAGAGCAGACGGGCATCGCGATCCTTGGGATCTATGTCGCCGACACGGCCTATCTTGCGGCGCGGATGCCGGTGAGTGGCGAGACGATCATGGGCTCGGGGTTTTCGCTGGGACCGGGCGGCAAGGGGTCCAACCAGGCGGTGGCGGCGGGTCGCGCCGGGGCGCAGGTCAGCTTTATCTCGAAGATCGGCGACGATCCCTTCGGCAAGATGGCACTTCAGATTTACGAAGAAACGGGTGTGACGCCGAAGGTCGAGGTCATGCCCGACATGCCCTCCGGCGCGGCCTTCATCTTTGTCAACGACCAGACAGGTGAGAACGCGATCATCGTCTACCCCGGCGCGGCGGGCACCATTTCCGCCGCCGACGTGGAGGCACAGCGCGACGTGATCGAAGGCGCCAAGGTCTTTGTCACGCAGCTTGAACAGCCCGCCAAGGCGGCGCTGGCCGCTTTGCGGATGGCAAGAGCGGCGGGCGTGATCACGGTGTTCAACCCTGCCCCGGCCAATTCCTTCGACGACGCCTGTTATGCGCAAACCGACTACTTCGTTCCGAACGAGAGCGAAGCCGCGGCCCTCGTCGGTTTCGAGATCAAGACAGAGGAAGACGCGCGTCGCGCCGCCGAGATCTTTGTAGAACGTGGCGTCGGCACGGCGCTGATCACGCTGGGCGACAAGGGCGTCTACATCCACGGACAGGGCATCAGCACCCGCATTCCCGCCATGACCAACGCCGCTGTCATCGACACGGCAGGCGCGGGCGACGCATTCATCGGCGGGTTCGCCACCTCGCTGTCCGAAGGAAAGGGTGTCGAGGATGCGGTGCGCATGGGCTGCGCCACGGCAGGCATCGCAGTGACCCGGCGCGGCACCGCCCCCGCCATGCCATCCCGGGCGGAAATCGACGCCCTGCTGGGAGAGACCGCATGACGCGCGACGATCCGGTCAAGCACCTGTTCCTCTGGCCGGCGTTCCTCGTGGTACTGGCCATCGCGATCTTTCCACTGATCTACTCGCTTGCGAACAGCTTCATGTCTCTGCGACTTGTCCCGCCGATGCCTTCGCGGTTCGTGGGCGTCGACAACTACACCGACCTGTTGGGCAATCCGCGCTTCTGGCAAACGGTCAAGACCACCTCCATCATCGCCTTCACCTCGGTCGCGCTGCAGTTCGTGATTGGCTTCGGCATCGCGCTGGCACTGGCCAAGCGGGTGAAGGGGGTGGAGTTCTTCCGCGTCACCTTCCTGATGCCGATGCTGGTGGCCCCGGTCGCCGTGGCATTGATCGCGCGCCAGATCCTCAATCCCACCATGGGTCCGCTCAATCAGGTGGCCACGTTCTTCGGCTTCCCGAACCTGCCCTACCTGACCGAGTCGCACTGGGCGCTCGGATCGCTGATCGCCGTCGAGATCTGGCAGTGGACGCCCTTCGTTATCCTGCTGCTGCTCGCCGGTCTGCAGGGCCTGCCCGACGACGTCTACGAGGCGGCAGAGCTTGAGAACGCCTCACCTTGGCAGCAGTTCTGGGGCATCACCTTCCCGATGATGCTGCCCATTTCGGCGGCGGTGATCTTCATTCGTATCGTGGAGAGCTTCAAGATCATCGACACGGTCTTCGTGATGACCGGCGGCGGCCCCGGCGTGGCCACCGAGACACTGACCCTTTTCGCCTATCAGGAGGGCTTCAAGAAGTTCAACCTTGGCTACACCTCGGCGCTGTCCTTCCTGTTCCTCGCGGTGGTGCTGATCCTAAGCCTCGTCTATCTCGCCCTGCTGAAACCCTGGCTGGAGAAATACAAATGAGCGTGCGCGACCTGCACGGCCCGCGCCGCTGGGTGGCCTTCGCCCTGTGCTGCGCGTGGTTCGCCTTTACCGTCTTTCCGCTGTACTGGGTCGCGATCACCTCGCTGAAGACGCCGCCCGATGTCGTGGGCGGGCCGACCTACCTGCCCTTCGTCGACTTCCAACCGACATTGAAGGCGTGGAGAGAGCTGTTCTCCGGCATCCGGGGCGAGTTCTATTCGAACTTCTGGTCCTCGACCATCGTCGCCGTTTCGTCCTCGGTGCTGGCCACTCTGCTGGGGGCCATGGCGGCCTATGCGCTAGTGCGCTTTCCCTTCCGGGTGAAGCTGTTGTCTGGCGTGCTGTTCTTCGTCGTGGCCATGGGGGGCTTTCTGCTGGGCCGTGACGTTCTGGGGCTGCCCCCGGCAACCGCCTCCATCATCGCCTTCACCGTGGCACTAGCCCTTTCGGTCTTCGCCAACCGCTTCCGGCTGCCGGGCAAGGTGATGAAGAACGACGACATCGTTTTCTGGTTCGTCAGCCAGCGGCTGTTTCCGCCCATCGTCGTGGCCTTCGCGCTGTTCCTGCTCTACTCGGAAATGGGCAAGCTGGGGTTCAAGCTGACCGACACCTACCTCGGGCTGACGCTGGCCTATATCGCCTTCTCGCTGCCCATTGTGGTCTGGCTGATGCGCGACTTCATCTCGGCCCTGCCGCTGGAGGTCGAGGAAGCCGCGCTGGTCGACAACGTGCCGCAGTGGCGGATCTTCTTCGGGATCGTGCTGCCGATGTGCCGCCCCGGCCTGATTGCCACCTTCGTCATCACGCTGGCCTTTACCTGGAACGAATTTCTCTTCGCGCTCTTCCTGACCAACTCGGAGTGGCAGACCCTGCCCGTCCTGATTGCCGGTCAGAACAGCCAGAGGGGCGACGAATGGTGGGCCATATCTGCCGCCGCGCTGGTTGCCATCATCCCGATGGTGGTGGCCGCCGGGCTCTTGGGGCGCCTGATGCGCTCGGGACTGCTGAGCGGAGCGGTCAAGTAGACTTAACAAAGGCCCCGGAGGAGGGGCAGATTTCCAAGGGAGGAAACATCATGCTGAAATCGTTGAAACTCTCGGTCGGGGCGCTGGCCCTGTCCACGGGTGCGGCGCTGGCCTGCTCGCCCGACTACACGGGTGTCGAGATCACCGCGACCACCCAGACCGGCCCATACATCGCCTCGGCCCTGACACAGGCCGCCGAAGCCTGGTCCGAGAAGACCTGCGGCACCGTGAAGGTGGTCGAGTTCCCATGGTCGGAGCTTTACCCCAAGATCGTCACCACGCTGGCGGCGGGCGACGACTCCTTCGACGTGATCGCCTTCGCTCCGGCTTGGGCTCCCGACTTCACGCCCTTCCTGACCGAGATGCCGGCCAAGTTCCAGGAAGGCGAGGCATGGGAAGACATCGCGCCGGTCTATCGTGAACAGTTGATGGTCTGGAACGACAAGGTCCTGTCACAGACCATGGACGGCGACGTTCACACCTACACCTACCGCATCGACCTGTTCGAGGACGAGGCGAACAAGACCGCGTTTAAGGAGAAGTACGGCTACGACCTCGCCCCGCCGAAGACGTGGACCGAGTACCTCGACATCGCCGAGTACTTCCAGGACAACGTGGACGGTGTCTACGGCACCGCCGAAGCCTTCCGCCGCGGCGGTCAGCAGTTCTGGTTCCTGTTCTCTCACGTGGCGGCCTACGCCAGCCACCCGGACCTGCCCGGTGCCATGTTCTTCGACCCGGACACCATGGACGCCCAGGTGAACAACCCGGCGTGGGTGCGTGGCCTCGAAGAGTACATCCGCGCTTCCAAGCTGGCGCCGCCGTCGGCGCTCAACTTCTCCTTCGGTGAGGTCAACGCGGCTTTCGCAGGCGGTCAGGTGGCACAGTCCATCGGATGGGGCGACACCGGCGTGATCGCCGCCGACCCGGAGCAGTCCACCGTCGCGGGCAATGTCGGCTCTGCCGTGTTGCCGTCCTCGACGGAGGTCTACAACTACAAGACCGGCGAATGGGACACCTTCGACGAACCCGTGGACACCTCCTTCATGGCGTTCGGCGGCTGGCAGGCTGCGGTTCCTCAGTTCTCCAAGAACCAGGAAGCGGCGTGGGACTTCATCTCGACCCTCTCCAGCCCCGAAGTCTCGGGCGAGGCCACCGTCACCGGCGGCACGGGCGTGAACCCCTACCGGATCTCGCACACCACCGACATGGAGCGCTGGTCCAAGCTGTTCTCCGAGCGTGAGGCGACCGAGTACCTGGGCGCGCAGCGCGACGCCGTGACCGCGGACAACGTCGCTCTGGACATGCGTCTGCCCGGCTACTTCTCCTACACCGAGATCCTTGAGATCGAGCTCAGCCGCGCGCTGGCTGGAGAAGTCACCCCGCAAGAGGCACTGGACACCGTGGCCGAAGGCTGGAACGAGCTGACCGACCAGTTCGGCCGCGACGCACAGCTTGCCGCCTACCGGGCCTCCATGGGCCTGCCGCAGAAGTAACCCGACGGGGCGGCCCCACGGCGGGCCGCCCCTATCGCGACATTCGGAAAGACCCCCACATGGCAACCATTTCGCTGAACGGCGTGACGAAATCCTACGGCGACCTTCAGGTCATCCCGCCGATGGACCTGGAGATCCGCGACGGAGAGTTCGTCGTGCTCGTCGGGCCTTCGGGCTGCGGCAAGTCCACCACGCTGCGGATGATCGCGGGCCTCGAAACGGTGACCGGCGGCGCCATGCACATCGGCGACCGCGAGGTCACGCACCTGCGTCCCGGCCTGCGCAACTGTGCCATGGTGTTCCAGAGTTACGCCCTTTATCCTCACATGTCGGTGCGCGAGAACATCGGTTACGGCATGAAGGTCCGTGGTACGCCGAAGGCCGAGGCCGCCGAGGCCATCGACAACGCCGCACGCATCCTGAACCTGACCGACTACCTCGACCGCAAGCCCGCAGCCCTGTCCGGGGGGCAGCGCCAGCGCGTCGCCATCGGGCGGGCCATCGTGCGCGATCCCGACGTCTTTCTCTTCGACGAACCGCTATCCAACCTCGACGCCAAGCTGCGTGTCGAGATGCGGGTGGAAATCAAGCAGCTTCACCGACGGCTGAAGACAACCATGGTCTACGTCACCCACGATCAGGTCGAAGCCATGACCATGGCCGACCGCGTGGTGGTGCTGAAGGACGGCATCATCGAACAGGCCGCCGACCCGATTACGCTGTACGAACGGCCCGCCAATGCCTTCGTCGCCGAGTTCATCGGCGCGCCCAGCATGAACATGCTCGAAGGACGGATCGAGGGCACGGGCGACACTCTGCGCTTCGTCGGGACGGAGGGGCTTTCCTTCGACATTCCCGCCGACCGCACCGCCACGCTTGCCCCGCTTGCCGGAGAGGACTGTCTGCTGGGCATCCGGCCAGAACACACCGCCGAGGGCGAAGGCGGTATCGGCGTGACGGTCGAGGTCGTGGACATCGAACCGCTCGGGCCGCATACGCTGGTGATCGGACAGGTTGGCGCGCGCAAGTTCACCGGGCAGGCCCGCGCTGATACGCCCACCCGTCCCGGCGACCGTGTACCGATCCGGTTCGATCCCGCCAAACTCCACTTCTTCCGCGCCAGCGACGGCGCAGCCATCCGCGAGGACACAGCATGACCGCTTCCATCGACAGGTTCATCGCGCTTGAGGCTTTCGAGCACGTGCACCCCGACCGCGTCGCCGACTACGAGACCGCAAGCCAGGCCATCGACGACAAGGTAAAGGAGACCGAGCCGGGGATGCTGGTCCACGCCCTGACTGTCGCCGCCCGCGCCGACGACCGCGTGACCTATCGCTGGCTGGAGGTCTTCACCGATTTGGCTGCGCTTGAGGCGCATTTCGCCAGCCCCCACGTCAAGGCCCACGGCGCGCATCTGACCGGCGACGGTATCCTGCTTTCGCCGGTCGAGATCGTCCTCTATGTCGACTGGTCGGAGGACGAGAAGGCCGAGATCAACCAGCGGCTTGGCGGCGCGCTCACCTTCGCCGAGGTACGGTCGGGCTTCTACCGCCCCGACTGAGGGTCACGCCTCAGACCAACCCATCCATGTCCGCCAGGATCTCCTGCGCGCTGTCGTAGAGCCGCGCGTAGACCGGCATCATGCGGTCGTAGACTTCGGCCCAGGCGGGATCGGGCTGCACCTCGTCGGCAAAGCGCACCATCTGCGCCGCCGCCGCGTTCAGGTCCGGGGAATCCCCCGTCGCGACTGCCATTAGCGTCGCCGCTCCCACGACGCCGCATTCCAGCTCTTCGGGGACAAGATAGGGCACGCCGTACATGCTTGCCTTGATCTTTAGCCAGAGCGCGTTCTTCGCGCCTCCGCTCGCTGCCACGATCCGCTCTGGCCGCCCCTGCCCGCCTTGCAGTCCGTCGAGCCGTTGTCGCACGGAAAACGCCACGCCTTCCAGCACGGCGCGGTGCAGTTCCGGCAGACCGTGGCTGGCCGTGAGACCGAAGAACTGCGCGCGGCTGCGCGGGTTGAAACGTTCGCCTGACAGATATGGCAGGAAGAACAGCGCATCCGATCCGACCGCCGCCTGCGCCGCGTCTTCAGCGATCCGGGCATAGCTGCGGTCGTTGTCGTGAAACGCGCGCCGCGCCCACCGAACCGCATCGCCCCCGGCATCCAGCAGCGTCATGGCCCCCCAGTCGCCGCCCGCGGACAGAACGTTCGAGATTTCCGGATCGATGACCGGCGCGTCGTGCGTCAGGGTGATGATCGTCGAGGTGCCCGTCACGTCCGAACCCATGCCGGGCCCGATCACGCCGGACCCGAGCAACGCCATCGGATAATCGCCCGCGCCCACCAGCACCGGAATGCCTGCGTCGAGCCCAAGCGACTGACCAACTTTCGGCAAGAGCGGGCCGAGGATGTCTCCGGCGTCGTGCAGCGGCGGCAGGAGCGCGGGATCGATCCCGGTCAGCCGGCACAAGTCGTCCGACCAGTCGCGGCTGCGCCAGTCCATCAGGAAAGAAAGCGAGGCCTCCGTCCTGTCCTGCGCAAGTATGCCCGTGAGGCACAGGTTGATCCAGTCCTTCGGCATCAGAACCGCCGCCGTGCGGGCCATGGCCTGCGGGTCGTTTTCGGCGATCCAGGCAAGCTTGAACGCGGGCCAGGCCGTCGCCGGCATGTTGGCGGCAATGTCGAGGTATGCGCCCTGCCCGTTGCGGTCAGCGAACGCTGTCACCTGCGGTGCGGTGCGCTTGTCGTTCCAAAGCGGCGTGGTCTGTCGGGTCAGGCGACCGTCCCCGTCCACCAGAACCGTACCGTGCATCTGGCCACAGGTGCAGATCGCCGCAACCCGCTCGGCAGATCCCTTCACATCGGCCAGCACCGCGCGGATGGTCTCCTGCGTGCCCCGCCACCAGTCGGCGGGACGCTGTTCCGACCAGCCGAACTGCGGGACGATCTGTTCGTGCTCGCGGTGCGCGAAGGCAAGGATGCGGCCATCCCGCCCCACGAGGGCCGAGCGCAACCCGCCGGTGCCGACATCGATGGCCAGATACAGGTCGCGCATGGTCTCTCCTCCGAATGGTTCGCTTGCCGGGCAGAGTGCCGACAGGACGTCCAACGCACAAGCCCTACGTAATAAAACTACACCGCCACACTTGCCTCCGTTGCTGCAGGGAATATTTTTTTGGATACCCCCCCTACAAAGCTCGAAAAAGTGACCAAAGGGCGCCGCCCAATCGAGCCGTGCCGACAAGCCACCTTGCCAAAAGCACCTCAGGCCCTTAACACAATGTAGTTAAACTACCAAAAACGCGAAGGCCCGACGATGTACCAGCCCCCCACCGCCCATGTCATCGACCCGTCGACCGGTCACCTGAGCGCCGCGACCGGGCGGTATGAAAAACGCTTGTCCGATCTCGCGGGCCTGTATGCAGACACCGGCGCTTTCGAAACTCTGACAGCAGAGAACCCTGACCGCATCGTCTACGTCGTCCACGAGGTCCGCCCGCAGCAGGAAACCGGTGACTTGATCTTTGGCACGACCTGGATGGAACCGGGGCGCGTCGGACAGGAGTTCTTCATGACCCGCGGCCATATCCACGCCACCGGCAACCGCCCCGAGACCTACTACGGCGAAAGCGGTGAAGGCGTCATGCTGCTGGAAAGCCCCGAGGGCGAGACACGGGCCCTCGAAATCCGTCCGCGCGTCATGGTCTACGTGCCGCCGATGTGGATTCACCGGTCGGTCAACACCGGCCCTGAGCCGCTGGTGATGAGCTTCTGCTATCCCAGCGACAGCGGCCAGGACTACGGCATCATCGAACGCTCGGGCGGCATGGCAAAGCGTATCGTCGCCGGTCCCGAGGGATGGGAAGCGATCGGGAACGCGGCCTACCGCCCGCGCACCCGCGCCGAAATCGACGCCGTGCTGGCAACAGCGGCCTGACACTGCACAACTCCCCAAGAGCGAGACACCATGACCCCGGCCGATAAACCGACCTTTTACTTCATCGGCGTCACCACCGGCGCATCGTCCATCATGCGGGTTTTCCCGAAATGGGCCGCCCACCTGCGTCTGGGGGATGTCGCGATCAAGGGCATCGACCTGAAGCCGCACGACACGGTGGACAACTACCGGGCCGTGACACGTTTCATCAAGGAGGACCCACTCAGCCTCGGCGCGCTGGTGACCACGCACAAGCTGGACCTCTACGCCGCCTGCGCCGACCTCTTCGACGAAATCGACCCGCACGCACGGCTGATGGCGGAAACCTCCTGCCTGTCGAAGCGTGACGGGCGGTTGATCTGTCATGCCAAGGACCCGATTTCCTCGGGCCTGGCGCTTGACGGGTTCCTGCCCGCCCACCATTTCGCTGAAACCGGCGCGGAGCTGTTGTCGATGGGGGCCGGCGGCTCGACCATCGCGCTCACATGGCATCTTGCCCAGCCGTCGCGGGGCGCAAACCGGCCCGCGCGGATCGTCGTCACCGACCGGACTCGATCCCGGCTCGACCACATCCGCGCGATCCACGAGTCTTTCGGCTGCGACATTCCCTGCGACTACGTTCTGGCAGACCGGCCCGAGGTCAACGACGCACAGATGGCGTCGCTGAAACCCGGCTCGCTCGTCGTCAACGCCACCGGGCTGGGCAAGGATGCCCCCGGCTCTCCGTTGACCTTCGACGGCGCCTTTCCCCAAGACGGCATCGTGTGGGAGCTGAACTATCGCGGCGACCTCGTCTTCCTCGATCAGGCGCGGGCGCAGCAGGACGCCCGCGACTTGCAGATCGAAGACGGCTGGACCTACTTCATCCACGGCTGGACGCAGGTCATAGCCGAGGTCTTCGACGTCGCCATCCCGACCTCCGGCCCGGATTTCGATGCCATCTCGGACATCGCGGCAGAGGCGACGGGGCGCGTGCAGGCGAAATCCTGACAGCCGCCAGCACGTTTGACCACAGCGACCGGGGAAGGAAGGCCACGATGCACAACGCGCAGACGCCGAACGACAATCTGCTGGAAGAGATCGTCCGGCATCGCGACGAGCTGCGCAAGTCCGACCGACGGGTGGCCGACGTCATCCTCGACCGCCCCGAAGAGGCGGTCGCCATGACGCTCGCCCGGCTGGCCCGGGCGTCAGACGTCTCCGAACCCACGGTCATCCGCTTTTGCAACGCGATCGGCTGCGAGGGTTTCCGCGATCTGAGGGTCCGACTGGCACGCAGCCTGGCCTTTGCGCGCACGACTTCTCACACCGCGATCAGCGACGCCGACGACCTTGCCGGCATCGTGACCAAGATCTTCGATTTCAACCTCTCGAACCTCAACTGGGCGCAGTCCCGGCTGGACACCGCACGGATCGGGGACGCGGTGGATCTGCTGGCCACGGCAACGCGCATCGAGTTCTTCGGCTTCGGCGCTTCCGGTATCGTGGCCCGTGACGCCCAGCAGAAGTTTCCGCTGTTCGGGGTCCCCTGCGGCGCGCCATCCGACGCCCACCAGATGTTCATGACCGCCGGGATGCTCCGGCCGGGCGACGCGGCAGTGGCGATTTCCAATACCGGCCAGACACGCGAAGTCGTGGCGGCGATGGCCACCGCACAGGAGCGCGGCGCGGCGACAGTGGGCATCACCGGACAGGCGGACAGCCCGCTTTGCCGTCATTGCGACGTCACGCTGATGGTCGAGACGCTGGAGAACACGGATATTTACACGCCCACCGTCTCGCGGCTGTCGCACCTCGTCGTCATCGACATCCTGTCAACCGCCGTCAGCCTGCGCCGTGGCGAGGCCCATCACGACAGGGTGGCCCGGATGAAGACCGAGTTGGCCCGGCTGCGCGGCACACGCTGAAGCGGGCTCATGCGAGGCGACATTGCCGGGACGTGGCATCTGCCGTCTTCCGACGGGCCAGAAGACAGGGTTCCAAACGCATTTGCGGCGGTAAGAAACCGGCCTGCCGGTTTTTCATGCGTTTTCATCGACATCACCTGAACGCCGATGAAGCTCTGACAGCCGCCATAGACCGCGGCGGGGCCTGCGGCACTCCGGCAGATGGCGCGCTCATGAAACCGATGCCGGTTCTTGGCGACCGAAAAGCCGGCGATGCACTTGTGTCTCCGGCGGCCGGCCCTGTTCATACGGAGACCGAACAAGGCTTCACCCACTTGGAACGCCGCCACGAATATGGTTCTCTGCACCCTCCGTGCCGTACCGGGAGGGCGGGCAGTGTCGCATGGGCCGCAACAGGTTCTGCCCCCTGCCCAAAGCTGGGATCCGTTCCCGCAACGGCAAGGGGCACCTAACAGGAGCAGGCGATGGCATTCCGTTTCATCCACACATCCGACCTGCACATCGGACGGAAGTTCGCCAACATCCCGCAGCCCGGCGACGGCAACATACGGGGCCGCCTGATGGAAGCCCGCCACGCGGCGATTGCCAGGCTGGCTGAGGCCGCGCGCGCACGCGGCGCCGGCCATGTCCTTCTGGCCGGCGACACGTTCGACACGGCCACGCCCTCGGCCCCGGTGATCCGTCAGGCGCTGGCCGCCATGGCCGAGGCGGAGGGCGTGATCTGGTGGCTCCTGCCCGGCAACCACGACAACATGCGCGACGCCGAACCGCTGTGGGACACGATCCGCAAGGACGGCCCCGCGAACGTCATCCCCGTCACCGAAACCGCGCCACGACACATGAGCGATGAGGCGGTCCTTCTGCCCTGCCCCGTCGCCTACCGCGCCCCGGGCAGCGACCCGACGGCGGCGCTGCCTTCCATGGCCAGCGAAGAAGGACTGTTGCGCATCGGTCTGGCGCATGGCGGCGTCACGGATTTCACCAACTCCGGGGACACCATCGCGCCCGACCGGGACCGCAGTGCCCGTCTGGACTATCTTGCGCTCGGCGACTGGCATGGCAGGCTCAGAGTGTCGGACCGGGTGCACTACAGCGGCACGCCGGAACAGGACCGGTTCAAGCACGGTCAGCGCGGGGTCTGCCTCTCTGTCACTCTTGACAGACCGGGCGCAGTTCCGGACATCGAAGAGGTCGCGACGGGATCGTTCCTCTGGCAGGAGACACCCTTGCCCCTCACCGCTCGGCAGGACGCCGCCGCGGCATTGACCGAGGTTCTGCCTGCGACGGGACGTCGAGACATCCTCCTGCGGGTCGCCGTCTCCGGCTGGGCGAATCTGCCGCAGCAGGTCGCTCTCCGCAATGCCGCAAGCGACGCCGCCCCCGACTTCGCCCATTTCGAGTTGCGGACCGACGCGCTCGGCGCGCTGTTCGAGGCCACCGACCTCGATGCCATCGACCGGGCGGGCGCGCTGCGGCTGGCGGCGGACGGGCTGATGGCGGAGGCCAACGCGGACGACCTGTCGCAATCGGAACGGGACGTGGCGGCCGATGCTCTGGCCCGGCTGTACGCCTATGTGCGCGAGGATATGGAATGAAACTGCGCAGCATCACCCTGAACAATGTCCGCCGGTTTACCGAACCGGCGCGGGTCGACGGGCTTGGCGACGGGCTGAACGTGCTCTGCGAACCAAACGAGCACGGTAAGTCGACCCTCTTCGATGCCATTCAGGCCCTGTTCTTCAAGCCACACGGCTCCCGCGACAAAGAGGTGTCATCGCTCCGCCCCCACGCGGGCGGCGCGCCCGAAGTCACGGTCGAGCTGGAGACCGCCGATGGCCGTTTCACCCTGACAAAACGCTGGTTCCAGAAGGCGACGGCGACGGTGCATCAGGGCGACCGGCTGATCGCGCAGGCAGATGCCGCCGAGGCCTGGATCGCGGACCTGCTGGGCGGTGACGCCGGCGGTCCGTCCGGGCTGATTTGGGTGCGTCAAGGGGTCACCGACCTGACGGCCGGCACCACGAAGGAACGGCAGGCCGCGCTCGAGGCCCGCCGCGATCTGATGACTTCCGTCGGGGACGAAGTGGAGGCAATGACCGGCGGACGGCGCATGGACAGGGCGCTGGCGCGATGCCGCGACGAGTTGGCGGCACTCGCCACCGGCACCGGCAAGCCGAAGACCGGCGGCGCATGGAAGGCGGCCATCGACACGGTGGAGGCGCTGACTGCGCAGGAGCAGGACCTTGCGGCAACGGCGCGCGACCTTCATGACGCGCTGGCGGAACGCAAACGTGCACGGCGCGACCTTGCCGAGTGGGAAGCCCCGGACGCGGTGGCCGAGCGCAGCGCAAAGCTGGACGCCGCCCGCGCGGCCCACACCGCCGCCGTGCGCCATGCAGAGGAACTCGACGCGGCGGCCCGCAAGGTCGAAATGGCCCGCCTGACGGCAGAGGCGGCACGCGGGAAGCTTGCGTCCCTGCGCGAGGCAACCGCTGAACGGACAGAGGCCGCGCGCCTCGTCGATGCAACCGGCGCGGAGAAGGAGGCGGCGGGCGCGGCGCGGGACAAGGCGCAGGCCGCCCGCGATGCGGCACAGAAGACATTCGACGCGGCAGAGGTCGCGCTATCGAAGGCCGAAGGCACCCGAACTGCCGCGCAACGGGCGGAGGCCGCGCGCGAAGGTTCCGAACGTCGCAAGGAGCTTGAGACCCGCATCGCGCAGGCCGAAGAGATGCGCCGCAGGATGGAGACCGCCGCAGCCGCCCGCTCCGGTCCCGACGCCACGGCCCTTCGCCGGATCGAGACACTGTCCAATACCCATGCCGCCGCCGTTGCCGCGCACGACGCCACGGCCACGCAGGTTGTGGCCCACTACGCGGCAGGATCCCAAGGTGCGATCCGTTTCGGTGACGCCCCGCTGCCGGACGGTCAGGCGGTCCCCGTCGCCCGGACCACCCGCTTCGACATAGCCGGTGTCGGGCAGTTGGAGATCCGCCCCGGCGACACCGGGCGCGACGCCGACACTGTGGACGCTGCGGCCCGCGCCTTGCGTTCGGCGCTTGAGGCCATCGGAGCCGCGACCCTGGAAGAGGCCCGTGACGCCGCCGCCGCCCGGACCGAGGCGGAGCGGCAGCATGCCGAAGCGAAGGCCGTGCTGCAAAGCCTCGCCCCGGATGGCATTGAACAGCTTCGCGCGACGCACGCCCGCATCCCTGTCCCGGTTGAGGATGCGGACATGCCCGACCTTGCGCAGGCAGAGGCGGAACTGGTCAGCGCGCGCGAAGAACGGGACCTTGCCCGCGGCGCGCTCGACGCCGCCAACGAACGGCTGGCCGATACCCGGGCTGAGGTGCTGCGCGCCGAAACCGCCCTGACTTCGCTCAAGGACCGTCTGAAGCGCGCCGAAGACGCGGTGGCGCGGGCTGGCGGCGCGACAGAGGACGATCTGGCCGCGACCCTGTCAAGGATGGAGGCTGCTCTTGCCGAGGAGCAGGCCAAACATGCGGCCAAGGCCAAGGACGCCCCCGACACCGCCAATACGCGCGCAACGCTGACTCGGGCGGAATCCGTGGAAACCCGCGCACGCGACGAAAGCGCCCGTCTGAAGCTTCTGCTCGCCCGGCTCGAAGAACGCATCAGCCGCTCTGCCGGTGACGCGGTCGAGGAAAGGCTGGCCGAGACGGTGGAAAAGCTGACATCGGCCCGCGAGACCCTGACGCGGATCGAGCACGAGGTGGCTGTGCTTCGCAAGCTCGAACAGGCGCTTGAAAAAGCCCGCAACGAAGCCCGCGAACGCTATTTCGCGCCGATCGCCCGGGAACTGAAACCGCTCCTGCACCTGCTCTGGCCGGACGCCGAGCTGACATGGGGAGAAGAATCCCTGCTGCCCGATGCGCTTTTGCGCGACGGCCAGAGCGAGCCGGTCGACATCCTCTCCGGCGGCACGCAGGAACAGGTGGCATTGCTGGTCCGGCTGGCCTTTGCGCGCATGTTGTCCCACGCGGGGCGCACTGCGCCGGTGATCCTCGACGACGCGCTGGTCTTCACCGACGACGATCGGATCGAGCGGATGTTCGACGCGTTGCACCGCCAGGCGGGCGACCTTCAGATCATCGTGCTGACCTGCCGCCAGCGCGCCTTCCGCGACCTGGGCGGCCATGCGCTGAGCATCGCGACAGTGGCTCCGGAAGACGCCTGACGAGCCCTCGCTCGGAGGGCCCAACAGTGGACCACACATCTGTCCGGTCCCTGCTCCGCGCTTCACAAATTAGCAATTGACCGGGCGCGCGCTTTTCTGGCAAGGAAATCGCATGTCCGGTTCCGGAGTTTTCACGCTTCGGAGGAAAGAGGGAATGCAGTGCGGCACGCGAGTGCCTACCCTGCAGCTGCCCCCGCAACTGTAAGCGGCAAGCAGGGCTGATATGCCACTGGAGAAATCCGGGAAGGCCAGTCCAGATGCGATGACCCGCGAGCCAGGAGACCTGCCGGACTGGCGCCTCAGGAAGAGGCGCTTTCAACCGGACGCCGGGGTGCGCGTCTGGCCTCGTGCGCAGGCGGGTCATTCCGCCGCGCGGATGGGGTCGAGTGTTCCCCGCGTCCAGAAACGACGCGCGCCGGGTGTGGCGCAGTGGACAAGGACGGCTTCATGAAACTCACTTTTGGTGCACTTGCGGCGTGCATCGCGTTTCCGGCGATGACACAGGCGCATTTCCTTCTCGAATATACGACGGACACGATCATCGACCGACCGGGCGACGTGCCGGTCAAGCTGATCTTCTGGCACCCCTTCTCAAACGGCCACGTGATGGAGATGGAAACACCCGAGGAATTCTTCATGGTGCATCACGGCAAGCGCACCGATCTTCTGGACACCCTCGAACCGACGGCCTTCACGGGGTCCGCGAACGAGGCGGCGGCCTTTCTGGGCAACGTCCCGGTCAAGCGGTCGGGCGATTATGTCCTCGTGACGGTCCCGCAGCCCTACTTCGAGGAATCCGAGGACACGTACATCCAGCAGTACACCAAGGCCTTTCTGAACCGCAGCGAATTGCCCACCGACTGGATGAACCCTGTTGGCCTGCCCGCAGAGATCCTGCCGCTGAACAAGCCCTACAACGTGTTGGCGGGCTCCACGTTCACCGGACGCGTCCTGTCCGACGGCCAACCCGTCGCCGGTGCCGAGATCGAGGTCGAGTTCATGGCGGCAGAGCCGGACATGGAACGTGCGCGCGCCACCGACCCGGTGGTCAGCCCCCCGCCCGGTGGCGCGGTCGTCGTCATGTCCGACGACAACGGGTACTTCACCTTCGGCATTCCCAGGGCCGGACACTGGGGCTTTGCCGCGCTCGGTGTCGGTCCCGCAACCGAACACAAAGGCAAGGAACTCAGCCAGGATGCCGTGATCTGGATCCGCGCCTGGGAGCTGGAGTAACGCCATGCACATCGTGGACGGAGCCCTTTCCAACCCGGTCGTGATCGGCGGGGCGGTGCTGGCGGCCGGCGGCATCGCCTATGGCCTGCGGTCGCTGACGATGGAACGCATCCCCGCAGCCGGTGTCCTGTCGGCCAGCTTCTTCGTGGCCTCGCTGGTGCATGTGCCGATCGGCCCGTCCTCGGTGCATCTCATCATGAACGGTCTTGCCGGGCTCGTGCTCGGCTGGGCCGCCTTTCCGGCCCTCTTCGTGGGCCTGCTGCTTCAGGCCGTGTTCTTCGGCTTCGGCGGACTGACCGTGCTCGGGGTGAACACACTCAATATCGCTTTGCCAGCGGTGCTGGCGGGACTGCTGTTCGGGCGTCTCATCTCGCGCGGGACGCCGCTGACCGGAGCCGTCTGGGGCGCGGTCGGCGGCACCTTCAGCATCGCCGCGACAACCGGCTTGGTGGCCTTGTCGCTGGCCTTGTCGGGCGATGCCTTCATCCCGGCGGCCAAACTGGTGTTCATCGCCCATATCCCGGTGATGATCATCGAAGGGCTGCTGACCGGGTTCGCCGTCCTCCTGGCTCGCAAGGTCAAGCCGGACCTCTTCCACGCCCTGCAACGGAGTGCCGCATGAAACGCCTTGCCCTGATTGCGGCGCTTCTGGCGTTGCCCCTGCCCGCTCAGGCCCACAAGGTCATCGCCGCCGTCTTTCCGTCCGGGTCCTCCATCGAGGGCGAGATCGGCTTCTCCAACGGCGACATGGCTGTCGGGGAAGAAGTGATCGTCACCGCCCCCGACGGCACCGAACTGGGGCGCACGGTCACCGATGCGGACGGCTTCTTTGTCTTCACGCCGGAAAAGCCGGTCGAACATCGTTTCCGCGCCGATCTGGGCGCCGGACACGTGGCGGAGGCCACGCTGCCCGCCGAAGAGGTGGCTGCCATCCTCGGCAAACCGGTCATCGAAGCCGCGCCGCCCGCCGTGGCCACCGACGCCTCCGAGCCGGTCGCCGTCGCCGGACTGACGGCAGAAGAGCGTGACTTTATCGCCGAAACGGTTCGGGACGAGATCCGCCCCCTGCGCCGCGAGATTGCTGCCTACAAGGAGAAGAACGACTTCCAGACGATCCTCGGCGGACTGGGCTACATCCTCGGGCTGTTCGGGCTGGCGTTCTACATCGCGGCCCGCCGCAAGATGGCGGCCTGAGCCATGGGCCACGTTCTGACACAGGCACAAAAGACGCTGGCTGGGACCGGGACACCGGCCCTGACCGCAGTGAACCGTCTGGACCCACGCACCCGCATACTCGGCGTCTGTGTCTTTGGCGTGGTGGTTGTGGCGCTGTCCTCGCTGGGTGCTCTGACGGCGGCCCTTGCGGTGTCCGTCGCGTTCCTGCTGGTCTCGCGCCTGCCGATCCTGCCCACGGTGAAGCGCATGGCGGCGATGGACGGTTTCATCATCTTCATGCTGGTTCTCTTTCCCTTCACGGTGCCCGGCGACACTATGTTCACCATCTGGGGCTTCGATGCGACCTGGCAGGGCCTCGGGCAGGCCGTCGAAATCGCGCTGACCGCCAACGCGGTGATCCTCGCGCTCATGACGCTGGTCGGGTCGATGGAGCCGGTCACCATGGGGCATGCGCTTTACCGGCTGCGGTGCCCGGAAAAACTCGTGCACCTGATGATGTTCACCATCCGCTACATCGAGGTGCTGCGCGAGGAATACCTTCGCCTGCGCGCCGCGATGAAGGTCAGAGCCTTCCGTCCCTCCACCTCGTGGCACACCTACCGCACCTTCGGCTACCTCGTGGGCATGATTCTGGTGCGGGCGATTGAACGGTCCGAGCGTATCCTCGCCGCGATGAAATGCCGGGGTTTCTCGGGACGTATCATGCTCTTGCAGGACTTCGCCTACACCCGTCGCGACGCGGTATTCGGCGTGGTCCTGATCATCGTGTGCGCCGCGCTCTTCCGGCTGGATGCCACATGGCCCTGATCGACATTGAAGACGTCCACTTCGGCTATCCTGGCCAGGACCCGGTTCTGAAAGGCGCGAACCTGCGACTGGAGCCGGGCCAGCGCCTGTCGCTGACCGGAGCGAATGGCGCGGGCAAGTCGACGCTGCTGCGGCTGATCCTCGGGCTGCAACGCCCCGACAGCGGCACCATCCGCATCTTCGGCATCCCGCGCGTGAGCGAGGCGGATTTCCACGAGGTGCGTCGCCGGGTCGGTCTGGTGTTCCAGGACCCCGACGATCAGCTTTTCTGCCCAACCGTGACGGAGGACGTCGCTTTCGGCCCCCTGAACCTCGGCCGCAGCCGTGAAGAGGCGCTGGAGATGGTCGACCGCGTCTTGCGCGACCTCGGCCTGACCCACCTTCGCGACCGGATCACCCACAAGCTGTCCGGGGGCGAAAAGCGGCTGGTCACGCTGGCGACAGTGCTGGTGATGGAGCCCGAGGCGCTGCTTCTGGACGAGCCTACGAACGCGCTCGACCCACGCAACGAGGCACGTCTGCTGGAAATCCTCGACGCCCTGCCCCAGGCCATCCTTCTGGTCAGCCACGATCCCCGCTTCCGCGACAGGCTGGCCCCCGATTCCGTGGAGTTGAGCGAGGGCAAATTGATACCCGCCTGACGAGGCGGTCTTCCTACCTTCAGGATCTTCTCAAAAAAAATGCAGAGCGTTAAGAATTCTGCGGAACAATTGCAGTGTTTCTGCGTTGTACGATTCTGGAATTCCAAGGAAGGTAGACTGACGTTGATTTTATTAGCAGATGTATCGCTGTCCGGGGGACAGGATACGCTGTCTCTCCGGCACAGGATTCGCAACGACACCCGGTTGGACCACGCCCGTGTCGAACAAAGTTTTGACCACGTTCTCCAAGATCCCCATGCCAATCTCAACGAGTTCCTCCGCGCACAACAAGCGGCCGTTCTGGCGCTGTGCAATCGCACCATAGACAACAGGGCGCTTCTCAGCCGGGACATCATCGTGGACCTGCTAAGGCGGCTGTTCAGCGATGTCGGCCCCGGGTCGACGCAAGGTCAAGCTGGCCAGCCTCTGCATCCTGTGGCAATCGACTACATTGTGCTGGGATCGCGGTTGGGAACTGAGGTGATCCGGCGCAGGCTGGTCAAGGCGGAACCGAACATCGCCGTGCCACGCTATTTCCTTGCCGCTCCGGTCGGACCGGTCTGGCAGCGCCATTGCGCTGTCCTGGACCAGATGGCCGCGCGCAGTCCGGAGGCGGACCGCATCGTCGCGGACGCTATGGAAGCGTTTAGGATTTTCGAACGCGCAGCCGCAGCGCATGCCTCTTGAACCAACCGGACTGAAAGGGTCGCCTATATGAAAATCGCAAGGGCTTCGGGCCCCGGCAGCGACAGCGTGGATCTCACCAATTGCGACCGCGAACCTATCCATCAATTGGGCCGGGTACAATCCTACGGCGCACTGCTGGCGGTAACGACGGACTGGATCGTCCAGCACGCCTCCGAAAACCTCGGCGATATCCTCGGAATTGACCACGGCGACGCCATCGGTCGCCGGCTGCAGGAACTGATCGTCCACGACGCGTTCGAACGGATGCGGAAAAGCATGCATCTCACCGACACGCCGGATGGAGTCGTGAGGCTGTTCGGCGTGACCGTGCTGAACGACAACCGCAGCTTCGACGTGTCCCTGCACGGCAGCGGACGCCACATGATCGTCGAGTTCGAGCCGCGCTCCGTCTTGCGTGGCAGCGACGTCATGTCTGAGGTCTATCCGCATATCCTTCAGCTTCGCGGCTGCGTTGACCTCGAAACCCTCGCCCGCCGGGCGACCGTCGCGCTTCACAAGCTCTCCGGTTTCGACAGCGTCATGCTCTACCAGTTCCAGGCCGACAAGTCCGGCAAGGTGTTGGCCGAGACCCGGAGCGACGGCGGTCAGAAGTATCTGGGCCTGATGTTCCCGGCATCCGACATCCCGGCACAGGCCCGGGCGCTCTACAAGCGCTCGCTCCTGCGGTTGATCTCCGATGTCGACGATCCGGGCAGCGCGATCTGTCCGCCCCAGACCGTGGACGGCACACCGGTGGACTTGTCGCTGTCCGTGACGCGCGCGGTCTCTCCCATCCATATCGAGTACCTGAAGAACATGGGTGTCAGCGCCTCCATGTCGGTGTCGATCATGAAGGACGGTGAGCTTTGGGGACTGTTTGCCTGCCACCACCACAGCCCGTGTTACATCGACTACGAACGGCGCACGGCGTTTGAGATGTTCGCGCACATGTTCTCTTACGAACTCACGCGGTTCGAAGACGGGCAGCGCAAGATCGCCGAGGTGAACACCAACCGGCTTCAAAGCCGGCTGATGACCCACATGGTTGACGGTCAGGAGCTGGCCGAAAGCCTGCTGGCGGTCAGCGACGACATCCAGTCGGTCCTGCCGCACGACGGCCTCTGCCTCTACGACGGAGAGTCCCCGACTTGCATCGGCGCGACGACTTCGGCCGAGGAATTCCGGAGCATCGCGCGTTTCCTCGACCGCTCCATCGGTTCGCAGAACTATCACACCGATTGCCTCGGCAACGTCCATGAACCCGCGCGCGACTACGAAGACCGCATTGCCGGCCTTCTGGCCATTCCGATTTCCAAGCGTCCGCGCGACTATCTGGTGCTCTTCCGTCGCCCGATCAACGATACCGTGTCCTGGGCGGGCGACCCGAACAAGCCTGTCACAGTCGGCCCGAACGGCGTGCGCCTGACGCCGCGCAAGTCGTTCGACGTCTGGAAAGAAGCCGCGACCGGCCGTTCCGCACCGTGGACCACCCAGGAAGTGCACGCCGCCAACCTGCTGCGCACCGTCCTGCTTGAAGTCTTCCTGAAAGTGACGGATGCGGCGAACCTCGAACGGCAACGTGCGCAGGAACAGCAAGAGCTGCTGATCTCCGAACTCAACCACCGGGTCCGCAACATCCTGAACCTGATGCGCGGACTCCTGTCGCAGTCGCGCGCATCCGCGGCCACTCTGGAAGAGTTCACCGCCAACCTCGACGGGCGCATCCATGCGCTCGCACGCGCGCACGACCAATTGACGGCGGATCACTGGGAACCAGCCTCGCTTCGGGAGCTGATCCTCTGCGAATTCGCGGCCTACGCCAACGGCAAGTCGGAGCGTGTCAACGTAACCGGTCCGGATGCTCTGGTGAAACCGCAGGCTTACACGACCTTGGCACTGGTCCTGCACGAGATGGCCACCAACTCCGTCAAGTACGGCGCGCTTTGCGACAGCGGCGGACGCGTGGATATCCACATCTCGCGGGACAATGCGGGCGGCCTGCTGATCGACTGGCTGGAACGGGGTGGCCCGCCGGTGTCGCCGCCGGAACGCCGCGGTTTCGGAACGGTCATCATCGAGACGTCTATCCCGCATGAACTGAAGGGCGATTCCCGGATCCACTACAAGATGACCGGGGTCGAGGCGCACTTCCGGTTGCCGCCACACATTCTGGCCGGATTGATCGAAACCGTGGCCGCCGCGCCGCAGACCCCCGCACCGGTCAAGCAGGAGGCCACCGCAACCGATTTCGGCGGACCGGCCCTGGTGCTGGAAGATTCGCTGATCATCGCGATGGATGCGGCTGCCATGCTCGAAGACATGGGCGCTTCCCCTGTCGAGATCGCCTCGTCCGTCGCCGATGCGATGGCCTGGCTGGAGACGGTGACGCCCAATCATGCCGTTCTGGACGTGAACCTCGGTGACGAGCAATCGCTGCCCGTCGCCGAAAGGCTCCACGCCCTCGGGGTGCCCTTCGTGCTGGCGACCGGCTACGGCGACAATCAGGCGCTTGTGGAAACCTACCCCCCTTGCGAGATCGTCCAGAAGCCGTTCACCGACGCGGCCCTGCAATCCGCGTTCGAGCGCCTGGCGGACAGCAAGCCGAAGGGCTGAAAGAGTGCGTCACGGTGGGCAGATCCTGTCGTGACGACACATCGCGCAGGCCGTGGACCCTGAACAAGTTTCCGGGTTGGCCAAGAATCGACCAAGCCCGGCCCGGCGCAAAAACGTGCCGAATTCGTGTCGGTTTCCCCCTTTGCAAGCGGCCCGACGGCGCCTATATCAGAGATGTTCCTCAGGGAACTATGGGCATAAACGCGCATGTAATAAACGGATCGGACCCGGGGGCGGTACCCGGCGGCTCCACCAAACATCCCTTCGTTGGGGGAAAATGGGGCCGAAACAGGATCGACGAACGCGTAAAGATGTAGCTTTGTCCCGGTGAGATACCACCGTTATCGGTTCACAAAGTACAATTGCCAACGACAATCGTGCTCCGGTTGCAGTTGCTGCGTAAGCAGTGACGAGACCGAAATCTAAGTCCTTGCGCCTAGCAGCGTAAGGCGGGGTTCGCAGGCACCTGGCAACAGAAGCCTGCACTTCACCTTTCGAGACATATCCATATTGCATCTGGTGTTTCGCGCCTCTCCCGGACGCAGGACCGGCGACGCCGAAACGCAGACCGTCCGGAGTTCCGCCATGCGCCCGCTGCTTTCGCTGATCGTGATGTCGCTCATCGCCGCCTGTGGCGCGCCTGTGCATCAGAACGACAAGCCCACACAGACGACCCAAACGCGGTTCGACGTGATGGAAAAAGCGCGCGAGCTTTCCCTGGGCGGCCAACACCATAGAGAGCCGCCGATCTATGGCACACCGGGTGACACGCCGCACACGACACCCGGTCCAGCACCCTGCAACGAACGTGGCCTGGGCGATCAACGCTGCCCCTGAAGCGCCTGACCGCGCTCCGCCGGTCGCAAGACAGCGTCATCGCGCCGCGCACTCTTGCCGCAAAGCACTTGTCCGCTACGTCCGTTCGCACCAGCAAGGCGGACCCGGATGACAGACCTGCTCAACATTCTCATTGCGCTGATGACCATCGCCTTCGGTGGCATGGCCTTCGTCAGCCCGCGCTTCGCCGCGAAGGCCCTGGACCTGAAGACCGCCGACAGCACGATGGGTCTAAGCGAGTTGCGCGCCTCTGCTGGCGGCCTGTTCGTCGCCGTGGGGCTCTGCTGCCTCGTCGCCGGCGCGGATTTCGCCTATGCCATGCTGGGCATCGCCTATGCCGGCGCGGCTTCCGGTCGCCTCGTTTCCATGGTCATGGACAAACCGCCGCAGCCCAAGGCCTTTGTCTGGTTCCTGCTGGAGGCGCTGCCCGCCGCATGGCTGATCGCGATGAACTGGCCAGCGCCCACTGCCTGAACGCCTGCGCGCCTCATCCGTCTTGTGCCCATCCGTCTTGTGAACGTCACGAAGCCCGCCTAAGCGTTTGGGCATCATGACGCCCTACCCTCTCCTGACCCGTGTCTTTGCGCGTATCGGCCTGCTGTCGTTCGGCGGACCGGCAGCACAGATCGCCGTCATGCATCGGGAACTGGTTGAACAACGCCCCTGGCTGACCGAGGCGCAATTCCTCCGGGCGCTCTCTTTCTGCATGCTGCTGCCCGGTCCCGAAGCGATGCAACTTGCCACCTATGCCGGCTGGCGCCTGCGCGGCATAACCGGCGGCCTGATCGCGGGGGCGCTCTTCGTGCTGCCCGGCGCGGCGGTCATCGCGGTCCTCGCGTTGCTGTACGCCCAATACGGCGCCCGGCCCGAGACGGAGGCCCTGATGCTCGGCGTCAAGGCGAGCGTCATCGTGATCGTCGTGCAGGCGCTCCACCGGCTGTCGTCTAAGGCGTTGAAAGGGTCTCCGGACTTCATGGTTGCGGTGGCGGCCTTCCTTGCCCTTTTCGCGTTCAGCCTGCCGTTCCCGCTTGTCATCGCGCTGGCCGCGGCCTGGGGCGCACTGCGTGGCGGAGGCGCGGCGGACGGGCCGTCCGACGCCCCGGCGGAACCGCCCCGAAACAGCACCGCCCCGGCCACGATCCTCTTGTGGCTGGTCCTCTGGCTGCTGCCGCTCCCGGTCCTGTACCTCTCGGGACAGACGCTTCTGTTCGATCTCGCGGCCTTCTTCGCGAAACTGGCCGTCGTGACCTTCGGCGGCGCCTATGCGGTCCTTGCCTACATGGCGCAGGATGTCGTGGAAATGCGTGGCTGGCTGACCGCGCCGCAGATGGTCGATGCCCTCGGGCTGGCCGAGACGACCCCCGGCCCGCTGATCCTGGTCACCCAGTTCGTCGGGCAGCTTGCCGGACACAGCGCGGGCGGCGTCCGCATGGCGCTGGCTGCGGGCGCGCTGACGCTCTGGATGACCTTCGTGCCGTGCTTCCTGTGGATCTTCGCCTTTGCCCCGCATGTGGAGACGCTGCGCGCCCGCCCGCGCCTGCAAGCCGCCCTCAGCGGTATCACCGCCGCAGTGGTGGGCGTCATTGCCAACCTGTCGCTTTGGTTTGCGCTTCACACGCTCTTTGCCCAGACGGTCACGATCGACAAAGGCCCCTTGTCGCTGTCGCTGCCGGTGCTCTCGACCCTGCGTCCGGAGGCCCTGCCGCTGATCGCGCTGGCCGCGCTGATGTTCGCGCGGAAGGCACCGGTGCCGCTTGTGCTGGCCGTCTGTGCGCTGTCCGGCTGGGGGCTGGCGCAGGTCTGACTCCCCCCTTCCATTCTCCGTCCAGAGCAATATGGTGGGCGCAACGAAAAGAAAGCCGCGATATGTCCGATACTATTGATTACGGAAAACTCATGCACCGCGCGATGCGCGGCCTCATCCAGGAGGTTCTGACCGGCGTGTCGGAGCATGGGCTTCCCGGCGATCATCATTTCTTCATCACCTTCGACACCCGCCACCCGGAGGTCGAACTCGCCGACTGGCTGAAACAGCGCTACCCCGGCGAAATGACCGTGGTGGTACAGAACTGGTACGAGGATCTCGAAGTCGGCGATGAGGGTTTTGCCATCACGCTGAACTTCGGCGATGCGCCGGAACGGCTGTCGATCCCCTACGACGCGATCCGCACCTTCGTCGATCCGTCCGTCGAATTCGGGCTGCGCTTCGAAAGCCAGGACAGCGAGGAAGACGAGGGCGACGACGATCCGACCCCCGACGGCGACGGTCCCGGCAAGCCCGAGGCACAGCACCACGACGCAGAGGTCGTCAGCCTGGACCGCTTCCGGAAGTGAACCTTTCCTAAAGGGTGATTGCCGTAACGTCCGAGGACTGTCCTGTCTTGGTATCGGGCGACATTGGGATGAACCCTCTGAACTTCGCCATTCTCGATTTTGTCGCTGTGCCGATATTCGTTCTCCGCCCCGATGCGGAGGGAGCGCCCGTCTATGCCTTCTGGAACCGCGCGGCGGAGCGTCTGGGCGCCCGCCCGCGGCATGAGGTTCTGGGCCGCACCGCGGTCGAAGTCTACGATGACACCTTGGGCAACGCCGCCTATCAGCGCCACATGGAGGTCATGGCTTCGCGCACGGCACAGACCTACGATCTGGTGCTCGACATCGACGGGGCGGAAACCGAAGTGCAGACCACCCTTTCGCCGATCCTTGGACATGACGGACAGGTCATCGCCATCGTCGGAACATCGGTGATCCTGACGCCGATCCGGGCCGCTCAGAAGAAAGACATTGAAACGCTGGCAAGGGTCGAACGCGCCCGCTGCGAGATGGAGCAATATCTTGCGTTCGCCGCCCACGACCTGCGCGCGCCCATGCGCCGGATCCTCGGACTGTCGGAACTGATCCGCGATGAGCTGCCTGAAGACGCAACCGAAGCGCGTGAAATCGCCAATCTGATGTCCGAAGTCAGCGAAAAGGCGCAGGACCTGATCGGCGAGGTGCTCGACTTCAGCGAGGCCAGCAATGCCGAGGCAAGGATCGAGAGCTTCGAACTTCACCTGCTCTGCCGTGACATTTTCACCGTTCTCGACCCGCGCGGGCTGCACGACCTCCACGCCGAAGAGATCCGCCTGACGGCCGACCGGACCGCGCTCCAGATCATCCTGCGCAATCTCGTCGACAATGCTCTGAAACACGCCGGCAAGGACCGGGTGCATGTCCGCGTCTGCGCCGGCGCCACCCCCGACGGTCTGGACGTCCTGGTGGAGGACGACGGCAAGGGCCTGCCCGGCGGAACGCTCGACTTTCTCGACGGCAAGCCTTTCGAATACGGCCATGGCTTCGGGCTGCTCGGGCTTCGCCGGCTTCTGGGGATGCGCAAGGGCCGGTTGTCTGCCACGCAGGCCAAGGGCGGTGGCAGCCTCGTACGTGTGCATCTGCCCGGAACGCGGCGGGCCGACGAATAGGCCGTTCCGCTGGGTCAATTCGTCTCTAGGCGCGCGGCACTGGCCTTAGTAAACCTTGGCGCGATTGCACGATTGCCCAGCATCCCGCTTTCCTTTATCCGGCATGCAATCGCATACAAATGCAGGAGTCACCGATGACCGCCACCCGTACCGAGACCGACAGCTTCGGCCCGCTTGAAGTGCCCGCCGAAAAGTACTGGGGCGCGCAGACCCAGCGGTCGATCATGAACTTCCCCATCGGCTGGGAAAAACAGCCCGTGCCGATCGTACGCGCCCTTGGCGTCATCAAGAAGGCCTGTGCAGAGGCGAACAAGACGCTCGGCACAATGGCGCCCGAAGTCGCCGACGCGATCATGGCCGCCGCTCAGGAGGTCATCGAAGGAAAGTTCGACGACAACTTCCCGCTGGTCGTCTGGCAGACCGGCTCTGGCACACAGTCGAACATGAACGCGAACGAGGTCATCTCCAACCGCGCGATCGAGATGCTGGGCGGCGAAATGGGGTCCAAGTCCCCCGTCCACCCCAACGATCACTGCAACATGGGCCAGTCGTCGAACGACACCTTCCCGACCGCGATGCACGTCGCAATCGGCATGCAGGCGCGTGACGTCCTGCTGCCCGGCCTGAAGAAGCTGCACGCCGCCTTGGAGGCGAAGTCCAACGAATTCAAGGACATCATCAAGATCGGCCGGACCCACACCCAGGACGCCACGCCGCTGACGCTGGGCCAGGAATTTGGCGGCTACGCGCACCAGGTCAAGAAGGGCATCGAACGGGTCGAATCCTGCCTGCCCGACATCTACGAGCTGGCGCAGGGCGGCACCGCCGTTGGCACCGGACTCAACACCAAAAAGGGCTGGGCCGAGATGGTCGCCGGCAACATCGCCACGATCACCGACCTGCCCTTCGTCACCGCCCCCAACAAGTTCGAGGCGCTGGCCGCGCATGACGCCATGGTCATGTTCTCCGGTGCGTTGAAGACCGTCGCGGCGAGCCTGTTCAAGATCGCCAACGACATCCGTCTGCTGGGCTCTGGCCCCCGTTCCGGCCTTGGCGAACTGATCCTGCCGGAGAACGAGCCCGGCTCCTCCATCATGCCGGGCAAGGTGAACCCGACTCAGGCCGAGGCGCTGACCATGGTCTGCGCCCATGTCATGGGCAACGACGCCGCCGTCGGCATCGCGGGGTCTCAGGGCCACTTCGAGCTCAACGTCTACAACCCGATGATGTCCTACAACGTCCTGCAATCCATGCAGCTTCTGGGCGACTCGGCGTCTGCCTTCACCGACAACATGGTGGTGGGGATCGAGGCGAACGAGGCGCGGATCGAGAAGCTGATGAAGGAATCGCTGATGCTGGTGACGGCGCTGGCACCGACCATCGGCTACGACAACGCCACCAAGGTTGCCAAGACCGCCCACAAGAACGGCACGACCCTCAAGGAAGAGGCCATCGCGCTCGGTTTCGTGGACGAGGAGACCTTCGACCGTGTCGTCCGTCCCGAGGACATGATCGGCCCGAAGGACTGATCCTGCGCCAACGCTGAACGACACCGACGCGCGCCCCACCCGGGCGCGCGTTTTTTGTCCGCCCACGGTCTGACCCGCGCAAACGTGAGAGCTCCGACCGTTGACCTCGGGCGATTCCCTCCGATTTCAGGAGGATGCAACGCCGAACACTCCTCGCCTCTGCCCTGTCCCTGCCATTCGTCTCCCGCGCGTGGGCCGAGGACGATCCGTTCGCGGCCTTCGCAGGGGCGCACGACCAGTTCCACGCGATCCTTGTCCAGAAGGGCGATACGCTGATCCACGCACGCGCCTATGGCGGCCCCGGCCTCAACGCGCTGGCCAACATCAAGAGCTGCTCGAAAAGCATGGTCTCGTTGCTGTTGGGCTGCGCCATCGACCGCGAAGAGGTCACGCTGGACGCGACCCTCGGCGACGTGGCGCCCCGGCTGATCCCGACCGACGCCGATCCGAAGGTGGCCGATATCACGCTGGGCGACCTCGCCAGCCTGCGCGCCGGGCTGGAGCGGACCTCCGGCCCGAACTACGGCGCATGGGTCGCCTCCTCCAACTGGGTGCGCAACGCCCTCTCGCGTCCCATGGTGGCCGAACCGGGCGGACGGATGCTCTATTCCACCGGCTCGACCCATGTGCTCGGCGCGGCGCTGGCAGAGGCGACCGGCCTCACCCTGTTGGAACAGGCGCGCACACGGCTGGGCCGCCCGTTGGGAATCGAGATCCCCCCGTGGATCCGCGATCCGCAGGGCTTCTACCTCGGTGGCAACCAGATGGCGCTGACGCCCCGCGCGATGCTGCGCGTTGCGCTGACGATGCGGGACGGCGGCCGGTGGGAGGGCACACAAGTCATCCCCTCCGACTGGGTCGACATCTCTGTCCAACCCCTGACCCGTTCGCCCTACTCGGGCCTCTCCTACGGTTACGGCTGGTTCCTGAATGCCACCGGCTGGGCGCTGGCGCGCGGCTACGGCGGACAGATCATCGCCTTCCACACGAACCGGGACATTGCGGCCGCCATCACCTCCGACCCGACCCGGCCAGCCCGCTCCCAGGGGTACTTCGGGGCGCTGATGGACCTGCTCGACGGCCCTGTCATGTCCGCCTGAAACCCATGGAACGTCACACCGAAGCCAGCTAGGATCCCGTCATGAGCAAGGTCGTCAACCTGAACCGTTTCCGCAAGCAGAAGTCCCGCGACGACAAACGCCGCGAAGGCGACGCGAATGCCGCGCAGCATGGCCTGACGAAGGCGCAAAAGGCATTGGCCAAGGCCCGCACCGACAAGGAGCGGCGCGACCATGAAGGGCACGAACGGGAATGACAGGCCGCCCGGTCAAGCGGTCGCTGACCCTGAAAGGCCACCGCACGTCCGTCTCGCTCGAAGATGCCTTCTGGTCGGAGTTCCGGCGCATCGCCGCCGAGATGGACAAGCCGCTCAACGCCCTCGCCTCCGAGATCGACGAGGCCCGAGACCCCGAGGTTGGACTGGCATCGTCCATACGGGTCTACATTCTTCACAAACTGATTGAAGAACGGACTCCAACGCAATGAAATCAAATTAGTTTTTCCCGATCACTGGAAAAACGAAACAGCGGTCGCGCCGCAGGCTCAGCCACATGGGCGTGCCCGGCTTCGGCAGGAAAACGTTGGGCACCGTCGCGATCAGCTTCTGCCCGTCGTGATCCATCACGAACTCGACAAGGCTTTCCGACCCCATGAAGCGCGCGCGCTGCACCACGCCGCGGGCCGGGGTGCCGGCGATCTCCGTAGGGTTCGGCCCCTTGCCGGCGCGGTCGAAGTCGATCGACACGTGCTGCGGGCGGAAAACGATCTCTACCGCGCCGCCATCCGCGACGCCCGGCGCAAGGAACCGGCCAAAGGGCGTGTCCACCAACGCCCCTTGAACTTTGCCCTCCAAGACATTGACGTCGCTAAAGAATGCCACCGCGTCGCGGTCAGCCGGCGCATTGTAGATGTTGTACGGCGCGCCTTGTTGTACGATCCGTCCGTCCCGCATCAGCGCAATCTCATCGGCCATGCGCATCGCCTCTTCGGGTTCGTGCGTGACCAGCAGGACCGCCGCGCCTTCTTCCTTCAAAAGGTCCAGTGTCTCGTCCCGGATACCGTCGCGCAACCGGTTGTCGAGGCCCGAGAAAGGCTCGTCCATCAGCATGATCTTCGGCTGCGGCGCCAGCGCCCGGGCAAGGGCCACGCGCTGTTGTTCGCCGCCCGACAGATGGTGCGGATAGTGGTCGATGTAATGCCGCAGACCGACTCGATCCAGCAGCCGTTCCACCGTGGCGCGTTTTTCGGACCGTCCGCCCTTCAACCCGAAGGACACGTTCTCTCCGACGCTCAGATGCGGGAAAAGCGCGAAATCCTGGAACATCAGCCCGATGGAACGCCGCTCTGGCGGCACGCGAAAGACCGTGTCGCAGACCAGCTTGCCGTCGACGTGGATCGTGCCTTCGTCCTGCATGTCGACACCCGCGATCATCCGCAACGTCGTCGACTTGCCACAGCCAGAGGGCCCAAGCAGGCAGGTCACCTGCCCCGGCGCAATCTGCAGCGACACATGATCGACCACGGTCTGCCCGTCGAAGCGGCGCACGAGGTCGCGTATCTCTAGCCTTGGCGGTGTCGTCACGTCTGCCCCAAAACGTCCGAGGGATTTTATCGGGTTTCAGGCACGTCTAGACCGAGCCGCCCGGTTCTGCAAGGGCGCGCGGCCCGCCGCGACAGCCAATCTCAGGCCAAGGCTTTGGCAAGACGCGGCAAACGGGCCTTTTTCAGGAGCGCCCGCATCTCCCAGTCGTCGCCGGACAACCGCCGCGCTTCGGCCAGCACCTGCTCGGCCACACCTCCGACAATCTCGGGCGAACCCTGCCAGAACCCCAGAAGAAAGGCGTCGGGATCGGTGCGGCTCAGCCCCTCCTCGGACAGCACGTTGCGCGGGAAATCGGAGGCGTTCATCGTCACGATCACGTCGGCGCTGCCCGAGACCGCCGCCGCCAGCACATGCACGTCCGCCGGATCGGGCAGCCACAAGCGGCCCTCAAGCGACGGCGGCCATGTCACCTCTGCCCGGGGCCATGCGGCGCGGACCAGCGCGATCTCGCCGCGTGCCTGCGTCTCTCCGCCCGGGCCCAGCTTGCGTGCCGCGCGAGCCCATTCCTCAAGGATCCGTTCAGACCAGAGAGGCGTGTAAAGACCGGCGCGGGCGACGCCCAGCAGGACCTCGCGCATCACTGTCGGGAACAGGACGCAGGTGTCGAGGACAACCTTCACAGCCGGAAGAACAGCGCCTTCAGGTAGCCCGACTCCGCCAGTTGCGGCAGAAATGGATGGTCCGCCCCTGCCTGCCCGGTGTGGATCAGGACCGCCCGCCGCCCGGCGCGCCCGATGCCACGCAGGCAGGCGCCGGTAAAGGCCGTCATGTCCGCCGCGTGCGAACACGAGCAAAGCACGAGATAGCCGTCTTCCGCCACCAGCGCCGCCGCCAGCCGCGCGATCCGCTCGTAGGCGCGCAGGCCCTTGTCCAGTGCCTGTTTCGACGGTGCAAAGGCGGGCGGATCGCAGACCACCACGTCATAGCGCGCATCGTCCTCCTGCAACGCCGTCAGCGTGTCGAAGGCGTCGCCCTGCCGGGTGGCAAAACGGTCGGCCACGCCCATCGCATCGGCCCCCGCCCGTGCCAGGTCGAGCGCCGGAGCAGAGCCGTCGACGCACAGAACCTCTCGCGCGCCGCCCGCCAGAGCCGCCAGCCCGAAGCCGCCGACATGGCTGAAGACGTCGATCACCGAAGCATCGGCCGACAGCTTCGCGGCAAAGGCATGGTTGTCGCGCTGATCGTAGAACAGGCCGGTCTTCTGACCGCCAGTCAGGTCGGCCATGTAGGTCGCGCCGTTCATCACCACCGGCACCGGCGCCTCGGGCGCGGCCCCCATGAGAACGACGTCGGCATCGTCCAGACCTTCCAGAACGCGTCCTCGCCCCGAGGCGTTCTTGAGGACATTGGCACAGCCCGTCACCTCGGCCAGCACCTCGGTCAGCACCGGCAGCAGCGCATCGGCCCAGGCCGCGTTCGGCTGCACCACCAGCGTGTCGCCGAAGCGGTCCACGATCACGCCCGGAAAGCCGTCCGCCTCCGCGTGGATGAGCCGGTAGAACGGTGCATCGTACAGCCGTTCGCGCAGCGACAGCGCCTTGGCAACCTTGGCCCGCAGCCATTCCGTGCCGATCTCGACGATCTCGCGATCCAGCACCCGGGCCACGATTTTCGAGCCGGGATTGACCGCCACCGTGGCCAGCGGCGTGCGCTCGTGGTCCTCCAGCGTGGCGATGGTGCCCGGCGCGATGCCCCGGGTGCGGCGATCCATCACCAGTTCGTTTTCAAAGACCCATGGTGCACCGCGGCGGATGGCGCGGGCGTTGGCCTTCGGCAGAAGGCGCAGGACGGGACGGTGGGATGCGGAGCCGGAATCAGGCGAGGCGGAGGTCGTCATGACCCCCGCCTTACCCCGCTTTCTCCCAAGAATGAAGCGGTTGAAACTCAGATCTGATTAAGCGCCCGGGTCAGTTTCCGGCCCTTGTCGCGCCACCCTCCCGCGGTCGACACCTCGGCCGCCATCACCCGGTCCAGATGAGCCATCAGGCGAACCTTCATGCCCAGGCCCTGACGCTCTGCCAGCATGGCACGGCGGCCGCCATAGCCTTTGAGGTCGGCACGCGTCTTGCGGCCATCGACCAGCACCGCACCGGTTTCGGCGTCGACGATGGTCGTGTCGAACACCACAGTGTGGATGCCGCCGGTGGTGTAACGAGCCTTCTCCGTCAGGGAATGGAACTTGTGCAGCGTGATGATCGCTTTGACGGGGCGCCCGTTTGCAGGCGCATTGGCGCGGGCTTTCTCAAGGCTCGACCGGAACATCGCGGCGACCTGCTGCTTGCGGTTGCCGTATGCGTCGCCACGCCAGACGATGTCGGCGATCGGCAGATACAGGTTGGCCTCGGACACGCTCAGCGCTTCGGGCACGCGGAATTCGTAGGCCACAAGCTTCATGCTGCCCTGCCGGACCGGAGCCTGCATTCCGGGCAACGGCGTCACCGGACGGTCCAGGGCCGAGGCCGCCGCGCGGCTCACCTCTCCGCCCGGCATCGCTTCGAAAGGTGCCTTTCCGGGCATCTCGCCGCAGGCCGCAAGCGCCGCCACCAGGCCGATCCCAAGAACAAACCGTGCAATCCGCATCTTTTTCGTCCTCCTGTCGCGCTTCGCTGCTCTCAAAGCGCCGTTCTGCCCTGTCGCAGCCCGACGGCTGCTGTTAACCTTGTCTTGCTCCGGAACGTGGCGCCATTGGGGCGACAGATGGACCTTTCGTCGACGCGTCAACCTGATGGGCAGCCGGGATGACGGGGTTTACCGTTAGCGCTAACTGGTCTATGTATCGCGAAGGACCGGAAACCGGAGCCGGAAAGGACTCGTTCCATGACCCTCAATCAGACCATCGCCGACGTCACAGCCCGTATCGAGGAACGCTCCTCGGGGATGCGGGCCACCTACCTCGACCGCATGGCCCGCGCCGCCGAAGAAGGCCCGCGCCGCGCCCACCTGACCTGCGGCAACCAGGCCCACGCCTATGCCGCCATGGGCCAGGACCAGGATCGGCTGGCCACCGAGCGCGCGCCGAACATCGGTATCGTCAGCGCCTACAACGACATGCTCTCGTCCCATCAGCCGTTCGAACGCTTCCCCGACCTGATCCGCCAGGCGGCGCGCGCGCAGGGCGCCACGGCGCAGGTTGCGGGCGGCGTTCCGGCGATGTGCGACGGTGTCACCCAGGGCCAGGTCGGCATGGAACTCTCTCTTTTCTCCCGCGACGTGATCGCGCTGGCGGCGGGCATCGCGCTCTCGCACAACACCTTCGACGCGGCGGTCTACCTCGGCGTCTGCGACAAGATCGTGCCGGGGCTGATCATCGCCGCCGCCACCTTCGGCTACATCCCCTCGGTCTTCCTGCCCGCGGGCCCGATGCCCACCGGCCTGCCCAACGACGAGAAGGCCAAGGTCCGCCAGATGTTCGCCACCGGCGAGGTCGGCCGCGAGGAACTGATGAAGGCCGAGATGGCCTCCTACCACGGACCGGGCACCTGCACCTTTTACGGCACCGCCAACACCAACCAGATGCTGATGGAGGTCATGGGCCTGCACCTGCCCGGCGCCTCATTCGTGAACCCCAACACGCCGCTGCGGGATGCGCTGACCGTCGCCGGCACCGAACGCGCGCTTGAAATAACCGCGCTCGGCAACGACTACCGCCCGGTGTCCGAGATCCTCGACGCCAAGGCCTTCGTCAACGGCATCGTCGGGCTGATGGCCACGGGCGGCTCCACCAACCTCGTGCTGCACCTGCCGGCCATGGCCCGCGCCGCGGGCATCGCGCTCGAGGTGCAGGACTTCGACGACATCTCGTCGGTGACGCCGCTGATGGCCAAGGTATACCCCAACGGCCTGGCGGACGTGAACCACTTCCACGCCGCGGGCGGCCTGCAGTTCATGATCGGCGAACTGCTGGACGCGGGCCTGCTGCACGAGGAAGTCAAGACGGTGATCGGCGACGGCCTGCGCCCCTACACCCGTGAACCCGAGCTGAAGGACGACAAGGTGACCTGGCGCGACGGGCCGACGCAGACCCACAACGACAAGGTCCTGCGCCCGGCAACCGACCCGTTCCAAACGTCCGGCGGCCTGAAACAGCTCAAGGGGAACCTCGGCCATGGCATGATCAAGGTCTCCGCCGTCGCCCCCGAACGCCATGTGATCGAAGCCAGGGCCCGCGTCTTCCAGGACCAGGAAGCGGTCAAGCAGGCGTTCAAGGCCGGCGAGTTCACCGAGGACACCATCGTCGTCGTCCGCTTTCAGGGCCCGAAATCCAACGGCATGCCGGAACTGCACGGTCTGACACCGACGCTTGCGGTCTTGCAGGACCGCGGCCTGAAGGTTGCGCTGGTGACCGACGGCCGCATGTCCGGCGCCTCGGGCAAGGTGCCCGCCGCGATCCATGTCTCGCCCGAAGCGGCGGACGGCGGCCCGCTGGCCCGCGTCCGCGACGGCGACATCCTCCGCCTGGACGCCACACAGGGCACGCTGGAAAACCTCGCCTCCGATTTCGACGGCCGCGAACCGGTAACCGCCGACCTGACGGGCAACGGCCACGGCGTCGGACGCGAGCTTTTCGCGGCCTTCCGGGCCAACGTGGGCCTTGCCTCGAACGGCGCGGCCGTGGTCGTCTGACACCGGCGCGCCCGCATCCCTTCCGGGCGCGCGCGCCTGTTTCTCTGCTTCAAAAATACTCAAAAGGACACCGCCCATGACACCAGCCGCCGCAAGCCGCGAAAGCGAGCGCCTCTGCCGCCTCGCCCCGGTGATCCCCGTCCTCGTGATCGACGACGCCGCGCAGGCGCGCGGCCTTGCGGAGGCGCTGGTCAAGGGCGGGCTCCCGGTTCTCGAAGTTACGCTGCGCACGCCCGCGGCACTCGACGCGATATCGGAGATGGCCAAGGTGGAGGGCGGCGTGGTGGGCGCCGGCACGCTCCTGACGCCCGAGGACGTCGAGAAGGCCGTGGCCGCGGGAGCGAAGTTCGGTGTGTCTCCCGGCGCGACCGACCGCATCCTCGACGCCTGCGAGGCCGCAGACCTGCCGCTTCTGCCCGGTGCCGCCACCGCCTCCGAGGCGATGAAACTGCTGGAGCGTGGCTATACCGTGCAGAAGTTCTTTCCCGCCGAGGCCAACGGCGGCGTGCCCGCCCTGAAGGCCATCGGCGCGCCGATCCCGCAGGTCCGCTTCTGCCCCACCGGCGGGGTATCGATGAAGAACGTCGGCGACTACCTAGGCCTGTCCAACGTGCTGTGCTGTGGCGGCAGCTGGGTGGCGCCGAAGGACATGGTGTCATCCGGCGACTGGGCCGGGATCGAAGCTCTGGCCCGCGAGGCCGCTGCCCTGCCGCGCCGGTCGTGAAGACAGGGGTTTCGGATCGGCTGACGCCGATCCGATCCGCCGGGGCTCTGCCCCGGACCCCGAGGTATTGTTGCCAAGATGAAGATGAGGCCTGCGCTCAGCTGCGGGGGCGTGCGCGCCAGCCCCCCCGGCGTTTCGGGGCGGCCACGCCGTGCCGTCCTTCGCGCAGGACCTCCGTCATCGGGTGGCCCTCCTGGCCGTACCGGTCCAGCAGAGCGGCGATCAGAACGCCGGTGTCGGCATCGACCGGCAATGTCAGCGCCCAGTCGAAGAAGATCGAGCGGCATTCCTCGATCGTGATGCCGTCGATCCGGTAGGCTTCCCGGATCAGTCCTTTCGGGTCCGCGTCGTTCATGTCTCGTCTCCTTCGGGCAGAAGCGCCCGGATGATGTCTGCCGCGCGCGTCGTGCGTGCGTCCAGGTCCTCGCGCAGGGCGTCAAGGGTATCGTATCCGGTCAGCCGCAGCAGGAAGGCACAGCCACCGGTGCCCAGCGTGTCAGGGTCGAGCGGCTTGTCGCTGACCAGCCGCGCACCGATCTGCAGCGCCCACGCCAGTTCGTAGGCCGCCACCAGCGGGCCGCTGTCGAGCCAGTCCGCCGCTCTCAGCGCCCGGGGCGTCTGTCGCACGGGCTTGCCCGAGATCAGCGCCGCCGCCTGCCCCATCAACTCGATTTCCTGCATGCGGCCCGGCCCGATCTTGGCGTCCCACGGACCCGCGCCGCCTTTTGCCGCCCCGATCCGGCGCAGCATGCCGGCCACCTCCGACAAGACCTTTGCGCGGTCGCGGGGCACGGACAGCAGCTCCTGCCGGAAGGCCTCCACGTCCTCGGCAAAACCGCGCGGACCGGCCATGACGCGGGCCCGGGTCAGGGCGAGATGCTCCCAGGTCCAGGCCTCTTCCTGCTGGTAGCGCTGGAACGACGTCCAGGAGGTCGCCACCGGTCCCTGGTTGCCGGACGGCCTGAGACGCATGTCGACCTCGTAGAGCCGTCCCTCCGACATGCGCGCGCTCATCGCCGTCACCAAGGCCTGCGTCAGCCTTGCGTAATAGGTGCGGGACGGCAGCGGTTTTCGCCCGTCCGACGTCTCCACGTCCTGCGGATCGTAGATCACGATGAGATCGAGGTCCGAGCGCGCGTGCAGCCGCCCGGCCCCGAGCGATCCCATGCCCAGCACCACGGCGCCCCGCCCCGGCGGCGGCCCGTGTTTCAGCGCGAACTCTGCCTGGACCACCGGCCAGATCGCCGCCAGAACAGCTTCGGCAAGGTCGGCATAGGCCCGGCCCGCCTCTTCCGGCGCCATCAGCCCGCGCAACAGGTGAACGCCTGCGCGGAAGTGCCATTCCTTGGCCCAGCGGCGCGCGAGGTCCAGCCGCCGCTCGTAGTCCGGTTCGGCCTCCAGCACGCGCGACAGATCCTCCGCCAGGCTGGTGCGACCGGGCCATGGGCTCCAGAAATCCCCGGCGATCACTGCATCCAGCACCGAGGCGTTGCGCGCGAGGTAGACGGCCAGATCGGGCGAGGTGCCGACGATGTCCACCAGAAGGTCGGCCAGCTGCGGGTTGGCCTCGAAAAGCGCGAAAAGCTGGACGCCCGCCGGCAACCCCTTGAGGAAGCCGTCGAAGGCGGCCAGCGCCTCTTCGGGGCGGGCGGTGGCGGCGAGGCGACGCAGGATTTCCGGCCGCACGCGCTGCCACAGTTGCTGGGCGCGTTCGGAGCGCAGGCAGGGATAGGTCGTCCAGCGGCGCGGCAGGTCGCTGTCCTCGAAGACCTCCGGTTCCGAACAGGGCGCGGAGGCGTCGGGGGCAAAGAACCCCTCCGTCAGGGCATGCACTTCGGTCAGGCGGTCGACGACCTCGGTCTCCAGCTTGGCCAGGTCGCGACCCATGAGGCAGGCGATGCGGTTCAGGCCCTCCTCGCTTGTCGGCATGTCGTGGGTCTGGGTGTCGTTGACCATCTGGATGCGGTGTTCGACCTCTCGGTGGGCGCGGTAGTGGCGGGCCAGCTTCTCCGAGACGTCCTCCGGCACCCAGCCCTTCGCGGTCAGCGCGCGCAGCCCCTCCACCGTGCCGCGCAGCCGCAGATCCGGGTCGCGCCCGCCGGCGATCAGCTGGCGGGTCTGGGTGAAGAACTCGATCTCGCGGATGCCGCCGCGCCCCAGCTTCATGTTGTGCCCGGCCAGCGTCACCGGCCCGTGCAGCCGCTTGTGCGACCGGATCCGGAGCCGCATGTCGTGCGCGTCCTGGATCGCCGCAAAGTCGAGATGTTTGCGCCAGACGAAGGGCTTCAGCGCTTCGAGGAACCGTTCTGCCGCCGGAATGTCCCCCGCCGAAGGCCGGGCCTTGATGTAGGCCGCGCGCTCCCATGTGCGCCCGAAGCTCTCGTAATACCGCTCCGCCGCCTCCATCGCCATGATGACCGGCGTCACCGAAGGATCGGGCCTCAGCCGCAGATCGGTGCGGAAGACATAGCCCTCGCCCGTTGGATCGTTCAGCATCGACGACATCTTGCGCGTCGCCCGGACCAGGGCCGAGCGGGCCTCGAAATAGTCGTCGGGGTCGTAGCGGGTTTCGTCGAAAAGGCAGATCAGGTCGATGTCGGAGGAATAGTTCAGCTCGCCCGCGCCCATCTTGCCCATGGCCAGCACTGCCGCGCCACCCGCCGTCCGGACGTCGTCGGCGCCCATGCCGGGCAGCTTGCCGCGCCGGATCTCATGGCCCACGGCGGCCTGCAGCGCCAAAGTCACCGAGAGGTCGGCGAAATCGGTCAGCGCACCCGTCACCGCCTCCAGCTCCCACGCGCCGGCCAGATCGCAAAGCGCGGTCAGCAGCGCGACACGTCGCTTGGCTTGCCGCAGCGCGCTGCCTAGCGCATCCGGCGCCACCTCTCGCAGACCGGCGTGGACCGCGTCCAGCGCCGCCTCCATGTCGCCCGCGGCCTCTTCCAGCCAATCGCACTCACGCGCGATCAGGCCTTTGAGATAGGGCGACGAGCCGCCGGTGCCGCGCAACAGGTCGGCAACGGCGCCGGTGGCCCAGGGGGCGCTCGACAGGGCTTCCTCTCCCTGCTCGGGATCGAAGGGGCGTGGCAGGCGGGTGATGCGGCTTTCCAGCGTCATGTCTGGCAGATGCTCATGACATCAGCGGCTTGGCAAGCCCCGCGCGCTCTGAGAGAAGACCGCCATGCGTCTGCTCATGGTCATAGCCCACCCGCTGAAGGACAGCCTCAGCCACCGGTTCGCGGATCGCCTGTCGCGCGACCTGACACGGCGCGGGCATGACGTCTCGGTGCGCGATCTGTATGCCGAAGGCTTCGCGCCTGCGCTGACCGCGGACGAGCGGCGCGCCTATTACCGGACGCCGTTCGGCGACGACGCCGGGCTGAAGACCTTCGACGGGATGGTCCTGCTCTTCCCGACATGGTGGTTCGGCCTGCCCGCGATCCTCAAGGGCTGGATCGACCGCAGCTTTCTGCCCGGTGTGGCCTATGACCACGATCCCGCGCTCGGGACGTTGCGCCCCGGCCTGCCAAACCTGAAAGCCGTGCTGACCGTCACCACCATGGGCGCCCCCGCCTGGTACGACCGGCTGGTGGCCCGCCGACCGGTATATCGCGCGCTGAAATACGGCGTGTTCAAGCCCTGCGCGCCTAAGGCCCGTTTCCGCTTCCTCGCCCTCAACGGGGCCGAGAAGATCACAAAGCCGCGCCTGGACGGGTTCGAGAACCGCCTCGCCCGCGTGGCCACACACCTCTTTCCGAAGGAGCCCTGAATGAGCAAGAGCCTCAAACGTGTCCACGCCGCCATCGAAGCGGCAGGCCTAACGCCCGACATCCGCGAAGTCGGACAGGCCCGCACCGCGCAGGAGGCCGCCGACAGCGTCGGCGTGCACGTCGACCAGATCGCCAAGTCGATCATCTTCCGGGCCGAAACCTCGGGCGAGGCGGTGCTGTTCCTGACCGCCGGCGGCAACCGCGTGTGCGCCGACAAGGCAACGGCGCTGGCGGGTGAACCGCTGGGCAAGGCAGACGCTGGCCTGATCCGTGCGCAGACCGGCTTCGCCATCGGCGGTGTCGCCCCCGTCGGCCACCTGAACCCGATCCGCGCCTGGCTGGACCCGCGTCTGCTGGAGTTCGACGAGGTCTGGGCAGCGGCGGGCACACCTCGGCACGTCTTTCCCATCGACCCAAAGCGCCTGCCCGAACTGACCGGTGCGGAGCCCGCCGACTTCACGCTTTGACACACCTCGTTTGCCGGCCGGCACCCGCCGGGCGGCCCGTTCCCGGAGATATTGCCGGGCTTTTCGACCCCTGAGTTACCGCCCGAAAACCGCGACCGGCGATGCAAAAGGCGTGCCGTGTGGCCCTGCTCTCCATGAGGCCAGCGCGCGCAGGACACCCTCAAACACCTGATTTAAATTACAAAAGCGCCCTGCCCTGCATCCCTCCGCCCGAAAATGTAAAAAACATTCACATCGCCCCTTGATAAGCCAACCGGCAATCACGATCTCTTGTCATGTGAAAAGCATTCACATTAACTTCCAAACGGAGAGAGACATGACCACCGCCGCTTATCAAACGACCCATCTGCCCGCCAACGCAGGCTGGCTGACCCGGGCCGAGGCGTGGCTCGATCACAAGGGCAAAGGCGCCTGGATCGCGGCCATGGTCCTCGGATTTATCTTCTTCTGGCCCGTCGGCCTCGGTCTTCTGGCCTACATGATCTGGAGCAAACGTATGTTCGGCAAAGGATGCGCACAGCGCAAGCAGCACTTCCAATCGCACCGCCACACCGCCTGGGCGGCAATGAAACCCTCGGGCAACATGGCCTTCGACTCCTACAAGCAGGAAACCCTGCGCCGTCTGGAGCAGGAGCAGGAAGCCTTCGAATCCTTCCTGGAGCGTCTGCGCGAAGCCAAGGACAAGTCGGAGTTCGACGAGTTCATGAACGAGCGTGAGAAGCGCGCCGCCGCATCCGCGAAATCGGTCGACGAAGACGCCTGAACGTCCCCCACGGCCATCCGGAAGCGCCCCCTCGGGCGCTTCCCTTTTGTCCCCATTCCATCGCTGGTAATATGATGACCGATCTCACCCTGCAGGAGCCCCGCATGTACACCGAACCGATGTCCCACCTCCCCGACCCGGAGCGTCAGGCCGGTTTCTACGACGGGGTTCTGGTAAAACGCTTCCTCGCCTGGATCGTCGATGTGGTGCTGATCGCGCTCGTGACGCTGGTGATCTCCACAGTGACCATCGTCGGCCTCTTCATGATGCCGCTGATCTTCCTCACGGTGGGTTTCCTCTACCGCTGGATGACGCTGGCAAGCGGATCTGCGACCTGGGGCATGCGCCTGATGGCGATCGAGTTCCGCAATGCGTGGGGCGAACGGCTCGACGGCGGACAGGCCTTCCTGCATGTCTTGGGCTACACGATCAGCATGTCGACCTTCATCATCCAGATGGTTTCCGTGGTGCTGATGGCGACATCCGAACGCGGCCAGGGTCTGACCGACATGGTTCTGGGCACCGTTGCCCTCAACCGCCGGGCGTAACGGACCCGCTTCCGGGCCTCCTTCGCGGGGTCCGGAAGAATCACTCCGACACCACCGTACCGGGCGCGGAACCAATTAACCTTCGATTAACCAATTGATCGGTAAAGATTGTCCTAAACCCTTTCCCGCAATAAGTGGGGGTTGGCTGACAGCTTTATCGTTGTTACCGTTTCGCTAAACATCCCGGAGTAATGGCACCACCATGCGCCACTCGCTGCCGCTTGCACCGCAATTCTATGTCACCGCTCCGCAGCCCTGCCCTTATCTGGAGGGCCGGATGGAGCGGAAACTCTTTACCGCCCTTCAGGGCGAAGGGTCGCAGAAACTGAACGACTCGCTGTCGAAACAAGGTTTCCGGCGGTCGCAGAACGTGCTGTACCGACCGTCCTGCTCCGAGTGCGCAGCCTGCCTATCGGCGCGCATCGACGTGCAGAAGTTCACGCCGTCGCGGTCGCAGAAGCGCACGCTGAAGCGCAACAGCCACCTCGAACGCCGCGCGACCAGCCCCTGGGCCACGGAGGATCAATATGACCTGTTCCGCCGCTACCTGGACGATCGGCACGCGCAGGGCGGCATGGCCGACATGGATGTTTTCGAATTCGCCGCGATGATCGAAGAGACGCCGATCCGGTCGCGGGTGATCGAATATGTCGACCACAAGACCGGCGATCTGATCGCCACCTGCCTCACCGACATGCTCGATGACGGGCTGAGCATGGTGTACTCGTTCTACGACCCGACGCAGTCGAAAAACTCTCTCGGGACGTGGATGATCCTCGACCATATCGAGATCGCGCGCGAGGCGGGCCTGCCTTACGTCTATCTGGGCTACTGGGTGCCGGGATCGGACAAGATGGGCTACAAGGCGCAGTTCAACGCGCTGGAGATCTATCGCAAGGGCCGGTGGGAAGACCTGATCGACCCCACCGCCTATGAGGCGGAGACGCATCCCCTGTCCACCGATCCCATCGCCGAACAGGTCGCCAACATCTCCTTCCCGGACGGGCGCGGCTGACCCTTCAGCCCAGCAACACCGGGATCGCCGGTGCCATGAGGATGCCCACCGCCAGCAGGATGACACCGCGCGCCGCCAGTCTGGCTGCGGCGTTGAACCCCGTAGAGGGTGCCATCAGCCATGCGGCAGGGTCGTCCATGTCCATCAGGTGGCTGTCGTGACGCGCGGTGCCGCGGCGGTGTACAGGACCGGTCAGGTCGCCTGCGCGAACCGGCCCCTTCCCGTGGCGCGGCGCCTGCGGCGTCAGGACTGTCCGCCGGGCCGGACCTGCGATGCGCGATGCGTACATGGGCGTTTCCTTCGTTTGTGACGTCGGCCCGGGTCTGCGCCCGGATCGATGCCAGCGTGGCACCCGATTGGGAAAACAAGACGCTCACATTCATACAATTTCATGGCGAAGACGGACCCGCGCCGGCGGAATGTGTCCGACATGGCGCGGCGCCCGACATGCGCCGTAACAAAAAACGCCCCCGCGGTGATCCACGGGGGCGCCTGTTTCAAAGGCCCTGTTTCAAAGGCATGGCCAGTGGCGTCAGCCACCCAGCAGCGTCGGGATAATCGTGACCACCCCCGGGAAGGCGGCCAGCAGCAGCAGGCCCACCACCTGGATCAGCACGAAGGGGATCACACCGCGATAGATGTGACCGGTGGTGACTTCCTTGGGTGCCACGCCGCGCAGGTAGAACAGCGCAAAGCCGAAGGGTGGCGTCAGGAACGAGGTCTGCAGGTTGACCGCGATCATGATCGTCACCCATTTCGGATCGAAGTGCGCGCCGTAGATCACCGGGCCGACGATCGGCACCACGATGTAGATGATTTCGAGGAAGTCGAGCACGAAGCCCAGCACGAACAGCACCAGCATCACGATGATGAAGACCGTGCGCACGTCGTCGAAGCTCTTGAGGAACTCCTGGATGTAATGCTCCCCTCCGAAGGAGATCACCACGAGGTTCAGAAGCTGCGAGGCGATGAGGATGGTAAAGACCATCGACGTCACCTTGGCCGTCTCCCGCACCGCCGGCGTCAGCACGCCCGAGGTGAACAGCACCCAGCACGAAAACAGCAGGCCGAACAGCGCGTACAGCCACAGCGCGTAGGTGAAGACGAAGGCGATCCACGACTCGATGCTGACGCTTTCGGTGTTGATGCGCAGGTCGAAGTTGATCCCCATCAGGATCATCCCGATCACGGCCAGCGTGGTCCAGATGATGACCTTCGGGCTGCGGCCTTGGTCGCCCAGCTTGCGGTAGGCCGCCAGCATGATGGCCCCCGCAGCCCCCAGCGCCGCGGCGGGCGTCGGGTTGGTGATGCCGCCAAGGATCGAGCCCAGCACCGCCACGATCAGCACCAGCGGCGGGAAGACCACGCGCAGCAGATCGTTCTTCGACAGCAGCTTGAAGGCATAGGCGACGCCGAACAGGGTGATCGCCCAGGGGATCGCCATCAGCAGCACCGTCACCCCGGCCGAGGTGGTGGGCCGCAGCAGCAGCCAATCCACCAGAAGGCCCAGCACGATACCCGCCGCACCGATCTGCAGCGGACGCGGGCTGGAGGACGGCGACACGCCACGCGCGACCGCCAGGATCAGCCCGAAGATCACCGCCAGTGTGGCGATGCCGGTTCCGATGGGCGCCGCGTTGGAGATCATCCCGGCCCGGATCGCCTCGATTTCCTCCGGGGTACGCCGGGTGCTTTCCTGGACGCCGCCCGCCTCGTCGATGGCTTTCTGTTCGGCCACCGCGCGGTCCCATGCCTCCTGCCCGTGCAGCTCGATCATCGAGGCCTTGCAGGCATCGCCGACGTTTGTGCGCAGGGACGCGGTCGCCGCGGTGTCGGAGAAGCTGTTGACCGTGAAGGACTGGCTGCCGACAATGTTGAGTTGGCCCAGCACCATAGTGCCCGCGATCAGCAGGATCGGAACCCCGAGATACCAGGTGAATGCCTCGCCGCGTGTCACCGGCTCGCCGTGGCTGTCCTCCGAAACGACCGCCGGGGCCTTGTGCGGGTTCAGCATCGCGTAGCCGAAGGCAAAGGCGGCATAGAGACCGGCCAGCAGGATGCCCGGCAGCAGCGCCGCCTGGAACAACGTGCCCACGGAAACCACCGCCGGTTTGCCGAGGAAGGTCAATGCGTCGGTGCAACCCGCCGCCTGCGCCCGGGCGTCCTGTGCGGTGGCGTAAAGGTCGCCCGCCAGTGTGCCCAGAAGGACGATGACGATGGACGGCGGGATGATCTGCCCCAGCGTGCCGGACGCCGCGATGACCCCCGTCGCCAGTTCCGGCGAATAGTTGTTGCGCAGCATGGTCGGCAGGGCCAGCAGCCCCATCGTCACCACCGTCGCGCCGACGATGCCGGTCGATGCGGCAAGGAACGCGCCGACCACGACGATCGACACCGCGAGGCCACCCGGCAGCGGGCCGAATACGCGCGCCATCGTGGTCAGCAGGTCGTTGGCGATCTTCGAGCGTTCCAGCACGATCCCCATCAGCACGAACATCAACACGGCCAGCAGCGTCTCGATGGACTGGCCCGCGATGACCCGTTCGTTGATGCGGTTGGTGATGCCCGCGACGGTGCGCCTCAGGCCCTGTTCCCAGCCGCCGGCGGGAAAGATCGAATCCGTCGCCACCCGTGGCAGGTCGGGGTATCGGAAGATGGATATGTTGGATGGATTGACGCCCGAGGCGACAAGATCCCGGTATTGCTGCGAGGACGTGTCCATCGCCTGGTGGATCAGGATCCCGGCGCTGTCGAGCGCGGCGATGATCCCGAAGGAAATGACCCCCGCGCCGCCGATGGCAAACGCCACCGGAAAGCCCGAAAGGATCGCGGCAAAGAGCGTCAGAAAGACGATGATCAGTCCGATCTCGACGCCATCAAGTCCGAATAGCATGGTGTTCGATCCTTCAGAATTCGGCGTGGTCGTAGGCTTCTTCGCCCGTTTCCACCTGGTCCCTGTCGAGGTACTTGCCCTCCGACTCCTCTCCTTCGACGAACTCGAGGTACGAGCGGAAGAAGAAGGTCCATGCCTGGATGAAGATCATGCCGACCATGATCACCATCAGGATCTTGAACAGGAAGTAAGCGGTGAAGCCGTTGGGGCTGAACCCGATGGTCTCCACGTTCCAGCGCAGCGCCCGGGCCTTCATCTCCATCCGGTCCAGCGGATCGGTGGGATTGACCGGCGGCACGATCAGCGACCGCCACTGGAAGTACCAGGTGTACAGCCAGATCAGCGTCGCCATCGGGATCATGAAGAACAGCGACCCCAGCATGTCGATGATCCGCTTGGTCCGGAAGCTGACGGCGGAATAGACGAGGTCGACCCGCACGTGGCCGCCCTGAATGAACGTGTAGGCCAGGCAAAGCGCCACGACCATCGCGTTGAAAAGCTTCAGCTCTTCCGCCCACCACGAGATGTCGAAGCCCACCGGGATACCGAATCCCAGCACGATGTCCGGACGTGCGAAGATGCGCTGGATGAAGACGATGACCACCTGTTGCAGCACCATCAGAAGGCCCGCCCAGGCGAAGAAACGTCCGACCCAGTTGCCGAAGAACTCCAGCCCGATCACCACGCCCCACAGGAACGACCGCTTCCACAGGCCGATGGCGAAAAGCACGAGGAAGAAGGTGACGACGATGAACCACAGCTCTACGGAGGCGCCGTAGTAGATGAAGCGCATGACGGCCGTCGGATCGCTCCAGTCCAGCCAGCTGGCCGGATGGGTGATCGCGTATCCAAGGTTGTAGAAAGACATGGCGATGTTCTGCAGGACCCAACCGATCCCGCTGAGAATCCCGCCGCCTGCCGCGGTCTCGTCCATGATGACCCCCAATTGTCCCGGTGGCCGCCGGCCCTTTCAGGGTCCGTGCGGCACGTCGGGCGCAGCGCGCAAGGCGCAACGCCCGGATTCGGAAACGGAGCCCCCCGTGGAGGACCCCGTCACCCGTTCGGTATCGCTTACTGACCCAGCACGCGGACGCGCTGCTGGACGTAGAAGCCGTCCGACTTGTTGATCCAGCTTGCGGAGGTCGCGAGGCTTTCCTCGAACGAGATGCGGATCTTGGCGAACAGCTCGTCGTTCATGTTCTCGTCCATCACCTCTGCGGACGCCTTGCCGAAGGCATCCCACACGTCGTCGGAGAACTGCAGCGTCTTCACGCCCTGCGCCTGCAGACGGGCCAGCGCCGCACCGTTGTTGGCCAGAGTCTCGGCCAGCTGGTAGTGCGTCGTCGCCATGGAACCGTAGTTCAGGATCGCCTTCTGCTTGTCGGTGAGGTCGTTCCAGACGTCGAGGTTGACGTTCGCAGACAGCGCGGAGCCCGGCTCGTGGAAACCGGCGGTGTAGTAGATCTTCGCCACTTCCTGGAAGCCCGCGCGCTCGTCGGCGAGCGGTCCGACCCACTCCAGACCGTCGAGGGCACCGGAGGACAGCGCCTGGTACAGTTCGCCGCCCGGGATGTTCTGGACGGATGCGCCCAGCTTGCCCAGCACCTGGCCGCCAAGGCCTGGCATGCGGAACTTCAGGCCGTTGAAGTCGTCCGCCGACTTGATCTCGTTGCGGAACCAGCCGCCGGACTGCGAACCGGAGTTGCCCGCCATCAGGCCCTTCAGGTTGAAGATGGAGCCGAGTTCGTCATGCAGGTCCTGGCCGCCGCCATGGTAGTACCAGTTCACCATTTCCTGCGCGGTGCCGCCGAAGGGCACGGCGGTGAAATAGGCAAAACCCGGGTGCTGACCGATGAAGTAGTAATCCGCCGCGTGGTACATGTCGGCCTGGCCCGAGGACACCGCGTCGAACACTTCGAACGCGCCGACCAGCTCGCCCGGGGCCTTCAGGTCGATGGTCAGATCGCCGCCGGACAATTCGCCGACGAATTTCACCAGGTATTGTGCCGCGTCATCGAGAACCGCGAAACCGCGCGGCCACGAGGTCACCATGGTCAGCGTGCGCTGGCCCTGAGCATAGGCCGGAGCGGCAAGCGTGGACGCAGCCGCGGCGCCCGCGCCGACAGTGGACGCACGAAGGAAAGAACGACGATCCATTGAAATCCTCCCAGATTGTTCTTGATGCGCAAAGCTCCCCACCTTGCACGGATCGTTGAAAGTGCAGGCACCGTAGGTACGAATCTCAGGGTTGGAAATACCCACTACTGCGCAGATCGGCGGGATAAATGCCCGAAGCGTGGGCGCCCCAACGTCAAACTGACCCCGAAATACAACCTATGGTTAATTCGACCCGGCAGTCACCTTCCCTCATACGGGAAACCGTGCTAGGTCTCGATGTATTGGAGTGATACATTTGCGGCGCATGAACTCTCGGACGAGACCGTTGATCCGCTAAGACTTTTTTGCTTGCCCCGCCGCACACGCCGCCGCGGCGTGCTTCCGGTCCAGCCTCCGCTTCCCCTTCGACGTCTGGACCGGGGTATGCCGCAACGCCCACCACTCACAGGGCGGCGCGTGCCTGTGGGCACTTCCAGCCGTCGCACGACGCGCGGCGGGAACGACCGGCCGCCATTGCTCATCTCCCCGGTGGCGGCCGGCCACCTTTCCGGCAGCGCGGCCATATAAGCGTCGGCGCCAACCGCCCCCCCGACCGCCCCCTCCGCGCCATCGTAAATTGGCTCGTCATACACGGCGGCATCATGGCGATCCGGCACGGGTTGGCCATGCGCCACCTGCCGGAGGACTGCGGTTACGATATAACCTCTCACGGCGATGGCGCGCCCGGCACAATCACCCTCTCGCTGCCGCTGGCACCGTGGCGGTCAGTCGAACCGCAGCCGTGCCAGCGCGTAGACCAGCAGCCCCGCGCTGACCGACGCGCCCAGCAGATAGGGCGCATGCAGCGCCGCCGTCCGGCCAAGGGTCGGCTCAAGCACCGACACCAGCGCCCCGGCCCCCATCGCCCCCAGCGGCATCGCGCCCCAGCCAAGGAAACGGTAGACCGAATTCACCCGTCCCAGCAGCGTGTCCGGGATCAGCCGCTGACGATAGCTCACCGTGACCACATTCCACAACATGCCGCCGAGCGCCTCGGTGAACAGCGCTAGCCCCGCCACCACGGGCGAGGCGAAGAGTCCCAGCATCAGGTGCACCGTCACGAAGAGGACGAGCGCCACCAGCAGCGCCGCGCGCATGCCCAGCCACGCCGCGACGCGTGGCGCCGCCAAACCGCCCAGCACTCCGCCGCAGGCGCCCAGTGTCAGAAGGATGCCGTAACCCGCCGAGGACAGGCCAAGCACCTCCTGCGCGTAAAGGACCAGCACCGTCATGCCGCCGATGAAGACCGCATTGATGATGCCCAGCATGACCGCCAGACGCAGCACGGTCGGTTTCGCGCGCATCCACGACAGCCCCTCCACCAGCGCGGGCCAAAAGCGGGCCATCTCGCCGCCGCCGCGCTTGGGTGGCAGGGCGATCAGCCAGACCAGCGCCGCCGACAGCGCATAAAACGACGCGTCCGCCCCGAAGGGCAGCGCGATGGACGAGGCGATCAGCACCCCGGCCAGCGGCGGTCCGATGAACTGCCCGGTGACCTGCTCGGCGCTCCACATCTGGCCGTTGGCGCGCTCAAGCGCCTCGTGTGGGACGATCGAAGGCAGCATCGTCTGCGCCGCGTTGTCACGGATGACCTCCGCCGTGCCGAAAAGGAACGCGATGAGCGCCAGCGCCCAGATGCCGCCCGCCTGCACCGGCGCCAGCACCATGCCGAGCGTCAGCGCCATCAGCACCACCCGCACCAGATCGGCGCGGACCATCAAGAGCCGCCGGTCGGCCCGGTCCGTCCAGACGCCGGCGGGCAGCGCGAACAACGTCCACGGCAAACGCTGCGCCGTGGCCACGGCGGCGATCAGCACCGCGTCCTGTGTCAGAAGCGTCGCGAGCCACGGCAGCGCCACCATGCCGATTCCGTCGCCGAGGTTCGACACAGCGCTGGCCGAAAACAGCAGCCGGTAGTTGCGGTTTTCCCGGATCAATGCGCCCGCCATGTCATGTACCTCCTGCCGATCTGCCCGAAGGCTAGTCCGCGGCGCCCCCGACCGGAAGCCGTAAACGCCGCCGCCCTGCCCCGCGCTTCACCGATGGCCCTTTTCCCCGGCCCGATGCTCTGCTTTCATTGCGCCATGGGCCCGATGCAACGCCTCCGCCTCTCTTACGGTCAGAAACTCTTCCTGCTGGCCTCCCTGCCGCTGATTCTGGCGGTGTCCGCCATCGCGTTGCTGGTGGCGGGACAGTCGAGCATACTGGCCGACCGGGAGATCCGCGGCCTCGAAACCCAGTTGATCGAGGCGAAGAAGCGCGAACTCAGGAACTATGTCACGCAGGCCCGGAACGGCTTCTATTTCATCTACGGCTCCGCCCCGCCCGACGACGAGGACGCCAAGCGGCAGGTCATGCAGATCCTCGCGGCGATGATCTACGGCGACGACGGCTTTTTCTTCGTCTACGACTACGACGGAACGAACCTCGTCTCGCCCCGCCAGACCGAGATCATCAACACCAACCAGTGGGAGATGCGCGACGGCGAAGGCACGGCGGTGGTGCAGGAGTTCATCAACACCGCGCGCGCCGGCGCGGGGTACGTCGAACACCTCTGGCCCAAGCCCTCCACGGGCGAGGACGCGCGGATGATCACCTATGTCACCTCCTTCCCCTCGTGGCGTTGGGCGGTGGGCACCGGCGTCTTCATCGACGACGTACGGCAGACCGTCGCCGCCGCCCGGGCCGAGGTGGAGGCGCGCGTCCAACGCACCTTTTTATGGATCGGCGCCATCACCCTTTCGGCGCTGCTGCTGGTCTTCATTTCCGGGCTGCTCATCAACATCCGCGAACGCCGCCTTGCCGACACCAAGCTCAAGCATCTGACCCAGCGCGTGCTCGACGCGCAGGAGGATGAGCGTGGCCGTGTCGCCCGCGAACTGCACGACGGCATCAGCCAGATCCTCGTGGGGGTGAAATACGCACTCGACGTCGCCCGCCGCCGGGTGTCCTCCGGCGACCCGCGCGCCGAGGAATCGCTGGCCAAGGGCGCAGACAACCTGTCACGCGCGATCACCGAGGTGCGGCGCATCTCGCGCGATCTGCGGCCCGGCGTGCTGGACGACCTCGGCCTCGGTCCGGCGATCAAGGCACTCACCGACGATTTCCGCACCCGCACCGGCATCGACACGCAGTTCGAAACGGTGGTCTTCCGCAACCGCCTGTCGCAGGACGCCAAGATCGCGCTCTACCGTATCGCGCAGGAGGCGCTGACCAACGCCGAACGCCACTCCGGCGCGACCGAAGTGTCCATCGACCTGCGCGGCCACCGCTCCGGTGCCACGTTGCGTGTTTCCGACAACGGATGCGGGCTCGGCGACCGCGGCCGCCCGACCACCGGAATCGGCCTGAGAAACATGCAGGAGCGGATGGATCAGCTCGGCGGCACGCTCAGGGTGCTTTCCTCGCGCACCGGGACCGTGGTAGAGGCACAGGTCCCCCTCTCGCACCTGCTGCCGCCGGAAGAAGGCGCGCCCAAACGGAAGACCAAAGGATGACGACGCGCGTGACCATCGTCGACGACCACCCGCTGGTGGCCGAAGGCATCGAAGCCATCCTGGACAGCTACGACGACATCTCGGTCGTGGCGACGCTGTCGGACGGGCAGTCGATGATCGACCGGCTGGACGAGCTGAACCCCGACGTCATCCTCATGGACCTGAACATGCCGGGCCTCGGCGGACTGTCGGCGACCGAGATGATCCTCGAACGCGCACCGGACACGCGCATCCTGGTCCTGTCGATGCACGACACGCCGGAATACATCTCGACCGCGTTGACCCACGGGGCGCGGGGCTATGTGCTGAAGGACGTGCCCACCGACGAGATCAAGCATGCCATCGACGCCGTGATGCGGGGCGAGCGATATCTTTGCACCGGCGCGTCGGGGGCGCTGACCCCGATCAACACCGGCGGCCGCGACCCGCTGACCAACCGCGAACAGACCATCCTGCTGCAACTGGCGCAGGGCAAGTCCAACAAGGAAGTGGCCGTCGCGCTCGACATCTCCGTGCGCACGGTGGAAACCCATCGCAAGAACATCAAGCGCAAGCTGGGCATCGCGACCACGGCCGGTCTGACCCGCTACGCGCTGGAACACGGCGTCCTTCAGGGCACGGGCGTCAACTTCTGACGCCGCCGACCGGACCCTCGCGGCCTGCACCGCACCCGCCTGCACCACACCTGCCAAAAAAAACCGGCTCCCGAAGGAGCCGGTTGAGGTAACGTGCCTTGGGTAGTTCTTGCGTCAGAGGTTGACGCCAGTCTCATGCGGATCGCAACCGAGGTCTGGAGCGGACAGAACCGCCGGGATCAACAGCACCGTTTGAATGTCCGCCGCTTCGGCCATGTCGGGCTCCGCCTTGGGTACGCCGCCCAACACCAGTGCCGCCCCGATCAACCCAACCAGGGCCGCCGCCTTGCAAAGGGTGAAATCGCGGTAGAAGACATTACGAGTCATCGCTGAAAATCCCTCGGATCTGCTCGGCGCTCTTCGATGCCGCCTGACCCGACAGTGCGGCAAAGCGTTCTTCCGATCAACTCACGAATTTGAGCAGAAATGTTGCAGAATCGGCACTGCACCCCATGACGCACCGAAAATTCATCCGGCAAACCATTGAAACCCTTGGCCGCAGTCACATTGCAAGCGCCTTGATGCCGACACCTCTGCGAAGATGCACATCTGCTCCGCAAGACAGGATATCGGCGCATCTCCGCTCAAATAGCGCGCAACACCGGTGATGAAAGTTCCAAGAACGCCCTCCGTGGCGCAACAAATGGAAAATTACCTGTCCGAAATCCCCCTTCCCAAGGCTTTCTGCGGTTGACGGCCCGGCGCACGGCTCATACAACTGCCGGCGCAAGAAGGAGCCTCTGGCATGATCACTCTAGTAGTCATCGTAGGAGAAAGGCGCATGGGCCGCTAACGCGGACACCCTACCAGGTCCCCATGCGCCCCCGTCAGCCGAACGGGGGCTTTTTTTTGCCCGCTGCCCACGTGGCGCGACCAAGACCGAACCCGGGCAATCCCGCCCAAGTGTCAAGATCGGAGACAGTTATGACACGTCAGATGACCGGAGCGAAAATGGTGGTCCAGGCCCTCAAGGATCAGGGCGTGGAAGTCGTATTCGGCTACCCGGGCGGTGCGGTTCTACCGATTTATGACGAGATCTTCCAGCAGAACGACATCCGTCACGTTCTGGTGCGTCACGAACAGGGCGCGGTGCACATGGCCGAGGGCTACGCACGCTCGACCGGCAAGCCCGGTGTCGTGCTCGTGACCTCTGGCCCCGGCGCCACGAACGCCGTGACCGGCCTGACCGACGCGCTCATGGACTCGATCCCGCTCGTTGTGCTCACCGGCCAGGTGCCCACGTTCATGATCGGCTCCGACGCCTTCCAGGAGGCCGACACCGTCGGCATCACCCGCCCCTGCACGAAACACAACTGGCTGGTGAAAGAGACAGAGCGCCTGTCCGCCACCATCCACGAGGCCTTCCACGTCGCCACCGCCGGCCGCCCCGGCCCGGTGCTGATCGACATTCCGAAGGACGTTCAGTTCGCCTCCGCCGCCTACCAGCCGAAACCCTCGGTCTCGACCCGGCATTACCAGCCGCAGGTCAAGGGCGACATGGAGATGATCGAGGATCTGGTCGAGGCCATCGAAACCGCCGAGAAGCCGGTGTTCTACACCGGCGGCGGCGTGATCAACTCCGGCCCGGCAGCTTCGCAACTGCTGCGCGAACTGGTGGAGGCCACCGGCTTCCCGATCACCTCCACGCTGATGGGTCTCGGCGCGTACCCCGCGTCGGGCAAGGCGTGGCTCGGGATGCTGGGGATGCACGGGCTTTACGAGGCCAACCTCGCGATGCACGGCTGCGACCTGATGATCAACCTCGGCGCGCGCTTCGACGACCGGATCACCGGCCGCATCGACGCGTTCAGCCCGGACAGCCGCAAGGTGCACGTCGACATCGACCCGTCCTCGATCAACAAGGTCATCAAGACCGACATCCCGATCGTCGGCGACATCGCCCATGTCCTTGAGGACGTGCTGGCGCTGTGGAAGTCGCGCGGCCGCAAGATCAACCGCGAGGCACTGGCCAAGTGGTGGAAGCGCATCGACGAGTGGAAGAAGGTCAACTGCCTGTCCTACAAGAACTCCGACAAGACGATCAAACCGCAGTACGCGCTGCAGCGTCTCGAAGAGCTCACCAAGGGCATGGACCGCTACATCTGCACCGAGGTGGGCCAGCACCAGATGTGGGCCGCGCAGTTCCTCGGCTTCGAGGACCCGAACCGCTGGATGACCTCCGGTGGCCTCGGCACGATGGGCTACGGCTTCCCGGCCTCCATCGGTGTGCAGATGGCGCATCCCGAAAGCCTCGTGGTCAACGTGGCGGGCGAAGCCTCGTGGCTGATGAACATGCAGGAACTCGGCACCGCGTCGCAGTACCGCCTGCCGGTCAAGCAGTTCATCCTCAACAACGAGCGCCTCGGCATGGTCCGCCAGTGGCAGCAGCTCCTCCACGGAGAGCGATACTCCCACTCGTGGTCGGAATCGCTGCCCGACTTCGTGAAGCTGGCGGAGGCCTTCGGCTGCAAGGGCATCTCGATCTCCGATCCCGCCGATCTCGACGACGCGATCATGGAGATGATCAACTACGACGGACCGGTGGTCTTCGACTGCCTGGTGGAGAAGCACGAGAACTGCTTCCCGATGATCCCCTCGGGCGAGCCGCACAACAAGATGCTGCTCGGCGACGCCAAGGCCACCAACGCCATCGCCGGCAAAGGCGCGGTGATGGTGTGATCCATCGAAGGGGCCGGTCGCCAGCGCGGCCGGCCCCTGACACACGGCCCCCCGCGTTTGCGTCGGGCCTTCCCTTTCCGTCAACCGTCCCAGAGCCCTCCATGACGCCCGCGTCCATCCCTTCAGGCCGCAAAGGTCCCTCCGCCGTCCGCCCGGTTCCGGTGCTGGCCGAGGCGCGGGCACTGGTGGCGTCCGGGACGCGCGACCGGGCCGGGGCGCTCCTCAGGGCGCACCTGCTGCGCAACAGCCGCGACGCCGAGGCGCGTCGGATGCTGTCCAGCCTCGGCCCTGACGCCCGTCCGCCCCTGCGCCTGACGCCCGACCAGCGCACCGCGCTGAAGCAGATGCACAAGAGCTTTGCCGCCGCCGACTGGGCCCGGGTTCTGGCGACCGGCGGCCCGCTCCTGAAGGCGCAGCCACTGCTGGGCGAAGCCGCCAACGCCGTGGGCGTCGCGCTGAAGGCGCTGGGACGCGAGAACGACGCCCTCAAGGCCTTCGACCACGGCATCCGGCACGACCCGGCCCTGCCCGACTCTTACGTGAACATGTCCGTCCTGCTGACGGAAAGCGGTCAGCCCGACGCCGGTGAAGAGGCCGCGCGCGCTGCCCTCGACGCCGCGCCGGATGGCGCGGGCGGCCACTTCGCCCTGGGCCGCGCGCTCATGGCGCTGGACCGCACCGAGGAGGGGCTGGACCACCTGCGCACCGCCACAAAGGCCGAACCGGCGGATGCCGCCGCCCATGCCGAACTGTGCGTCGCGCTGGAACGGCTGGGCCGTCTCGACGCGCTCGACTCAGCACTTGCCGCCGCCGATGATGCGGGGACCGACAGCCCTGCCCTCGCGCTTCTCAGGGGTATGGCTCAGGTCCGGCGCGGCGCAATGGCCGATGCGCTCACCACGCTCGACACCATCGACGAGGCCCGGCTGGACCCGCGCAGCCGTGCCCAGCTTGCCGCCACGCGCGGCCGGGCGCTGGACGTGCTGAACCGTCCCGACGAGGCATTCGCCGCCTTCACCCGGATGAACGAGGTGCAGGCCCGCCTGCGCAAGCTGACCGGCACGCCGCCATACCTCGACATGCTCGCCGCCAGGCTGGCCGCCCCCGCACCGGGACCCTGGCCCGCCGCTGCGGAGGACGACGACGGCTGGACGCCCGCCTTCCTTCTGGGGTTCCCACGTTCCGGCACCACGCTGGCCGACGCCTTCCTGCGCGGCCACCCGCAGGTTGCCATCACCGAAGAGCAGGGCTTTTCCCTGATCTTGCGCCGCGACATCCCCCCGCACGCAGAGGCCGAAGCCCTCGACGCGCTCGACGCACAGGCCCGGGCGACACGCCGTGCCGCCTACCGCACCGCCTTCGAGACCCGAATCGGTGGCCCGCTTGGACACCGCACCGCCATCGACCGGATGCCGCTCGACCTGATCGAGGCAGCGGTGATCGCCCGCCATTTCCCCAATGCCCGCCACATATTTGTGCAGCGCCATCCGTGCGACGTGGTACTCAGCGCCTTCATGCAGAACTTCGGCGCCAATCCGGCGACCAACAGCTTCCTGACACTGGAAAGCACCGCCATCGCCTACGACCGGGCGATGACGCTTTGGCACGATGCGGCGGACCGGCTGGCGCTTTCCCGCGTCACGCTACGCTACGAAACGCTGATCGCCGATCCGCGCGAGGCGCTTGGCCCCGTGCTGGACCTTCTCGGTCTCGACTGGCACGAGGCCATGACCGATCACCGCCAGAACCTGCGCACCCACGTGCGCACCGCCAGTTACCGGCAGGTCGGCGCGGCGCTCAACCGCAATGCCGAAGGGCGGTGGCACCGCTATGCCGACCGTCTCGAACCGGTCATGCCGCTTCTGACCCCCTGGATACACCGGCTGGGCTATGATGCCCCGGCCCCAGCCCCTGAACACCTCTGAGAAAGGCCTGCACCATGTCTGCCCTGAAGATCAAAAAAGGCTCCTCGAAGCACTCCGCCTACAACCTGCGCCCGAACTTTTCGGACGTGACAGAGACGCACACGCTCGCCGTCCTCGTGGAAAACGAGCCCGGCGTGCTGGCGCGTGTCATCGGCCTGTTCTCGGGCCGCGGCTACAACATCGAAAGCCTCACGGTTGCGGAAGTCGACCATCAGGGCCACCTGTCGCGCATCACCATCGTCACCAAGGGCACGCCCCAGGTAATCGAACAGATCAAGGCGCAACTGGGCCGTATCGTGCCGGTCCACGAGGTGCACGACCTGACGGTCGAAGGCTCCTCGGTGGAGCGTGAACTGGCGCTTTTCAAGGTCAAAAGCACCGGCGACAAGCGCGTCGAGGCACTGCGCCTTGCCGACATCTTCCGCGCCCAGGTGGTGGATTCGACGCTGGAAAGCTTCGTCTTCCAGCTGACCGGCGCGCCGGACAAGATCGACGCCTTCGCCGACCTCATGCGCCCGCTGGGCCTGATCGAGATCGCCCGCACCGGTGTCGCCGCCCTGGCACGCGGCGCCGGCGCCTGAGCCGGTCGCCCCTTCCTGAAACACCAAAGGCGCGCCTCATCGGGCGCGCCTTTTGCGTCAGGTGGTCAGTGCGGAAAGATCAGATCAGGACGCCGGGGAACGGCACGACGTTGTCGCCTCCCGTGGCCCGTCGCGGCTCGGGACGCGGCGACACGACATCCGACGCCCGTCCGCGCAGGTTCCGTGCCAGTTCGGGCGCATAGCCCTGCCCTACGCGTTTGGGGTTGTCCGCTCGCCGGAAATCCGCGCACTCGCACAGTTCGAATTGAATCAGGTCGCCCGCATCGAGCGTGGGGCCTTCGTGGATGTGTTCCTCGGCTGCAGTATAATACGCCAGATTGCCGTGATCCTCACACCAGATCACTGCCTTCGTATCGCTGGCATCCGCCCAAAGAACGACTCCGTACATACTTTCTTGCATCACGCCACACCTGCTGATGGTTTCGTTATCACCGTGCCGGAAACCATTCGGACAGAACACGTCTTTTTCGGCGTCGGCTTCTTGATTTTTGTGCCGTGAACCGGCAGTTATGCCTCTAGTAAGCATCACATGTGACGCCAACTAGAGTCAGATCAAGCAACAGCTTGTGGTCATATCTTCCAATAGGTAGTAATTCAATGCTACCACTCAACGATAACGAGAATATCTATGAATAAGGATGGCGGCAAGATGCGTCCACGCAGCCCCTCTCCGGCAGAATTGCGCAATATGCTGGGTGACAACCTGCGTCAGTTGTCGCAACAGGCCTCGTCAATCTCTGCTTTGTGTCGGGAGCTCGGCATAAACCGGACACAGTACAACAGGTATCTCGCCGGAGAGAGCTTCCCCCGGCCCGATGTGCTGCATCGCATCTGCTCGTACTTCGGCGTGGATGCACGCATCCTTCTGGAACCGGTGGAACGAGTCGTGGCGACGGACAACAGCGTGCTGCTGAACCCGGCCGTGGCGGAATACCTCGGCGGCACCGCGCGCCCCGTCCCGGAAGAGGATTTCCCCTCCGGCTTCTACCGCTTCACCCGTCGCAGCTTCATGGATGACAAGGCGTTCGTACAGGGCGTGATCTACGTCTTCCGCAACCGGGGCGGCACCTTCCTCAAGGGGTTCGAGGCCAAGGACGCCATGCGCGCGCAGGGCCTCTCGGTCGAGCCGCGCAACCGCGAATTCCGCGGCACGGTGATCCCGCAGGAAGACGGCATCGCGGCGCTGGTCAGCCGCAAGGGGGCGACCACCACCTCCTTCAACTACCTTGCCCGCGTTCCGACGTTCGAGAACAACTTCTGGGTCGGCTACGTCACCCGCACCGTGCGCGAGAACATCGCCGGCCGGCGCGTCGAACGTCTTGTCTACGAACACCTCGGCAGCAACCTGAAAGAGGTCCTGCCCGCCGCGCGCAACGCCGGGTTCTGCAAGGCCGAGGATCTCGTGCCCTATCACCGCAACCTGCTGAAAGTGGGCGAGACCTTTTTCTGACCGGCAGGACCACGCTCCGCCGGTCCAACCACCAGTTCCAATTACCGCCCGCCAGCCATAGCGCGCCAGCCAGCGGTCCTGACCTTCCGAATTGCGCAGGCTCAGCGCATTCCCACCGCCTCGGCAGTGGACACGAGGCCGCGCCGGGTGCCGTAGGCCAGCATGTCGTACAGGTGCCACGTGGCGTGGCCCAGCACCGGCAGAACGATCAACAGACCCAGAAACGCCGGCAGCATGGCCACGAATGTGGTGGCCGCGATGAATGCCGCCCAGCCGAACATGGCCACCGGCTCGCGCTGGACATAGCCGAACGAAGCGATCATCGCCGTCACGAAGTCGATCTCGCGGTCAAGCAGCATCGGCAGCGCCAGCACGGTGATCATGAATAGAAGCGCTGCGAATCCCGCCCCGATGCCAGTGCCCACCGCCAGCATGGTCAGCCCGTTGGGCGTCAGGAAGATGTCGTAGGACGAGGACACGTTGGTCATCGGCGCCAGCCCCAGAAACAGGGCAAAGATCATGTGGGCGAGGAAGAACCAGAACAGGAAGATCACGAGGATCACCGCGCTGATCGACGGCAGCTGCCGTTTCGACTGCCGCACGATCACGCTGGAAATCTGCATCCAGTCCAGCGGCCGGCCCTCCTCCAGCCGCCGGCTCACGTCGTAGAACCCGACCGCTGCGAAGGGGGCGATCAGCGGAAAGCCGATGGCGGCGAAGACCAGCCAGTAGCTCTGCCCGGTGATCCAAGTGACCCAGGCCATCAGCCAGCCCGCCATCACGTAAGGCCCGGCAAAGACCAGCGCGAAACCGGGGGCACGGCACAGGTCGCGCCAGCCGCGCCGCAGCGCCTCGCGCAGCATGTCGGCGGATACGGGCCCCAGTTCGGGAACGCCGGGTTTCGGTGTGTCGGGCATGGCCTCTCCTCCTTGGGGTCAATCCCGTTGCGCGCGGTGGCATTCACTAAAGGCGATATGTTGCCGACGGACAAGATTCGTCTCTTATTAACGTTTTACTTCTACGCCTGTGATCTACCATTGGCTGTGGGAGGACCCTTCATGACACACGCACCCGACCCGATCCGGCGTGGCGACGACGGCAGGATTCGCAACATCGACGTTCCCGCGCTGGTCCGGCGCCCGGACGGTTTCGCCCGGCTGCGCGCCGCACTGACGGAGCTGTCGGACAGGATGCCGGCTCCGCGCCAAGTCTACGACGAACCGCCCTGGAAAATATGCCCCGATGTGCCGAGGGGCAGCATCGCGTGGCACACCTCCGGCGGGGAAACCGCGATGTCGGGCTTCATGTCGTGGTACAGGGCGCAGAGCGTGGACCACCAGGCCCGTGTCCGGGCCGACCATCCCGAACCGCCTGCATGGCGCGGCTTCTATGAAACGCTGATCTGACGGAACGGGCCGTCTCGCGCGCCATCCGCCGCCGGACGCCGTGATTATTTCGTCGCGGGGACATGCCCGCCCGCGCGCGGTGCCGTAGGGCGGAGATTCTCCGCCCCTCCGCCCGGTCACATCGCGATCCGTCCGGACGTCAGTCCTCGCCGCGCGCGTCGGCCCGGCTCTTGCCCGACACCTGTAGCGCCAGCGTCGCTTCCATGAACGGATCGAGGTCGCCGTCCAGAACGCCCTGCGTGTCCGCCGTCTCGTACTGGGTGCGCAGGTCCTTCACCATCTGGTACGGCTGCAGCACGTAGGACCGGATCTGGTTGCCCCAGCCGGCATCGCCCTTGGCCTCGTGCAGCGCGTTCACCTCGGCGTTCCGACGGTCGAGTTCAAGCTGGTAGAGACGCGACTTCAGCGCCTTCATGGCGATGTCACGGTTCTGGTGCTGCGATTTCTCCGACGACGTCACGACGATACCCGTGGGATGGTGGGTGATCCGCACGGCAGAGTCGGTGGTGTTCACGTGCTGACCGCCCGCGCCCGACGACCGGAAGGTGTCGATCCGGATATCGGCGGGGTTCACCGTCACCTCGATGTTGTCGTCGATCACCGGATAGGCACCGACGGCCGCAAATGACGTTTCGCGCGTGCCCTTCCCGAAGGGCGAGATCCGGACCAGCCGGTGCGTGCCGCTCTCGGACTTCAGCCAGCCGTAGGCGTTCTTTCCCTTGATCTGGTAGGTCGCCGACTTGATGCCCGCCTCGGCGCCCGCCTGCTCTTCCTGCAGGTCGACCTCAAAGCCGCGCTTCTCCGCCCAGCGGACGTACATCCGCGCCAGCATGTTGGCCCAGTCGCAGGCCTCCGTGCCGCCCGCGCCCGCCTTGATTTCGAGAAACGCGTCGTTGCCGTCGGTCTCTCCGTCCAGAAGCGCCTCCAGCTCTTTCTTGGCAGAGGTCTCGACCAGCGCCTTCAGCGCCGCCTCGGCGTCAGCGACGACCTCCGCGTCCTCCTCCATCTCGCCCAGTTCGATCAGCTCGACCTGGTCCTCAAGCTCCTGCTTGAGCGACGTGTAGGACTCGAGCGCATCGACCAGCGACTGCCGGTCGCGCATCAGCTTCTGCGCCGCTTCGGGGTTGTCCCAGAGGTTCGGGTCCTCGACCCGCGCGTTGAACTCTTCCAGCCGGTGCTGCGCCGTCTCCCAGCCAAGCCGTTGCTTGAGCAGATCAAGCGACTTCTCGATCTTCTCCACGTGGTTCTGGGCTTCGGCGCGCATGGGGGACTCCTCGTACTCTCAGGCCCCGCGTGATACCAAGGGGCCGGAGGACGGGCAAGGTGGGGAATGGGGTGGAACGACGTCTGGAAACGCCCCTCGCGGACGACGGCGTTCGGCCCTACGAGATCCGCACAGCCCACGCCCGCGCCATCCCGAAGCTCTGGCCCGCCGGTCACGCCGGGAACGCGGCAGCGAGCGCCCGGCCGATGCTGGCGTGTGACAGCCCGCACATGGTCCGCATCCCCGGCGCCCGCGCCGCAGGCGCGCCGGGTGGGCGACAAAATGCGCCCATTGCATCGCAACGCGCTCGGCCCGAAGCCGACCCGGAGCCCGGCCTTCTCACTGCGCTGCTGGCGGAAACCTAAAGCGTCGCAAGGATCGTGTTGCGCACCACCGGGTAGATCTCCTTTTCCCAGCGGCGGCCATTGAAGACGCCGTAATGGCCCACGTTGGCCTGCAAGTGATGGCGCTTCAGATGCGGACGCAAGGACGCACACAGGTCATGCGCTGCACTCGTCTGGCCCAGCCCGCAGATGTCGTCGCGCCCCCCCTCGACGGTCAGAAGCGCCGTGTGCCGGATCGCCGCCGGGTTCACCCTTCGGCCCCTGTAGGTCATCTCGCCCCGGGCAAGCTGCGCCTGCTGGAACACCCGGTCGATCGTCTCGATGTAGAACTCTTCGGTCAGATCCAGCACGGCGAAGTACTCGTCATAGAAATCCTTGATCTTCGCCGCCTCCTCCGTGTCGCCATCGGCCAGCAACTGGTACATGCGCTTGTGCTGTGCCATGTGCCTGTCCATGTTCATCGTCATGAAGGCGGTAAGCTGAAGGAACCCCGGATAGACCCGCCGCCCCGCCCCGGGATACCTGAACGGCACCGAGGCGATCACGTTATTCCGGAACCACGACAGCGGCTTGCCGAAGGCCAGTTCGTTCACTCCGGTGGGACTTTCGCGCACATCCACCGGCCCCGCCATCAGTGTCATCGACAGCGGCGTCGCTGGGTTGCGGTCCTCCGACATGATCGCCACCGCCGCCAGCGCCTGTACACAGGGCTGGCACACCGCAAGGACATGCCCGCCCGGCCCGATCTCTTCCATGAAGCGGATCACGTACTCCACATAATCCTCGACACCGAACTTGCCCGCGCTGCGGGGCACGTCGCGGGCGTTCTTCCAGTCGGTGATATAGACGTCGTGGTCGCGCAGCATGACCTTCACCGTCCCGGCCAGCAGGGTCGCGAAATGCCCCGACAGCGGCGCCACCACCAGCACCTTCGGCTGCGGCGTGTCGACCTCGCGCTTGAAGTGCAGAAGCTGCCCGTAAGGCAGATCGCAGACCACCTCCTCCGTCACCGGCACCGTGCGGTTGTCGATGGTCACCGACCGGATCCCGTAGGGCGGCCGTTCATGGCTCAGCTTGAACCGCGACAGCATTTCGAGGGAGGCCATGTTGCGTCGCAGCATCGGTGCAAAGGCCCCGGCCCTTTCCCCTCCAAATGACAGGCCCATCAGGGCGGACGTTCGCAAAGGGGCGAAAAAATCATCGAAACCTTGGTAGATGGCATACTGCATGGCGTTCCCTGCCTCTGTCTGCTCACAAAACGCTAGTCAGCCCCCCGCCGCAGTGCGACAACAAAATGCGAATTCGCTGCACTGCCGCGACAGGGGGGAGACCATGGCCGACGCCACGCTTACGATTTCATCGAAAAACTATTCCTCCTGGTCGCTGCGTGGCTGGCTGCTCTGCAAGATGTCGGGAATCGACTTTGCGGAAGCGCCGGTCGACCCTGACGATGCCGACAACCGGCAGGAACTGCTGCTGCTGTCGCCATCGGTCCGCGTTCCACGGCTGGAACACGGCAAGATCGCGGTCTGGGACACGCTCGCCATCGCCGAGTACCTGAACGAGACTTTCCCGAAAGCCGGCCTTTTCCCCGAAGATCCGGTGCATCGCGCGCATTGCCGGGCCATCTCGGGCGAGATGCACTCCGGTTTCCACAACCTGCGCTCCGCGCTGCCGATGAACCTGAAGTCGCGGCACGCCGCGTTCAAGGTCTTCTCGGGCGCGCGTCCCGACATCGAGCGGGTCAAGACGATCTGGCAAGAATGCCTGGATACCGGCAGCGGGCCGTTCCTGTTCGGGGAAAGGCCGACCGTGGCCGATGCAATGTACGCGCCGGTCTGCACCCGGTTCCGCACCTACTCCGTCGCGCTCGACACGACGCTTCAGACCTATGCCGATCATGTCCTCGGCTGGGACCTGATGCGCGAATGGACCGATGCCGCGCTGGCCGAACCCGAAGCCATCGTCGAGCTCGAAGTTGAATTCTGACGGATTAATCCTTTCTGACGCTGCGTCACGCGCGGGCCTCGGCAAAAGGTTACCAACCGGCCGGTTGGAGGGGTCGAACCGGCCGGTTCACCGGTAACGGCGCGGTCATCGTCGTAAAGATCGGATGAATCCCCCTGTAGTGCGGGTTTCGACACCCCCAGATAGGCGAAGCGCGCGCCGGGTTAACCCCAACGCGCGCTCCGTTTACCCGGATGCCCAACCCGAAGGGTTAAGCGTGTCGCCTGCGATCCCTCAGTACAGGCCGCCCGACGACAGCGTGCCGAACCCGGCCTTCGGACCCACCACGGCCTTGCGGCCGGTCGATGTCGTAACCTCCCGCGCGACCGACCCGCCTTCGGGGCGGATCAGGTCGAAACTGCCGGAAATCGCAAAGCCGCCGTCCAGCTGAATGCCCCAGACACCGTTCAGCAGATCGTCCTCACGGAAACACTCGGCCACGACGTTCGGACCCGATGCGCCCGCGCCAAGACGCGCGCCCGAGAAACGGTCGATGTTCACAAAGTTGCATGTTTCCGGGACCTTGAAGGGTCCGCCGCCGTATTTCTTGACGGCCTTCTGCATGAACTGGGTGAACACCGGGCCACAGAACCCGCCGCCCGACGCGCCACGGCCCAGGCTGCGCGGCTGGTCGTAGCCGATGTAGCAGCCCGCCACGATGTTCGAGGTGAAGCCGATGAACCAGACGTCCTTCGCATCGTTGGTCGTGCCGGTCTTGCCCGCCGTGGGCACCGGCAGGTTTACCGTGCGCGACGCCGTCCCGCGCTCGACCACGCCCTGCATCATCGAGGTCAGCTGGTAGGCGGTGATCGCGTCCATGATCCGCTCCCGGTCATTGACGATCCGCGGGCTCCGCCCCGGCGGAATGTTCGGGTCGGCACAGTCCACACAGACCCGCCGGTTCCCCTGCGCGGCATCATGGCTGTAGACCGTGTTGCCGTAGCGATCCTGCACCCGGTCGACCAGCGTGGGTTCCACCCGTTCGCCGCCGTTGGCGAACATCGCATAGGCCGAGATCATCCGCATCAACGTCGTCTCATCGGCGCCGAGCGCGTTGGCCAGAACCCGGCCCATGTTGTCGTAAACCCCGAACTTTTCGGCATAATTCGCAACGACGTCCATACCGACCTCCTGCGCGAGGCGGATGGTCATCAGGTTCCGCGACCGTTCGATCCCGGTGCGCAAAGGGGTCGGACCGTAGAACTGGTTCGACGCGTTCTTCGGACGCCAGACGCCCTGCGGCGTGTCGATCTCGATCGGCGCGTCGACCACGATGGTCGCCGGCGTATAGCCGCTGTCCAGCGCCGCCGCGTAGACGAACGGCTTGAACGAGGACCCCGGCTGACGTTTCGCCTGTGTCGCGCGGTTGAAGACGGAGTTCTGATAGCTGAACCCGCCCTGCATCGCGATCACGCGCCCGGTGTTCACGTCCATCGCCATGAACCCGCCCTGCACCTTCGGCACCTGCCGCAGCGTCCAGCGGATGAAGTTGCCGGAAGCGTCCTCCGTCATCTCGCGCACGTGGATCACATCGCCCGGCTCGAAGTTCTCGAACAGGTTGCCGGTGAACCAATCGGTGTCCGAACGCGGCACTTCCATGCCCCGCGGGTCGTCCAGCGGCACATCCTCGATCCCGATCAGCAGAGAGTTCTCGCGCACCTCGCGGACAACGGCCACGCGCCATTTGCTTTCCAGCGTGACATCGCGCGTCACGCGCACCCCGGCCAGCGCCTCGCGCCAGGCCGCCTCATCCCCCAGCAGACCCGCATCGATTTTCTTGCCGGTGCCGCGCCAGCGGCCCAGCCCCCGGTCATACTGCTCCAGCGCACGCTGGAGCGCATGGGCCGCCTCGGTCTGCATCTCAGGGTCGAGCGTCGCGCGGACGGAATAACCGCCGGAAAAGAACTGATCTTCGCCGAAGTCGCGGCTCAACTGGCGGCGGATTTCATCGGTGAAGTAATCCCGCGGCGGCAGCGCCTGGTTGTAGGGTTCGAAGTCGCCGTTCTGAACGGAGCGCAGCGGTTGCTTGACCTCGTGCTCGTACGTCGCCTTGTCGATGTAGCCGTTCTCGTACATCTCCTTCAGAACGAAGTCGCGGCGCTGGGTCAGCCGCTCCTTCCGGCGCACCGGATGATAGTCGGAAGGCGCCTTCGGCATGGAGGCGAGCATGGCGGCCTCATGCGGCTCAAGCTCGGACAGGGTCTTGTTGAAATAGGTCTGGGCCGCGGCGGTCACACCGAAGGAGTTCTGCCCGAGGAAGATCTCGTTCAGGTACAGCTCAAGGATCTTGTCCTTGTCGAGCGCCCCCTCCACGCGTGAAGCGAGGATGATCTCCTTGATCTTCCGCTCTGCCCGGCGGTCACCGGACAGGAGGAAGTTCTTCATCACCTGCTGCGTGATCGTCGAGGCGCCGCGCACATCGCGCCCGCCGGACTGCACAGCCTGTACGCCCGCCGCAACGATGCCGCGCACGTCATAGCCCTGGTGCGTGTAGAAGTTCTTGTCCTCGGCCGAGATGAACGCGTTCTTCACGAGGTCTGGGATCTCGTTCGCAGGCGTAAAAAGCCGACGTTCCTGCGCGAACTCGTCGATCACGCGGCCCTCTTGCGAGTAGATCCGGCTGATCGTCGGCGGCGTGTATTGCGCCAGGTGTTCGTGGCTGGGCAGGTCCCGCCCATACATCCAGAAGATCGCGCCGATGGTCAGCGCGATCATCATGGTGCCCATGGTCACCACTGCGAAAATGCCGCCGAAGAAAGAGAAGATGAACCGCGTCACGCGTGGCCCCTTGTGGCAAGTGCTCGATTTCAAACCGTCGCATATACTGTAACGCAGCGCCGGTCAAAACACATCCCTGTTGCGAACAGCGCCGCTCCGCCCAAGCTTTTGAATGCGCGTGTTATTGCCGGCGCAGGCGCGACAGGGCCTTGTCCTCGATCAGCCATTGGGCCAGCCCGTCGCGGATACCCGCCGCCATGCCCGCGCGCCACGCCGGATCCTGCAGGTTCATCAGATCCTGCTGGGAGGACAGGAACCCGAGTTCCACCAGTACCGAAGGGATGTCCGCGGATTTCAGAACCGAAAAGGCCGCTTGCCGCAATGGGTCCTTGTGGACCTTGCCATCGTTGTTGCGGATCCCCGCGACGAGGTTCTTCGCCAGTGCCTGGCTGCGCGGGGTGTTGTCCTGGCGTGCGAGGTCCAGCAGCACCTGCGCCACGCGGTCGTCGGACCCGGACAGGTCGATGCCGGACAGGAGATCGTCCCTGTCGTGCCGTTCTGCCAGCGCGGCGGAGGCCGCGTCCGAGGCGTCTTCCGCCAGTGTGTAGACCGCCGCCCCCTTCGCGCCGCCGCCCTCCAGCGCATCGGCGTGGAGCGAGATGAAAACGTCGGCGCCCGCGTCATGCGCCGCCGCGACACGGCCTTCGAGCGATACGAAAACGTCTGAATTCCGCGTCAGCCGCACATCGTAATTCCCGGAGCGCAGCAACACGTCCCTGAGTTCACGTCCGAACTGCAGGACGAGGTCGGCTTCCTTAACCCCTGCCCGTTCCGCGCCCGGGTCGATGCCGCCATGCCCCGGGTCCAGCACGATGATCAGCGGCGCACCGGGCGCTTGCGGCGCCGGGCGGCGCGCCTTGGGTCGCAGCTGATCCCAGCCCGGATCGCGCGGCACGCCAGCCTTCGCCGCGAAGGAGGCCGCATCCGTTGGCGACAGGATGACCGTGAGCTGCGCGCTGCCACCGTCCTTTGACACCGTGAGGCTTGCCGTGTCGACCGACAGCGGCTCTGCCAGGTCGGCGACCATGCGCGACCAGCCGGGTCGGAAACTGCCCACGCGCACCGCGCCGATCCGCCTGGAGGCGTCCAGACCGCCCGGTGTGGCACCCTCCCAGTCGACCTCGCGGAAGTCGATGACCAGCCGCAGCGGATCGGCGACAGTGAACAGCCGCCAGGGCACGCCCTGGCTCAGGTCCAATGACAGTTCCGTCGTGCCGCCGAACCGCCGGTCGGTGAACCCGCCCCCCTCATAGCGCGCAAGGCCGGAGCTTTCCTCCTGCTGCTGCGCCGCTGCGGGCGCGACGCAGAGCATGGCGATGAGAAACGCGAAGATCCTGTGCATGGCTGCTCTTTCCCGATTGGCGGGCCCGCTTTGCGGGTTCTCGTTGCGGCCAAATCTAGCAGGTGCGCGGCCTTTCGCCCAGCCCCGTGCGATCACGATGCGCGCCGTGCCATGAACGCCTTGAGCCGCGCCAGCCCTTCCTCGATGTCAGCCGTGCTGCCCGCATAGGAAAAGCGTAGCGTGCCGCTGCCGCGCTGCGGGTCGAAGTCCAGCCCCGGCGTTACCGCGACACCCGCACCGTCGAGGATCTCCTGCGCAAAGGCGCGGCTGTCATCGGTCAGGTCGCTGACGTCGGCGTAGACATAGAACGCGCCGTCCGGCGGCGCGATCCGGTCAAATCCTGCGTCCGGCAGGCCGGTCATCATCAGCGCCCGGTTCCGGGTGTAGACGGCGAGGTTGGCTTCGGTTTCGTCCTGCGCATCCATGGCAGCCAGCGCCGCGACCTGCGCCGCATGGGGCGCACAGATGAAAAGGTTCTGCGCCAGCCGCTCCACCTGCCGCACATTGTCTTCGGGCACGACCAGCCAGCCAACCCGCCACCCAGTCATTGAAAAGAACTTCGAGAACGAGTTGATGACCACAACGTCGTCGCTAATCTCCAGCGCGCTGACCGCCTTTCGGTCGTATTCGATGCCGTGGTAGATCTCGTCCGACAGGAAAGCCGCGCCTTTCTCTGCCGTCACATCGATCAGCTCCGACAGCGCCTGCCGGTCCAGCATGGTCCCGGTGGGATTGGCCGGTGAGGCGACCATCAGCCCTTCGAACTCCTGCCCGCGCAGGTCCGAGGGCACAGGTTGATACCGGTTGGCCGGGGCGGTCTGCACCTCCAGCGGCACAAGGTCAAGCGACTTCAGGATCTGGCGGTAGGACGGGTAACCCGGCGCGCCGAGCGCCACCCGTTCGCCCGCGTCGAACAGCGCGGTAAAGGCGAGGATGAAGCCGCCGGACGAACCGGACGTCACCACCACGCGCCCCGGATCGAGGTCGAGGTCGTACCATTCGCCGTAAAGCCGCGCGATGCGGGCGCGAAGTTCCGGAAGGCCAAGCGCCACGGTATATCCCAGGGAATGGCTTTCCAGCGCACGCCCCAGGGCCTCGCGTGCATGGCGTGGCGCCGGAGTGCCGGGCTGGCCGACCTCCAAGTGGATCACCCGTTTTCCCTCCGCTTCGCGGGCGCGCGCCGCCTCCATGACGTCCATCACGATAAAGGGATCGACGTCACCGCGTCTTGAACTCCGCATGCCTGCCTCTCTAGTCTGCCGTTCGAACCCGAGGCTTACGGCTGCGACCTGCGAGACGTCAATGATCCTAACCCGAGCGATGGCCGTGCTGCTTGCGGCGACCCTTTTCCTGGCGCAGCCGGTGCGCGCAGCGACTTTCCTGCGCGACGCGGATATGGAGTACGCGTTGGGACAACTGGCTGCGCCGATCCTGACAGCCGCCGGTCTTAGCCCGAGCCAGGTGCAGATCGTCGTGCTCGATGACAATTCGCTCAACGCTTTCGTGGCCGACGCCCGCCATATCTTCCTGCATTCGGGCCTTATCATGAAGGTCGAGAGCGCCGCCGCGCTGCAGGCAGTGATCGCGCATGAGGCCGCGCATATCGCCAACGGACACATCACGCGCCGTCTGGGCAACATGCGCAGCGCGCGCAGCGCCGCCGGGATGGGCATGCTGCTGGCCCTGGCCACGGGATTGGCGGGCGCCGATCCCAGTCTGGCCGCGGGCATCGCCTTCGGATCCCAAAGCTCCGCTCAACGCCGCCTTTTCAGCCACACGAGGGCCGAGGAAAGCTCCGCCGACATTGCTTCCATCAGATACCTCAAGCGCGCGGGCCTCGACCCGCAAGGCGCGGTGGAGGTCATCAGGATCTTCGCCAATCAGGTCTCGCTCGCCGAATCCCGGCTCGACCCCTACGCAGTCACCCATCCGCTGTCCCGCGACCGCCTGCGCGCTTTGGAGGCGCTGGCCGTCGCCGCCGGTCCCGGCAAACGTTCGCCCGAAGGCGAATACTGGTTCGCCCGCGCCAGGGGCAAGCTGAGCGCCTTCAAGCGCGCGCCGTCCTGGACCCTGCGGCGCAGCGGGTCTGTGCCCTACAAGGACGTGCGGCTGATGCAGGAAGCCGTGGCCTGGCACCGTCAGTCGAACCTGAAGAAGGCGCTGGCCGCCATCGATGGCGCCATTGCGACCCGGCCCGGGGACCCGTTCCTGCTGGACCTCAAGGGCCAGATCCTGCTCGAATCCCGCCGGTTCGGTCCCGCCGTTCAGGTCTACGAGGCGGCCGCCAGCCGCGCCCCGCGCGAACCGCTGATCCTTGGCGGGCTGGGGCGCGCCCGGTTGGCCGCGGGCGATCCGCGTGGCGCGCTCAAGGCGCTGGAGGCTGCGCGAGGACGCGACTTCTCGGACCCCGGCGTGCTGCGCGACCTCGGCGTGACCTACGCGAAACTCGGCAACAACGCGATGGCCTCGCTGGCGACCGCGGAACGGTATGCCTTGCTTGGACGGCTGGAGGATGCCGAATTGCACGCGCGCCGCGCCGCCGATCAACTGCCGCGCGGTTCCGCCCCGTGGCAGCGCGCGCAGGATGTGCTAAGTGCCGCCAAGCAGGCAAAGCGCCGGTAAGTGCATAACGAGACAACACCATAACGGAGAGCCCCATGACACGAACCCTTCTCAAAGCCGGCGCCGCCGTGATGTGCCTTGCCGCGGCCCCCGCCTCGGCACAGGACACGCTCGACTTCGGTGCCATGAGCGACGACCAGAAGACCGCGTTCGGTCAGGCCGTGCGCGACTACCTGATGGACAACCCGCAGGTCATCATGGATGCGGTTGCGGTGCTGGAACAGCAGGAAGCCGCGGCGCAGGATCAGAACGACAAGACCCTCGTCGAGACGCACCGCGATGCGCTGATCGACGACGGCTATTCGT